>NZ_PPPT01000043.1 GCF_006483445.1 Bradyrhizobium guangdongense | reverse complement strand
GCCGTCGACGGCGTGTCGCTCGACATCAAGGCCGGCGAGTTCTTTGCCCTGCTGGGCCCGAGCGGCTGCGGCAAGACCACGCTCTTGCGCATGCTGGCCGGCTTCGAGGCGCCGGATGCGGGTCGCATTTTGCTCGCCGGCAGCGACATCGCGCAGGCGCTGCCGCATGAGCGGCCCATCAACATGATGTTCCAGAACTACGCGCTGTTTCCGCATCTCACGGTCTACGACAACATCGCCTTCGGCCTGAAGCGTGCCGGCATGGCGCGCGCCGACATCGCGACCCGTGTCGCGGAGATGGTGGCGCTCGTAAAACTCGAGGGTTTGGAGAAGCGCAAGCCAGACCAGCTCTCCGGCGGTCAGCGGCAGCGCGTGGCGCTGGCCCGCTCGCTGGCGCGGCGGCCGCAGGTTCTCCTGCTCGACGAGCCCCTGGCCGCGCTCGACAAGAAATTGCGCGAGAGCACGCAAGGCGAGCTGATGGCCCTGCAGCGCCGGCTCGGCATGACCTTTGTCATCGTCACCCACGACCAGGAGGAGGCGATGACGATGGCCGATCGAATCGGCGTGATGAACGCCGGCCAACTCGTCCAGGTCGCGCCGCCGCGCGAGCTCTACGAGACGCCGCGCTCGCGTTGGATCGCGGAGTTCGTCGGTGACATCAATCTGTTCGATGGCGAGGTGCAGTCGCAGGACGGCCATCGCCTCAGCATCGCGACCCGCGATGCCGGAACGCTGGTGGTGGCTGAGCCGCGCGAGCCCCGCGACAAGACGAAATTGGCGGTCGCGATCCGCCCCGAGAAGGTCAAGCTGTCGCGCCGCGGTCCCGTCAACGATCCCGGCCACGAGAGTGCGATCAACCGGCTTGAGGGCGTCGTCACTGACGTCTGCTATCTCGGCGGCGCGACCTCCTACAAGGTGAAGCTCGCGACCGGCGCCGTGGTGCAATCGTCGATGGCCAACACCGCGCGGCTCGACAGCGACACCTTTCATCTGGATCAGCACGTCGTGGCCTGGTTCACGCCCGATGACTGCCTGGTGCTGGACCAATGAGCGCGCGCCGCATCTTTGCGCGGCCGGCACGCTTCGCCGCGATCGCGCCCTATGTGTGGATGGTGCTGTTCTTCCTGGTGCCGTTCGCCTTCGTGCTGAAGATCAGCCTGTCGCAGACCGCGATCGCGCAGCCGCCTTATGAGCCGGTGTTCGACCTGACCGCAGGGTGGGACGCAATCCGGGCGGCGTTCGCAGCGCTCTCGATCGACAATTTCAAGCTGCTCGGCTCCGACGATCTCTACATCTACGCCTACGTGCGCAGCGTCACCGTCGCCGTCACCGCGACCGCAATCCTGCTCCTGATCGGCTACCCCATCGCCTACGGCATGGCGCGGCTGCCAAAGCGCTGGCAGGCGGTGGCGATGGTGCTGGTCATCGTGCCGTTCTGGACCTCGTTCCTGATCCGCATCTATGCCTGGATCAACATTTTGCAGCACGATGGCCTGCTCAACAAAATCCTGCTGGTGCTGCATGTGGTGAGCGCGCCCGTGGTGTGGCTCTCGACCGACACCGCGATGTATATCGGCATCGTCTATTCCTATCTGCCGTTCATGATCCTGCCGCTCTATGCGACGCTCGCAAAAATGGAGCCGGCGCTGGAGGAGGCCGCAAGCGATCTCGGCGCGCCGCCCTGGCAGGTGTTTTGGCTGGTTACGTTTCCGCTGTCGCTGCCCGGCGTCGGCGCCGGCGTGCTGCTGTGCTTCATCCCGATCGTCGGCGAGTTCGTGATCCCGGATTTGCTCGCCGGTTCGAACGCGCTGATGATCGGGCAGACGCTGTGGCTCGAATTCTTTACCAACAAGGACTGGCCGGTGGCCTCGAGCGCGGCCATCGTTCTGCTGGTCGTGCTGCTGCTGCCGCTCCTGCTCTATGAGCGCCTGCAGCGCCGGCAACTGGAACAGGGGCGCTGAGATGCGCAAGCTGAACCGGCTTTCCCGCTTCAACATCGCCTCGCTCGTGCTGGGGCTCGCCTTCCTATACTTGCCGATCGTGATCCTCGTGATCTACTCATTCAACGCCTCGCGGCTGGTGACCGTCTGGGGCGGCTGGTCGCTGCGCTGGTATGTCGAGTTCTTCAACGACCGCGCCATGATCGAGGCCGCCTGGATGAGCCTGCGGGTTGCGGTCGCCTCGGCCAGCATCGCCACCGTGCTCGGCACGCTGGCTGCGGTCGCGCTGTCGCGGGGCGAACGGTTTGGTGGCCGCACGCTGTTTTCGGGCATGCTCTATGCGCCGCTGGTCATGCCGGAGGTGATCACCGGCCTGTCGCTGCTGCTGCTGTTCGTGGCGCTCAACGCCGAGCGCGGCTTCTGGACGGTGACGATTGCGCACACCACGCTCACCATGTGTTTCGTTGCCGTCGTGGTGCAGTCGCGCCTCGGCTCGCTCGACCGCTCGCTGGAGGAAGCCGCGATGGATCTCGGCTGCAATCCCGTAAGCGCCTTCCTGTCGGTGACGTTGCCGCTGATCGCGCCTGCGATCGTCGCCGGCTGGATGCTGGCCTTCACGCTGTCGCTCGACGACCTCGTGATCGCGAGCTTCACCACCGGTCCCGGCTCGGCGACGCTGCCGATCCGGATCTATTCCGAGGTGCGGCTGGGCGTAAAGCCCGAGATCAACGCCATCTGCACGCTGGTGATCGGCCTGATCGCTATCGTCATCGTGCTGGCGTCGCTGGCGTCAAAGCTGTCGAGCTCGCAGGGCGAGAGCGCGGCGCCGCTCTGAAGGACTGGAGCGATGATGACACTTGCCTACCAGATTGTGATTCACACCCCGGTCTGGGTCTGGTTCCTGCTCGCCTATCTGGTCTGGCAGGGCATCAAATCGATGCAGCCGCGCAAGACAAAGATCTGGCGCGCGCTGATCGTGCCTGTGGTGTTCATCGTCTGGGGTATCTCGCGGATCGGCTTTGGCCATTTGGACAGCGCATGGCCGGTCGTCGCCTGGGCTGCTGCCGCGCTGGCGCTGCTGCCGCTCGGCGTGCTGACGCCGCGGCCGTTCGACGTGGACCATGTCACCGGCGAGATCATCCGCCCTGGCAGCATTTTTGCCTTGGTCCGGAACCTCGTGGTGTTCTCGCTGCAATATACCGTCAGCGTGATCTCGGCGATCAGCGCCAGCGAGCGTGCGCTCGCCTTCATCGTCGGCCGCGCCATTTCGGGCGCGACTGCCGGCTATTTCCTGGGCTCGCTGATCGCGCTGCTGCTTGCTTACAGGCGAAAGCGCGCCGAGGGATGATCAGCGCGACCGCGGCGCGCGCTTCGAAGCGCGCGTGCCGGCTGGGCGGGTCGCTGTGGCCGTGACGTTATTGGTTTGCCGCGCGCGCACGGCGCCCTGGATCGCGGCGCCGAGCTGGCGCAGGGCGAGGCTGTTGAGCGGAAACTCGAGCAGAATGTGGACCAGGCTCAGCGCCAGCAGGAAGGTGAAGCCGAACGCATAGTCGTAGAAATACAGCGCGGTGGACGCGGTGCTGGCGACGACCATCGCTGCGAGCCGCGCTTTTGGGACCGCCGTCCAGCGGATCACGTCCGCTTTGATGAACCAGTTGAGGTAGTGGTAGGTGTAGACGAAGGCGAGCAGGCTCGTCAGGCGGGTGTCGAGCACGAGGCCGGGCACGCCGAACAGCCGGCCCAATGCCGGACCGACATTGCCAAAATAGTCCTGCCCGACCCGGGCGAAGCTCGCAATTCGGATGTCGGCAGTCGGCGGCAGCAGCAGGATCGCTGCGATCGAAAGCAGGTAGACGGCCACCAGCGCGGCCTGCGTACGGCTGCCGGACTTGTAGGCGCCGAGCGCCATGAAGATCAGCGTGAACAGCGAGACGTGGATCAGGGTCGGAATCAGGATGCCGATGACCGCGAGCGAGGATCCGCTCGAGTACATGATCGCCGACAACGCGATCGCCACGATGAACAGCAGCATGCTCTCGATCGCGGTGGTGGTCGCCGCCAGCATCGCGCAGATCACCAGCGCGCCCCACATCGCGAAGCCGAACCACGAGGCGTTGTCGATCAGGGCGGCGGCCACCGCGACGAGCGCGAGCGCGATGGCGATGCCGCGGTGAGGCAGAAAGTAGCTGCGATCGTGCAGCCACGAGATCTCGGTGAAATAATGCGCCGGACCGAGCACGACATAGGCGAGCAGCAAAAGCTCGAATGGCACGACATAGGCCGCGGCAAGCGCCAGCAGGATCAGTCCGAGATGAATCGCATCGTTGCTGCGCATGTGGCGGGCCCGCAATGAGGCCCGCAGGTTAAAGCAGGCATGGACAACCCGCAATTGTCCACGGCGTCGGCCAAGCGTGATGCTTGCGGCGACGCGATGCGTCCTGCAGCGTCAGGACTTCACCGCACCCGCCGTGAGCCCGCCCACCATGTAGCGCTTGAAAGCGTAGTAGATCGCGGCCGGCGGCAGCGCATAGATGAAGCCGGTGGTCATCAACAGCTCCCACGGCGAGTCGTCGGCGGCGAGGAAGTTGCCGAGCGCCACGGGCAGCGTGAGATTGGTGTCCTTGGACAGGAGCAGGAACGCGTAGAGATATTCGTTCCAGGCGAGCAGCACCGCATAAGTTCCGATCGCGACCAGCGACGGCATCATCAGCGGCACATAGACCAGGCGGAACAACTGCAGCGTGGTCGCGCCGTCCATCACGGCGGCCTCGTCGAGCTCCACCGGCAGCTTGTCGGACGCCTGCTTCAGCACCCAGATCGCGTAAGGCGAGGCGATCGTCACCATGGCCAGGATCAGCGACCAGTGATTGTTGAGCAGGCCGTAATTGCCCATGGTGCGGTACATCGGCACGGCGAGGAACGCCGCCGGGATGAAATAGGTGAACAGGGCAAGGTTCATCACCCAGCGGCCACCGGGCACCCGCAGCCGCGAGATCGAGAATGCGGCCGCGGTCGCGATGAACAGGGTCAGCGCACCGGCGGCCAGCGCAATGACCGTCGAATTCCAGAACTGGATCCAGAAGTCGCGCAGGAAATAGTGCTCCTGGTAGAACACGATGTGGAAATTGTGCAGCGTCGGATGATCCGGCCACAGCTTGCCCGAGAACGCGTCCTCCTTCGGCGAGATCGCGAACAGGAACATGTGGTAGATCGGAACCATGGTCCAGATGAAGACCGGGATGCCGATCAGCAGCAGCTTGGCCTCGGTGCCGACTTCGCGGAGGGTGGGAAGCTTCATCGCGACAACCGTTTCATCATGAAATACACGAGCGGCAGCACCAGCGGCATCGCGACGACGATGGAGGCCATCGCGAGCGAGAGCTGGTCGAGCCGGAGATAGCGGATACCGAGCGTCGACAGCACGTGCGTGAGGTCGGCCGGGCCGCCGCCGGTGAGCAGGTAGACGCTGTTGAAGTCGCCGAGCGTCCAGATCATCGAGAGCAGCGTGCAGGTGACGTAGAGCGTCTGCATCGACGGCCAGGTGATGAAGCGGAATTTCTGCCACGGGTTGGCCCCGTCGACTTCGGATGCCTCGTACAGATCGTGCGGAATGGCAAGCCGGCCGGTCAGCAGGATCAGCGTCCAGAACGGCAGCGACTTCCAGATGTGCACGCCGATCGCCATGGTCAGCGCCACCGTCGGATCGTTCAGCCAGTTCGGGCCGTCGTCACCGGTCAACGCGAAGATGTAGTGGTTGATCATGCCCCATTCGGGATTGAGCATGAAACGCACAGACAGGATGGTCGGGATCGACGGCACCGCCCAGGGCAGGATGAAGATCACCGACAGCCATTTGATCCAGGGACGCTGCTGGGCGAAGAAGCCGGACAGGAACAGCGCGATCAGCATCTTCACGTTGATGCCGATGACCAGGAAGATCAGCGTGTTGACCGCGGCGCGCGCAAAGATCGGGTCGTTGTACAGCGCGACATAGTTTTGCGGATCGCGCGCCAGGTACAGCCCGTAGCAGACGGGATAGACGACGAAGGCAAGGAAGACGAGCAGATAGGGCGCGAGCAGCAAAATGCCCCAGACCTGCTGCGTCGTCAGGCGCGAGGACAGGGGAGGAGCCGGGATTGTGTCTGAACCGGAAAGTGTGATCGCCATATCGCTTACCCACCGAAAGCAACCGGCCGCGGAGGTCCGCGACCGGTAATAGCATACATCTATATCAGTCCGGGATCAGCCCGCGACCTGCTTGATGCGGGCGATCAGCTCGTCGACCGCCTTGTCCACCGGCACCTTCTCGCTGACCACGCGGTTCATCGCCTTGGCCCAGGCGTTCTCGTTGTTCAGGATGGTGAACTTCCAGTTCTTGGTGAAGTCGAACGCGGCGGTGCCGCCTTTGAACTGGGTGTAGACCGCCTTGCGATGCTTGTCGGCCTGCCAGAACGGGCTTTCCTGGCTTTCCTTGGTCACCGGGAACCAGCGGCCGAGCGCGCCCTCGATATAGGGGCGGACGTTCTCTTCCTCGAGCAGGAAGGCGACGAACTGCTTCGCCTCGGCCTTGTTCTTGGCCGCCTTGAAGATCAGCCCGGTCTTGACGTCGGAGCGGTACTGGATGGTCGAGCCGTCCGGCGCCTTCGGGAAGGAAGACGTGATGATGTCTTCTTCATACGCCTTCTTGCCGGCCGCGCGCTGTTCGGGGGTCAGGGTCTGGTTGCCCGAGTCCTCGAACCATTTCGCCGCGATCGAGATCGTGAAATTGTGGGTCATCACGATGGTCTTGTTGTGGAAGGCGACGTTGTTGTCGGGATCCTTCCAGGTCGTGGAGGAGGGCGGCGAGCAACCCCGGATATAGGTGTCGGTGTAGTCCTTCATCGCCTTGATCAGGTTCTCGCGAACCTTGGGATCGTCGACCAGCAGCTTGCCGTCGTTGTCGACCAGCTTGACGTGATAGGCGTCCATGAAGGTGTAGAACGACTGGAAGCTGTCCGTCGATTCCACGCCCATCGGCTGGCCCACCGCGTAGATGCGCTGGCCGGTCGCCTTGCGGATCCCCGACTGCACCTTGTCGCACCAGAAGGTCCAGTAGTCCTCCCACTTGTTGGGAATGTCGCTCTGCTTGAAGCCGGCCTTCTCCAGCATGTCGTTCCAGATCTGGACGTGCATGCTCTGCTGCTTCAGCGGGAAGCCGTAATAGGCCTTCTTCTTGGCGACGTCGTCATAGAGGATCGACGCATCCAGCGTGTTCTGCACGAACCGACCCTCGATCGGCTTCATGATGTCGGAGAGGTCCTCGAGCTTGCCCTCATAGGCCCACTTGCCCTGCACCTGCACGTCATAGGTGTCGGCATAGGCGACGTCAGGCACGGTCCCGGAATCGAGCGCCGCGACCGTCTTCGGAATCATGTCCTGAATCGCATATTGCGACAATTCGACCTTGATGCCGGTCTTGGCTTCGAATTTCTTGATCGTCTCGGCGAGCGCTTCGTCCTCGGACTTGTAAAAGCCCTTGCCCCACCAGATCGTAATCGTTTTCTGCTGGGCGAATGCGGGTGCAGTGACTGCGAACAGCCCGACTGCTGCAACTGCCAGCGAAACTGCGCCAATAACCTTGGATCTCACGTTTTTCTCCCTCAATCCACCGATCTTTTAACCGGTTGGATAAAACACTAGCGCATGCCGCAAGTGCGATCTAGCGGCATGTTGTCAGACCAAGGTCGTGGGTAAATCATGCGCAGCGCGCGAATTGATTTAATCGACGCATCAATTCATGTCGATCAATTCGCCTTCTGCGCCCTGACCGCGCCAGAGCGCGGCGGCGAGCGCCACGCGTCGAGAAGCATCTTGAGGAACTGGCTGGCATGAGGAGACAACGTCGCCCCGTGCCTGCGCACGATTCCGATCGTCCGCGACACCTCCGGCTCGATCAGCCGTACGGTGTGAATGATCGGGTGGCCGGCGGCGGGGGTCGCCAGTCTCGGGAGCACGGCAATGCCCAGCCCCGCCTCGACCAGACCAAGCGAGCCGGAGAGGTGAGAGACTTCGTAGGCCCAGTTGAGCTGCTGGCCGTGTCGCGCCAGCGCATTGTCGATCAGCGCGCGATTGCCGCTGTTGCGGCCGACGGTGATGACGCGGTGCGGCGCGATCTCCGACCAGCTCACCTGTTTGCGCGATGCCAGCGGATGGTCATGGCGGCAGGCCAGGACAAAGGGGTCCTCGACGAGTTTCTCGAATTCGATTTCGGCATGCGAAGCGCCGATGAAATTGATGCCGAAGTCGGCTTCGCCGCGCGCGACCGCTTCCAGTCCCTCATTGGCGCCGATGTCCAGAATCCGGATGCGAATGCGCGGATAAGCTTCGGCGAAGCGGCCGATCGCGCGCGGCAGGAAGTAGAACACCGCCGTCGGCACCGCGGCCACCGAGACCAAACCCGAGCTTCGCGCGCCGATGTCATGGATCGCGAGCACCGAAGTCTCGAACTCGTCGATGAGCCGGCGCACCTTCGGCAGGAGATCCCGCCCGGTCATGGTGAGGTTGACGTGACGCGTCGAGCGTTCGAGCAACGGCGCACCGAGGCTTTCTTCCAGTTTCTGAATGCGACGGCTGAGCGCCGGTTGAGACAGGTTGAGTGCCTTGGCGGTCCGGACGAAGCTTCCCGTCTCCGCAACCGTGATGAAGGCCTTGAGGTCGAGCAGTTCTGCGTTCACGGGGCCAGGCTCCATTATTCCTAATATCGAAATAATACATCAGATATTTGCATTTTACAAAATAGTGGCGTCGAGAGACTGTCAGGTCCGGCGAAGACATCTCGAACGGACGGGTTCCATGAACGATCAGATTGCCATTCCCTGCGTGGTCATGCGCGGCGGAACCTCGCGCGGGCCGTTTTTCCTGGCCAGCGATCTCCCGGCCGATCCCAGCGCGCGCGATGCGGTCCTGTTGTCGGTGATGGGGGGCGGGCACGATCTGGGCATCGATGGCATCGGCGGCGGCAATGCCGTCATCAACAAGGTCGCGATCATCGGACCGGCATCGGTGCCCGGTGCCGATGTCGATTATCTGTTCGCCCAGGTGCGGGTGCGTGAAGGGATCGTCGATACCTCGCCGAACTGCGGGAACATGCTGGCGGCGGTGGGGCCGTTCGCAATCGAAGCCGGCCTGGTCGCCGCTGCCGCAGATCGCACCCAGGTGCGCATCCACAATGTCAACACCGGCAAGCTGATTGATGCGACGGTCGCCACCCCGGGCGGGCGGGTGACCTATGAAGGCGAGGCGCGGATCGACGGCGTGCCGGGAACGGCCGCGCCCATCGAACTGTCGTTCCCCAACGCGGCCGGCGCACGCACCGGTCGCCTGCTGCCGACGGGACGGCCGGTCGATCGCATCGATGGGATCGACGTGAGCTGCGTCGACGCAGCGATGCCCGTCATGCTGGTCCGCGCGGCGGATCTGGGCTGGACCGGCCGCGAGGCACCTTCGGCGTTCGCCGACAGCGGCTTCCGCGCCCGGCTCGAAAACCTGCGCATCGAGGCCGGATGCCGGATGGGCTTTCCAAATTCAGCGTCCATGGTGATTCCGAAGCCGGTCCTGATTGCTCCCGCGACGGAAGCGACGTTGCACACGCGGTACTTCATGCCGCACGATTGCCACAGCGCGTTGGCGGTGACCGGCGCGGTCGCGATCGCGACGGCCTGTGTGACGCCGGGAACGATCGCGGCAGAGATGGTCGGAGCGCTGGCGCCGCCGGTGCCGATCACGCTCGCCCATCCCTCCGGCCAGCTCGTGGTTCGGCTGGAGCCAGGCCCGGTTGCCCGGGTGCAACGGACGGCCCGTCGAATTTTCCAGGGTCACGTCTTCGCTCGGCGAGCGCACGTGCCTCATTCAATCCTGGCGGCCTGAACTCTATCCGCCTTCAAGCCATCGATAAAAATCAAAGCCAAAATCAGAACCATGGGAGAAACGAGAATGCACACGCAGACGCTGGCTGGGTCTCCGAACGTCGAGGCACGCAAGCCATTCTACCGTATCCTCTACGTCCAGGTGCTGATCGGTCTCGCGCTCGGTGTCCTCGCCGGTCATTTCTGGCCTGAGTTCGGCGCTGCGCTGAAGCCCTTCGGAGACGGCTTCGTCAAGCTGGTCAAGATGATGATCGCGCCGATCGTCTTCTGCACCATCGTGAGCGGCATCAACAGTATTAGCGATTCCCGCGAGGTCGGCCGTACGCTGGTGAAATCCATGGCGCTGTTCTACCTGCTGACCGTGCTCGCATTGCTGGCTGGACTGATCGCCGTCTCGCTGATCCAGCCGGGCGTCGGCATGCATGTTGCCGTCAACACCCTCGATCCGTCGGTGGCCGCGAAATACACCAAACAGGCGGCGACGTCCGGGTTTGCGGACTTCATGCTGCACATCATTCCGCATTCCTTCTTTGGAGCCTTCGCCGATGGTGAAGTGCTGCCGGTCCTGCTGGTCTCGATCCTGGTCGCCTTTGGGCTCAGCCGCGCCGGCGACGACGGTGCGGTGGTGACGAAGGCGGTCGCCTCGTTTTCACACGTGCTGTTTGTGGCCTTCGGCTTCATCATGAAGCTGGCTCCCCTCGGCGCCTTTGGCGCCATGGCGTTCACGGTGGGCCGCTACGGCATTCGATCGATAGGCTCGCTCGGATTGCTGATCCTGACATTCTACATCGCCTGCGCGTTCTTCGTGGTCGTCGTGCTCGGCACGCTGGCGCGACTGAATGGCTTCAGCCTCTGGAAGACCATCCGTTACTTCAAGGAAGAACTGCTGATCGTGCTCGGCACCTCATCGTCGGAGCCGGCGCTGCCTGGCGCCTTGCGCAAGCTGGAGCAGCTCGGATGCCGGAAGGGCGTGTCAGGGCTCGTGCTGCCGATGGGTTACTCTTTCAATCTCGATGGCAGCGCCATTTATCTCACGCTGGCGTCCATCTTCATTGCCCAGGCCTGCGACATTCACCTGTCATGGGGACAGATCGCGGCGATGCTCGGGCTGATGCTGCTGACGTCCAAGGGGGCGGCCGGTGTCACCGGCAGCGGCTTCGTCGCGCTCGTCGCAACTCTCTCCGTCATGCCGGATCTGCCCGTCACCGGCGTCGCGCTGCTGATCGGCATCGACCGTTTCATGTCGGAGGCGCGCGCGCTGACCAGCATGATCAGCAACTGCGTCGCATCGATCGCCGTCTCGCTGTGGGAGAATGCCTGCGACCGCGAGGTGCTGGACCGTGAATTGGGACAGAGCAGCACTCCCAGGCTCGCTGCCGCATCGAAGATTCCCGCGGCAGCAATGGTGCAGGACGAGAGCTGGATTGCGACGACGCAATCGGCCGCCTGACGACGCGCTTGGGATCAATTGGCAAATGGCAGGCTGCGGCGCGAGTTGCCGCACCCTAGTTGGACTTGCTAGTTTGACTTGGCGTTGTCCTTGGCGTTCTCTTTGCCGTTTTCCGCCGATGGCACCGGCGCCGCATCGGGCGCGGGCTTGCCGCCGGTGAAGCGTTCGAGCACGGAGCGCACGGCGTCGCGGGTCTTGCGGTCCTTCACCGCGTCGAGCAGCGGCGCCGACGCCGGCGAGCGGCGGATCAGGCTTTCCGGATCGGGGAAGATCAGCGGATCGTCCCACGGGCCCTGCACCACGAAGGGCAGCTCGAAGCCCGAGGTGGCGTTGAGGCTCGCGACACCCTTCATGTCGTATTCGCGCGCCGGCACCGAGGCCGTTCCGGTCAGCGTGATCTTGGCCGAGGGTCCCTCGATGCGGACGTCCTGCGCGGTCGCGATGCCGTCTGAGAATTTCACGGCGATGTTGAGCTTGTCGTAGGGCGTCGAGCCGTTGCGGAAGTTGCCGCCGCCGGACAGCGGCCGCCGCTCCAGCCGCTTCAGGAGCTGCTCGGCATTGAAGCCGGAGATCGCGCCGTTCTGTCCGGTCACGGTGGCGGTGCCGTCGAGCGAGCTTGCGAGGCCAAACGGGCTCGAGCCGGAGGCGACCAGTGCGACGCTGATATTGCCGCGGCCACTCAGCTTGTTGACGCCGAACAGTTCGGTCGCGCAGGCCTGCAAATCGACATCGGTGAACTGGAATTGCGCCTTGACGTCGGCCTGGCTGTCGGAGCGGATGATGTTGAACGAGCCCTTGGCGATGCCGCCATAGACCTGGGCTTCGCCGACCGACAACGCCAGCGTGCCGTTGCGCAAGTTGGCGCCGATCGCGGTACGGCCGAGCTTTGACGGCCCGACCGTCAGCTTCGCGGCCGACAGGCGCATGTCGAGATCGGTCGCAAGCAGCGCGTTGAGATCGAACAATTGCCGGTTCCAGTCGCGCGCGCCGCTGGCGAGCAGGCGGAAGGTCGAGATGTAGGGCGTGAAGTCGAGCGCGTCGGCGGCGAGCGTGGCCTGCAGGGTCTGCCTTCCGTTATTGGCGTAGGTCATCACGCCTTCGGCGACATTGCCGTCGAGCTCGACATTGACATTGGTGAGCGCGATCGAGGCGCCCACCACATTGGCACGCGCCTTCAGCGCGAAGCGGCCGAAGCCGCCGCTCGCAGGCGATGGCTGCCCGGTCCAGCGCAGCGCGTTGCGCAAGGACGGGCTGTCGATCGTGAGCGTGCCTTCCATCATCGGGCTGGTGCGGTTGGCGACGCTGCCGTCGAAGGCGACCTTGAGCGGCGCGCTGACGATCCGCGCCTTCAGGCCCGAACGGTCGCCGGACAGGGCCGCGGCGAAATCGGCAAAGCTGATCGCGCCGTCGACGCGCTCGCCGCGCCAGTCGAACTGTCCGGTCGCGGCAAAGGAGCGCGAGATCGAGGGCCAGGCCAGCGACAGGTCGATGTCCTCGAATTTTTCGGTCGCGTGGCTTGCTGTGTCTTCGTAGTTGAGCACGCCGTCCGAAATCCTGATCTCGGAGAACGAGACCTGGTTGTCGGCGCCGGGTTTCATGGTGCGCGCGATGGTCTGGATGAAGGGCGTCCAGTTGCTCTCGCCGTTCGGCTCCAGCGCGACGCGGATTTTTGGCCGCAGCAGCATCAGGTCGGCGATCTCGAACCGCTGCAGCAGCAGCGGCAGCAGCCTCAGATTCGCGGTGAGCACGTCGACGTGAAGAGCAGGGTCGCCGGCATTGCCGCCGCCCTTGAGGCCGACGTCATGGAACGACACATAGCTTGCCGGCAGCACCGATATGTCGATCGACCCGGCGACCGTCAGCTCGAGGCCGGTGACGGCGCGAATCTGGGCTTCCACCGCGTTGCGCAGCGCGTCGCGGTTGATCAGCCAGGAGGTCGCGATCAGGGCGATCAGCACCACGCCGAGCAGCGCCGCAATCGGCGTCCCCAGGCGCTTCATTCCTTGGGCCATCGTCAATGGCATGTCCTGATCGGGTTTGGTTGTCGGTGGCCGAAAGGGGCGGTTGCGGGAAACCAGCGCGCCCCTCGCCCAACCCCCGCAACTTGATGGGTTTTCTTGTCGCTTTCAAGGCCGCGATGGCGGTTATGCCCACGGCGTGGGCACCTCTACCACAGGGGCGGCGCCGGTGAAGCCCGTAACATTGACGGCTTCCGACCATTTCGCCTAATACTCCGGCCAATAACACGCCCCTTCAGCCAAGGTTTGCTGCATGAACAAGGTCTATCCCGACGCCAAGTCGGCTCTCGATGGCATCCTGAAAGACGGCATGATGATCATGTCCGGCGGGTTCGGTCTCTGCGGCATCGCCGAGGCGCTGTCGGATGCGATCCGCGATTCCGGGGTCAAGAACCTCACGGTGGTCTCCAACAATGCCGGCGTCGACGGCATCGGGCTCAGCCGCCTGTTGGAAACCCGGCAGATCAAGAAGATGATCTCGTCCTATGTCGGCGAGAACAAGCTGTTCGCCCAGCAATTCCTCGCCGGCGAGCTGGAACTCGAATTCAATCCGCAGGGCACGCTGGCCGAGCGCATCCGCGCCGGCGGCGCCGGGATCCCGGCCTTCTACACCAAGACCGGCGTCGGCACGCTGATCGCCGAAGGCAAGGAAGTGAAGGAGTTCGACGGCCAGAAGTACCTGATGGAGCGCGGCCTGTTTGCCGACCTCGCCATCGTGCACGCCTGGAAGGGCGACACCGCGGGCAACCTCATCTACCGCAAGACCGCGCGCAACTTTAACCCGATGATGGCGACCGCCGCCAAGATCACGGTGGCCGAGGTCGAGCATCTGGTGCCCGCCGGTGAGCTCCACCCCGACCACATCCACACGCCCGGCATCTTCGTGAAGCGCATCATCGAGGTCGGCAACGCCAAGAAGCGCATCGAATTCCGCAACACCCGCCCGCGTCCTGCGGCCTAACATCAGGAGAGCCACATGGCCTGGACCCGTGAACAAATGGCTGCGCGTGCCGCAAAGGAATTGCGCGACGGCTTCTACGTCAATCTCGGCATCGGCATCCCGACGCTGGTCTCGAACTACATCCCGGACGGCATGGACGTCTCGCTCCAGAGCGAGAACGGCATGCTCGGCATGGGCCCGTTCCCCTATGAGGACGAGGTCGACGCCGATCTCATCAACGCCGGCAAGCAGACGGTGAGCGAGCTGCCCTCGACGTCCTATTTCTCCAGCGCCGATTCCTTCGGCATGATCCGCGGCGGCCACATGGATCTCTCGATCCTCGGCGCCATGCAGGTGGCCCAGAACGGCGATCTCGCCAACTGGATGATCCCCGGCAAGATGGTGAAGGGCATGGGCGGCGCGATGGACCTCGTCGCCGGCGTCAAGCGCGTCGTCGTGGTGATGGAGCATTCCGCCAAGGACGGCGCAAAGCTGCTCAAGCAGTGCAATCTGCCGCTGACCGGCGAGCGCGTCGTCGACATGGTCGTGACGGATCTTGCGGTCTTCACCATCGACAAGCACGGCGACGGCGGCATGGCCCTGATCGAGCTCGCCGACGGCGTCACCCTCGACGAGGTCAAGGAAAAGACCGAAGCCGAGTTCCGGGTCGCGCTGAAGAATAGCTGAGGCTGTCGCAATGGGGCGCGCATGACGATCAGGTCAGCGCGTCCAGTCGACGCCGGGTTCATCGCAAGAACCACGCGCCGGGTTTTCGCATGTTTGTGCGGGCGATTTGATTTTCCTTCCCGCAACGACATTACCGCCAGTCCCGTCATCCTGAGGTGCGAGGCTTGCGATGCGAGCGCATCGCAAGGTGAGCCTCGAAGGATGAACGGCCGAGATGCAGCCGGGCCGTCGCCCTTCGAGGAATCCGCTACGCTCCGGCGCCTCAGGGTGACGGTGTTGGGTTAGTGTTTGCGGCACAGTGTCGTAGCAGGGACTTCTCCCCGGGTGTCGCTTCGCTCACCCGGGCTACCGGTCAGGGCGACATTGCGTCAAGCGCGGTCATCTGCGATTGGGTGGGAGCGGGGGAAACAAGCATGTGGCTGACATATCTTGGCGTCGCGGGCGCGGTCGTTTTGGTCGGGCTCGCTTGTCTCAACTATGTCTTTCCGGAGTTTACGGCCCGACGGCTGCTGGCGCTTCGGCTGAAGGCGGGTGGATTTGCAGACAAGCGCGCCGCCACCCCCGGATTCAACATCGCCTATTGGGAGGCCGGCAGCGGTGAGCCGCTCGTGCTGGTTCACGGCATGGGCGTCGACCGCGGCACGATGCTGGATATCGCCGAGAAGCTGAAGCAGAAATTTCGCGTGATCCTGCTGGATCTGCCGGGGTTCGGCGACAGCGACAAGCCAGATAATGCCGACTACGGCATTGAGGCCCAGGTCGAACATCTCAGGCAATTCATCCAGGCCCTTGGTTTGCAGCGCGTGCATCTCGCCGGCCATTCGATGGGCGGCTGGATCAGCGCGGGTTTTGCGGCCAGCTATCCCGACATGGTGTCCACGCTCTGGCTGATCGCGGCTGCGGGGACCTCCGACCTCGAACACGGGCTTCCGATGGAAGCATTTCGACGCGGCGAGTACATCCTGTGCTGCCGCACGCCGTCGGACCTGCCCGGCATCATGCAGCTTGCGATGGTGAAGGTGCCGCGATTGCCGCATTTCCTCTGGACGGCGTTGGGGCGCCGGGCTGCAGCCAACTACGAGCTTCACAAGCGCATCTTCAAGACGATCGCGGACGATGTTGCGGGCTACGATCTGGAGAGGCGGCTTCCCGCCATTGCTGCGCCCACGCTGCTGGTTTGGGGAGATTCCGATCGGCTGGTGCCGCCGTCCGCAATGCAGACCTTCAAGCGGCTGATTCCGGGCGCGCAGGCGATCCTCATGGAGCAGATCGGGCATGTGCCGCAGATGGAGGCGGTCGGGCGCTGCGCGAACGACTACATGGCCTTCCGGCAATCGGTGACCTGACCGGGCGTCGTAACCCGCATGAGCGCAGCGATATGCGGGGACTCCTTTCCCGGGTGTCGCGGGCCTGTCATCGGGCGGCGCTTCGCGCCGACCCGTTGGCTCACCCGGGCTACGGGTCTGAGCCTACGACCTCGCCGACCACACCTTGCCGAGCCGGCCCGACACGCTCGCCACCCACGAGGAATTCTCCCGCACCAGGCGGAAACCGAGATTGGCGGGCGGGACGCCTTGCGCGCAGCCGCCGGCGCGGGCGTCGCGGATGAAGTCGGTGACGTAGGCGCGGTGCGCGCCTTCGGCGATGCGCACGCCGCAATTGACGGTCGAGCGCCCGGCGTTACCGTTCTCGTCCTGCCGCGAGCGCACGAAGCAGCTCGAGGTCCATTCCCAGACGTTGCCCGCCATATCAGATACGCCGTGCTCGTTGGCGCCGCCCTTGCCGAGCGGATCGGGTGTGTTGTCGGTGAACGTGCGATCGGACTCGCGCTCATAGCGGCTGAGAGAGCGTTTTGAGGGATCGTTGGCATCGACCGGCCCGCCGTCGTCCTTGAACCGGCTGCCGGCCGCATAAGCCCATTCCTCGTCGGTCGGCAGGCGATAGCGTTCGCCGGTCTTGCGCGACAGCCAGTTCGCGTAGGCGTCCGCATCGTGCCAGCTCACCTGCACCGCGGGGCGGTCAAGCGCAACGGCGACGTCGCGGTCGAGCGCGCGGCAGGCACCATCCTGCACGCAAGCCTGGTAATCGGCGGAAGAAACCTGATGGCGCATGATCGCAACCGGACGCGTGAAGCGCACCGAGACGAGCGGCGCCTCGGCCTGCTTGCCGCCGCGGGTGAAGTCGCCGGCCGCACGGTAAGTGAATTCGCCGGGGGCTATCTCGACGATTGCGGGTTCGCCCGCTGCGCCGTGTTTCGCGACTTCAGAGACCAGTGGTCCCACGGCCAGCGGCCCGGAAAGGCCGGCGACACAAGCCAGTGCCACCTTCAATTTGAATGCAATCAACATGATACTTCCCCCGAAAAGAAGAAGGGGCCGGTGATGAGCCGGCCCCTTGGTTTCAGTCAGTTGATCTTGGGGGCCGGGATTTCGGCAGGCGCCTTCACCTGGGTCATCAGATCGTCGTTCCACTTGCCTTCGACCTTGAAGTGCGCGGTGGCGCCGAGATTGGCGGCCTCGATCAGGTTATGCGTGACATAGGCGTAGATGCCCGGCTGCAGGAACTTGTACAGCGCAGCTCCCGCCGAACCGCCGCGAATGAACCAGGTCTCGAGCCCGGTCTCCGGCGCGTTGGAGAACTTTCCGGTCTCCCAGACATAGTCGCCATGGCCGCCGATCAGATGCGGACGGCTGTCGCGGTTGGCCTGCGAGTGCACGATCAGCACGTTCTCGCCGACCTTGGCGGTCAGTGCGTTCTTGCCGGTGAGCGCACCGACCTTGCCGTTGAACACGACATGCGTCGGGATCAACTTTCTCATTACCTCTTCGGTCTCGGTGTAGGCCTCGCCCGGCGAGTCGTAGCTCTTGAAGTTGCCCTTCTCGTCGCGCGGCACGTACATGTCCTGCTCGCCGATGTAGTAGACCTTGTCGTATTTCAGCGCTTGGCCCTTGCCGTCGTTCAGTCCGTCACGCGGCAGCACCATCACGGCGCCGTTCATGCCGGAGACGACGTGCCAGGGGATCATCGGGCCGCCCGGTGCGCAGTGATAGACGAACACGCCGGTGCGGGTTGCCTTCCAGCGCAGCACGACCTGCTCACCGGGATTGACGAGCGTCAGCTCGCCGCCGCCAAGCGCGCCGGTGGCGGAGTGGAAGTCGATATTGTGCGGCATCGTGTTGGTCGCGGGGTTGACCAGCGTCAGCTCGACATAGTCGCCTTCGTGCACGACCATCAGCGGGCCGGGCATCGAACCGTTGAAGGTCATCGCCTGGAAGGTGGTGCCCTTTTCATCGATGACGACCTTCTTCTCCTCGATGGTCATCTTGAATTCCATGATCTTCGGGCTCTGCTTGGTGGCCTGCTCGTGCGCGTGCACGAAGGGCGGCGCAACCAGCTCGACCTTCTGCCGCGGCAGCTTGAGATCGTCTGCGGCGAAAGCGGGGACGGCCAGCATCAGGGAAGTCACGGCAGCGCTGATCAATGCGGCTCTGCGGGTCAACATCGGAAGCATCCTTCATCCATCTGAAACGTTCTAATCACGAGGATGAGTTTGCGCCGATCCCGGCAAGACGGTTTGTGCTGCAACAAACATCCGCCGGATTTGCCTCCGGCACACTCCTTAGGTGCCTCACCCCGAGCAGGATCGGTGACACGATGTTAACCGTGTCGGATGCGTCGTCTGTGTGCGCAGCCGGGCGAGACCGTGGAGACCGGTTCGCGTCGAGACCGCGCGTCAAGGTAAATCTAGAACAGGCTGATGGCGAACCAGACCGTCGCCCAGACCGCGAACGACAGCACGGCGAAGACCGCGACCATTGCGGCGAGAGCACGGATCAGGCGGGTCGAGGCGGATACCGGCACGGCCGGTACAGGCTGAAAATCGTCGAACCGCGGAATGTGACCGCGTATGCCCGTCAACCACAACACGACATCGAGCACGAACAGTCCCATGGTCAAACTCCGCCCTGGCCGGGTCATCCGGCCTCAAACATGGACCGGATCGGCAAATTCCGCTTTGCGCGAGCGCAAGCCTGGGTCGTCGGCGGCTTTGACCGAGCGCAAGGTCGTCCGCCGCGAATGGCGGTAGAGGAGGACCATTAAGGGCTTGGGCAAGGATTTTGGCAGGGATTCTGGAATGAGGACCGATCTTGCGGCGGCCTATGGCGAGGAACGCCTGCCGCGCTACACGAGCTATCCGACCGCACCGCATTTCTCGCCGGCCGTGACGCCTGATGTCTATGCACGATGGCTCGCCGAGATTCCGGCCAATGTCAGCGCCTCGCTGTACCTGCACGTGCCGTTCTGCCGGAAGATGTGCTGGTATTGCGGCTGCCACACCCAGATCGCCCGCCGCGAGGATCCGGTGGCGCAATATCAGGCGACGCTTTTGCGCGAGGTCTCCCTGGTCGCTGAAGCGATCGGCCGCCGCATCAAGGTCGAGCACATTCACTTCGGCGGCGGCACGCCGACCATCATGGCGCCGGAAGCTTTTACCGAGCTGATGGCGGCGATCCGCCAGGCCTTCTTCGTGCTGCCGACGGCCGAGATCGCCGTCGAGATCGACCCGCGCACGCTGACATCGGAGATGACCGACGCGCTGGCGCTCGCCGGCATCAATCGCGCCAGTCTCGGCGTGCAGAGTTTTGATCCCGCCGTGCAGGTCGCGATCAACCGCGTGCAGAGTTTTGCGCAGACCAAAAAGGTCACCGAGGATCTGCGCCAGGCCGGCATAAAGGGCGTCAATTTCGACCTGATCTACGGTTTGCCGTACCAGACGGTCGCCTCCTGCCTCGCCACGGTGCAGCGCTGCCTCGAGCTGCGCCCCGATCGCTTCTCGGTGTTCGGCTATGCCCATGTCCCGAGCTTCAAGAAACACCAGCGCAAGATCGAGGAGGCTCGCCTGCCCGCTAGCCGCGCGCGGCACGACCAGGCCTGCGCGATCGCCAATGCGCTGAAGGAAGCGGGCTACGTGCAGATCGGTCTCGATCACTTTGCATTGCCCGGCGATCCCATGGCGGTTGCCTTCGAGCAGCATCGGCTGCGGCGCAATTTTCAGGGCTACACGACCGACAGCAGCGACGTCCTGATCGGCCTCGGCGCGAGCGCGATCGGGCATCTGCCGCAGGGCTACGTCCAGAACGACGTGCGCATCGAGACCTATGCAGAGGCGATCGATGCCGGCCGGCTCGCCACCGTCAAGGGTTATGCGCTGACCGACGACGACCGGCTCCGCGCCGACATCATCGAGCGCATCATGTGCGATTTTGCCGTCGATCTCGGCGAAGTCTGCGCCCGCCACGGCACGGCGTCGGCCGTGATGCTGCAATCCGCGCCGCGCCTGAAGACGCTGATCTCGGACGGCGTGGTCGAGCTCGACGGCGACCAGCTCGCGGTCAACAGCGACTCCCGCTTCCTCCTGCGCAGCGTCGCCGCCGCCTTCGACGCCCATCTCGACACCGCGAAGCAGTTGCACAGCCGCGCGGTGTGAGGCCTCACGACGTCCCGCCGTCCGAACGAAGACGCAACGCCCGATCTTTCCAAAATGGTCAGGGCGCGCGGCTTTGCTTCCGCACGATGTCTCTGGAATTTGCCAGGAGCCGATGCTTGTCCTGCTGCATCTCTTGCAGAATCCATGCGGTAAAGCTCTTGACGATCCAGCGCGATTGATCGCGCCGCCGGTAGGTCACGAAGAAAGCGCCCGCGCTGACGCGTTTCGTACGAAATGGAATGACGAGATTCCGTGCGATCGGTGCGTCCCACACGATCGGGTCGAGACCAAGAACGAGCCCGCGACCTGCCGCCGCTGCCTCCAGGGCAGCGGGCACGGTATCGAACGACAGGCTGGACCTGGGTTTAACCGGTGCGTTGCCGCTTGCCGCAAGCCAATTTTGCCATCCGTCGGGCCTCGCCGAAATATGAATCAAGGTCGCGCGTGACAAATCGGAAGGCCGCTTGATCTCTTCCGCAACACGCGTTGCGCACAGGGGCACGGCTCTCAAGTCGATCAGCTTGTGCGAGATGAGATTCGGCGACGGCCGATGGGCGCTCCTGATCGCTACATCGACGCCGTCGGTCTCGAAATCGGCAAGCGCGTTGCTGGTATCGATCTCGATGGCAACGTCCGCTCCTTCCTTTGCACACAGCTCTTGAAATCCCTGCAGGCGCGGGATCAGCCAGCTGGATGCGATCAGCGGCAGCGCACTGATACGCAACGATCTGTCGCGCGCGCCGGCACGCGCTGTCGTGGCCGCCTCGGCGATGGTGCGGAAAGCAGTGTCGAGGCGGCGAAACAGTGTTCGCCCCCTTGCGGTCAATTGGATCTGGCGCCCCGTCCTGAGGAATAGCTGTTGGCCGACCCAGTCCTCGAGAATCCTGATCTGGTGGCTCACGGCGGACGGTGTAACTCCGAGTTCGTCGGCAGCCGCGCGCACGCTTTCGCAACGCGCCGCTGCAACGAACGCGCGCAAGGTGGAATAGGCCGGCAGTTCATCCCGGGGCATGCAATAGCTGAGCACAGCTCAACAATCGCGTAAAGATCTCATGCTGCTCGGACAGGATCGGTTCGCTACGAAGGTGTTTCCGGCCGGGTGCGCCGGGTCCTGAGTCCCACTGAACCGAGAGGCCTGCCCGATGAACCGTCGTCTCAGCGTCATCACGATTGCCGCAACCGGACTATTTGCCTTTGCGCCGGCATTTGGCCAGGCGGTCAACTCCGAAAAGCTCGTCGCAACGATCGTCATCGCGAAGCGCCCGCCGAGCGTGCCGCGCGACAAGCTCGATCAATTGATCGTCGCGTCCGTCCCGACCTATCAGAAGATCTCCGGGCTGCTCGCCAAGTTCTTCACCGTCAACGATGACAGCTACGGCGGCATGTATCTTTGGAGCGATCGCAAGGCGGCCGAGGCCTGGTTCACGCCGGCGTGGACTGCGAACGTCAAGGACAAAACCGGGGCCGACCCCCAAGTCATCTATTTCGATTCCCCCGTCCAGATCGACAACCGTGGGCCACGCCACTGACGGAGCTTTGGCCGTGCGCCAGTTGACGTTCATCGAGCCTGGTAAATTCGAATGGCACGACGTGCCGGCGCCTCGGATCAGCTCTGATACCGACGCGATCGTCAGACCGCTCACGGTCGCGCGCTGTGATCTCGACTTCTACATTGCGCGCGGTATTGCCAGGCATCGCGGTCCCTTCGCGTTCGGCCACGAGACCATCGGGGAGGTCGTCGAGGCCGGCCCGGCGGTCCCCTTCAGGCCCGGCGAGCGCGTGGCAGTGCCGTTCCAGCTGTCGTGCGGCAGGTGCGCCAATTGCCAGCGCGGCTTCACCAATTCCTGTTCGAGCTTTCCATTTGGAGCCGCCTATGGGCTGAAGGCAACCTCGGGAACGGAGTTTGGCGGCGCCCTCTCCGACCTCATATACGTCCCTTTTGCCGATCACATGCTGCTGCCATTGCCCGCTGGAGTCGATCCGATCGTTGCGGCAAGTGCCCCGGATAACATCGCTGACGGCTGGCGAGCGGTCCAACCGCACCTGCAGGCGCGACCGGGCGGCTCGGTTCTGGTCGTCGGCGGCGGTGAAAACAGCGATGGCCTGGGTGCGATGAGTGTCGGCCTGTACGCCGCCGGCGCCGCCGTGGCGCTGATGGCTGGCGAGGTGCTCTACCTCGACGATGATGAGAACCGCCGCCAGCGAGCCCGGTTGATGGGGGCGACCGTGGATCGCCTGGCTCTCGCAGAAGGGCGCAGCGCCGAACGCCAGTTCGACATCGTGGTGCTGGCTCTCGGCAGCGATGCCGCACTCCAGTTCGCGATACAGTCGACCGGACCGAATGGCGTATTGACGAGCGTGACGATATTTCTGGATCGCACCAATGCCGTGCCGCTCACCCGCGCCTACACCAAGGGGCTGACATTCCTGACCGGGCGTGTGAACTCGCGATCGGTCTTGCCCGGCGTGCTGGCCTGCATCGCGTGCGGGGCCTTTCATCCGGAGCACGTCACGAGCCGAACATTCACCTTCGACCAGGCCGCTGATGCGATGACGGAGGCAGGGCCGAAATTCGTCTTTTGCCGACAACTGCGGTGACACAAGGGCCTCCCGCCTTTGCAAGGATGCAGCCCCTCTCCCCGCAAGAACGGGGAGAGGGAGAAGATCAAGCCTGCCCGCCACCCGCATTCTGCTCCGCCAGCACAAAGATCTTGTGCGGCTCCCGCAAAATGATCCGCTGGCGGCCGCCTTCGATCAGGCCGAGCTGCTCCCAGCCGGAGAGGATGCGGCTCACCGTGTGCAACGTGGTGCCGGTCATCTGCGCGATGTCCTGGCGGCTGATCGGGAAATCGATCTCGACGCCGTGGTCGAGTTTCTTGCCGGATTGCTTTGCGAGCCGCAGCAGCGCGTGCGCGACGCGCTGCTCGACCTGCTGGGTCGACATTTCGAGCACCCGGGTGTGGGTTTCCTGCAGGCGTGCGCCGACCGTCTGCAGCGTGTTGGTGGCGAGCGCCGGGAATTTTTGCACCAGCCGCGGCCAGGTGCCGGTCGGCCAGGCCAGCACGACGCTGTCGTCGACCGCGGTCGCAGTGGCCGGATATTGCGCGAGCCCGATCGCCATCGCGAGCCCAAAAGTCTCGCCGGGCGCGACATAGCGCACCACGATCTGCTCGCCGGTCGGCGTGGTCTTGGCGGCTCTGATATGGCCGTGCAGCAGCAGGAAGAAGGAATGCGCGTCCCCGCCCTGCTCGAACACATGGCCGTTCTTCGGATAGCGCGCGGAGCGGGCCTCGCGCAGGATCTCGTCGAGTTCCTCGCCCTTGAACCCCGCAAACAGCGGCAGATGCGCAACCAGCGACGGATCGACCTTGGCCATGATGCCTCCAGCTCCGGCTGTGTCATGGCACCTCTGATCGTCCGGCAGTTTGCGATAGCGCAAAACGAGCCGGCCGGGCCGCCGGTATTTTTGTGCCTGAGAAAATCGATTTCACCGGAGTTGACCGCCATGTCGGGCCGTTCCCGCAACCATCAAGGCTGGCCGCTGCTGGCTCACAGCTTTCGCCCCTTCTTTCTGCTGGCTGCGCTCCAGGCGGCGGCCTCGATCCTGGTCTGGCTGCCGGCCTTCTATGGCGAGCTATCGCTGACCTCGGCCTTCGCCCCGCGCGACTGGCATGTGCACGAGATGCTCTACGGCTTCCTGCCGGCCGTCATCACCGGCTTCCTGTTCACGGCGATCCCGAACTGGACCGGACGGCTGCCGATCCAGGGCACGCCGCTGGCGGCGCTCGTGATCGTCTGGCTCGCGGGCCGGATCGCGGTGACGCTGTCGGCCGAGACCGGCTGGCTGTTTGCGCTTCTGATCGACGCGTCGTTCCTGGCGCTGGTGGTTGCGGCGGCGGCGCGCGAGATCATCGCTGGCAGGAACTGGCGCAATTTGCCGGTCGTGCTGATGATCTCCGTGCTGCTCGCCGGCAATGTCGCCTTCCATCTCGAAGCGCATCTTGCCGGCAGCGCCGACATCAGCATCCGCATCGGCATCTCCGTGGTCGTGCTGCTGCTCTCCCTGATCGGCGGCCGCATCATCCCGAGCTTTACCCGCAACTGGCTGGTCAAGATGAATCCCGGCCGCTTGCCGATTCCGTTTGGCCGTTTCGACGGCGTCGTGATCGGGCTGAGTGCGCTGACGCTGCTGGCTTGGATTGCAAGCCCGCTGAGCGCGGCGACCGGTGTCGCGATGGTGCTCGCGGGCGGCTTGCATCTCGTGCGCCTCGCGCGCTGGGCCGGCGACCGCACCTCGCGCGAGCGGCTGCTGCTGATCCTGCATGTCGGCTACGCCTTCGTGCCCGTCGGTTTCCTGCTGCATGCATTGGCTGCCTTCGGTGTGCTGCCGCCGAGCGCAGGCATCCACGCCTGGATGACCGGCGCCGCCGGCACCATGACGCTCGCGGTGATGACACGCGCGAGCCTCGGCCATACCGGCCAGACGCTGACGGCGTCGATCGCGACGCATGTCATCTACGCCGCGATCATCATCGCCGGCGCGACGCGGGTCTGTGCGGTGCTCGTGCCGGCGCATAGCGACGCGGCGCTGCATGTCGCAGCCTTCGCCTGGATAACGGCCTATCTCGGCTTCGCCGTGGCGTTCGGCCCGCTGCTGCTCGGACTGCGCTTCCGCGCGCTGGCGACGGTACGTCCAGCCACCGTCGCTCGCTAGCGTCTCACGCCCTGGCCAGCGCCTGCGAAAACACCACTTCGATCAGCGTGCCGGAATTCGCCGCGCTCTTGATGTGGAATTTGGCGCGGTTGGCTTCGACCAGCGCTTTCGTCAGCGACAGATTGAGCGCGGAATTGTCTGCGGCGTCCGACGGCGGCGGGGTGCGGAACGGCTCCATCGCGGCCGCGACCTCGCGTTCGCTGAGGCCATGGCCGGTGTCGCGGATGCGCAAGACCACCTCGCCGCGATCGGTCAGCGCTGTGGAGACGATCACCTGGCCGCCGGCGCTGGCGAGCCGGATCGAGTTGCCGATCAGATTCATCGCGATCTGCCGCATCGCGCGGGCGTCCGCCGTCACGGATGGCAGCGCATGCGCGAGCGAGGTGCGGATGATGATGCGCTCGCGGTTGGCCTGCGGCTGCATCACCACGACACAGGCCTCGACGAGGTCGTTGAGGTTCAAGTTCGTGAAGGCGAGGTCGAGCTTGCCGGTCTCGATCCGCGTCAGCTCCTCGAGATCGTCGATGATGGAGATCACGCGCTCGCCGGAGGCGCGGATGTCCTTCATGTATTCGCCGTAACGCTCGTTGCCGAGCGCGCCAAAGCGCTCGGAGATCATCACCTCGGAGAAGCCGATGATGGCGTTGAGCGGCGTGCGGATCTCGTGGCTGATGCGCGCCAGCATGTCGGCCTTGGCATTGGCCGCGCGATCGCTGAGAGCTTGCGCCTCCCGCATCTCCTTCTCGCCCTTCTTGCTCTGCGAGAGATCGCGGAACACGGCGAAGAAGTTCGGACCGTCGGGCCGCGTGCGGCCCATGATCATGGCGAGCGGGATCAAGCCGCCCTTGGCCTCGCGCCCCAGCACCTCGCGGCCGTAATCGAGCAGGCTCGCGATGTCGTGGCTCTTCAGGCTGTCGAGATAGTCGGCGACCACGCGCTGGCTTTCGGGTGCGAACAGCGTGGCGAGATTCTGCTGCAGCAGGTGCTCGCCGTCATAGCCGAACAGCGCCTCCGCGCTGCGGTTGCAGGCGTGGATGTTGCCTTCGGCATCGAACATGATGATGCCTTCGGCCGTGGTGTCGAGGATCGCGGCGAGATCCTCCGCATTGGCCTGGCCGGCCTCGGCGTCAGGCTCGACCTCTGCGATCGCCTCGACCTCTTCCACCGTCGTGACGACGGCCTCGGTGATAACAGTTGCGGCCTGCGGCAGGCCGCAGATCAGCGCATGCGCGGATTCGCCGTCCCAGGAGATCGTGTGCAGATGCGCCTCGGTGGCGCCGTCCGCCGGCGCATCGTCGGTGTCATTGTTGGTGTCGTGGTTCGCCGACACAGTCACCGGCGTGCCGGCCTCCGACGTGCTGCTCGCGGAGGAGACGCCGGGCGCGACATAGAGCGCATCGAGCCCGCCGGCGTCCTCCAGCGCGTGCAGGCTTGCAAAGCCCATGCGCGCGAGGAACGCCGGGTTGGCATAGAGCAGGCGGTCGAGGCGGTAGATCAGGATGCCCGAGGGCAGGAGATCGAGCAGCACGCGGTCGCGCGCGCTGTCGCCGCGCGGCGCCGGCTTTGGCTCGGTCAACCATTCCGCCGCGCTTGGCGTCGGCGCTGCGCTATGCGTCGGCGGCGGCGCTTGCGGCGGCTCAGGCGAGAGCGGGGGAGGTGGCGGCGGCTCGCTCACGGCCTGCGCCATCTGCTCGGGTGCGGTCGGCGCCAGCAAAATGTCCTGCTCGCGTTCGAGCCGCTCGGACAATTGCCGCGCGAGCTCGTTGAAGGCGCTGTTCTCGACGGGCGTGAGCGTCGGCGCCTTGGTGGTTTCGCCTAATGGGCGGAACGGCACGACGTTGGGGGGCGTTTCCACGGCTTGATCCAAATCGGTTTGTTGTGAATTCCCTTGGATAGTTTCTTGGATAGTTTCTTGGCTAGTTTCTTGGCTAGGTTCTTGGCTAGTTTCTTGGGTGGTTTCTTGGATTGCTTGTTCCGGCAGCTTGTCGTCGATTGTCTGTTCGGACATGTCTGCGACGATTTCGGGCTCGTAGAACTCGACACGTGAAGGCGGCGGCTCCCGCACACCATCGTCTTCCACGATGTCGGTCGGCGCCGCAGTCGCGGTCGGCTCCACGGTTTCCCCTCGGGGTTCGATGGGCTCGGCGATATCTGCGTGACGATGCGCGACCGGCGGCTCCGTGAACAGCTCGAACCGCCTGAGCGCCTCGAGCTTGTTCAGCCCGTCGAGATCGCGGCAGACGCCAAATCCCTTGAAGCCCGCAAAGTTGCGCGCGCGGTCGTAGACCGGCAGGCCCGCAAGCTCCACGGTCAGCGGCTCGCCGCCGTCGACCGGCCATTTCACGGTGACGCCGGCCCAGGTATCGCGGCTGGCGATCGCTTTTGCGACGCGCCCCTCCGGATCGAGCCCGAACACGTCTGCGATCTCCGACCACGGACGGCCGAAGCCCGCCGCGCTGTGCGCGCCCATCAGGCGGATGAACTCATCGGAGCCGAGCACGAAGCGGCCTTCCGCATCCATCTGCCACAGGAAGCGCAGCGGATGGTTGCGCGGCGCGGCCTTCTCCGCGTGGGGGGGCGGCTCGTCCATGAGGCCTGTGATCGGCTCGACTTGGGGCGGCACAATGTCCTTGGCGGAGTCTTCAACAGGCGTTTGCACGGGTGCCGCTTCGACCGGCGCGGAGACCGCTTCGACGGCCGGCCCCGGCGCCGGCACGACCGGCTCCGATGTCGGCGCAGGCGCAGGCGCATCCAGCGGCTCGTTGAAGGGATCGAACAACATGAATTCGGACGGCGCCTCGTTCGACAGCGCCGGCTGCTCGTAGTCGGGCACCGCAGGCACTGCGGGCGTGTCCGGCACGGCCTGAACCGGCGGCTCGGGCGCTGCCGCTGTAGCCGGCTCCGCCGCAACGGTCTCCGCCTCCGGCGGTGTCTGCGGCGCAGCCGGCTGAACCATCGCGATCAGCCCGGTATCCGCGCCGGAGCCGACGCGCTGCAGGACCACATGCCCGTTGCCGATGGGCATCTCGACGCGCCCCGTCGCCAGCGCATCGCTGCGCGCGTGCTCGAGGCCGGCCTCTTCGAGATTGCGACAGCCGCGCAAGGGGCGCGCGAGCTCGCTCGCGGCAATGAAGGCGCCGTCGGTCGCGAACGCCGCCATCGGGGTCACAGCGCCTTCGACCAGCCGTTGCAGCCGTTCATTGAGCGGCATGACGCGAACTGGGGTATCCATCGCGGTCACCAGCACGCCCTGGCTGCCGTCGGCAAATTTCAGCCGCAGGCAGGCGCAGGTCATGAGCACGCCGAGCGAGGCGCCGAAACCGCGCAGCCGCTCCATACGAACAGCGCCGTTGACCGGAAGCTGGTGCGCCAGACGCGCGACCTGGCGGCGCTGCGGATCGGCCGGGCCGATTTTCCTGGCGGCGAGCTCGGCGCTATTGGCCGCGCCGAACAGTCTTGCGCCGACCGGGTTGGCCCACAGCACGCGCGCGCCGTCGAGCGACCACAGCCAGGCCGGCAAAGGAGAGGTCGCATGCACGGCCAGCCGCGGATCGCTCACACTGCGCAACTGGAAATCCGAACTCGTCATCCGACCGGCTTGTGTCTCTGGGAGATCCAAGGCCGCCGGAATGACAGCCTTAAGAAAGGGTTAGTATCGCCCCAGCGCGGGACCAGGTCCACGCCACGCCCGCGATAACCTTAACGCCCCAGCCCCCGCAAGCGCCCCACGCGTCGTGCCTGTGCATGGGGAGGAGCGGGAAACTACGGGGCCAATCCCGGGGGCCCGTCATTCCGGGGCGCGCGTCCGCCGAAGCTCGAAGAGCGCAGGCGAAAGCGCGAGCACGCCGTCATTCCGGGGCGCGCCCGCTTGGGCGCGAGCCCGGAATCCATTCCTCCGCGCGCTCTGCGGCCCGATGGATTCCGGGCTCTCTCGCTTCGCTCGAGCCCCGGAATGACGTCGGAGGCGAGTGCGCCGTCATTCCGGGGCGCGCGTCCGCCAAAGCTCGGAGAGCGCAGGCGAAAGCGCGAGCCCGGAATCCATTTGTCCGCACGCTCCGCGGCCCGATGGATTCCGGGCTCCTTCGCTCCGCTCCGGCCCCGGAATGACGAGAACGGGGAGGCCGCCGCTCGCCACCCCCTCAACCCCCAGTTCCCCACCCCAGGAACTGCATCCTCCCCGGGACAGCAATGCGGCATTGCACCCCAGATTGCATTGCATTGCACAATGTTGACATGATACTGGTGTTCACTGCTGGGCGCTGGGCGAGCCGTTCTCGTATTGCGTTTCAGTTTGTCCGTACCCGCCGCTGTGACCGGCGGGCGCGCGCCAGAAGGCTCACTCCGCTTCCAACATTGTGAGGGACAACCATGACAGGTGCGACTGATCCATTCTCCGCCTCGATCATTCCGTTCGAGGTTCCGGAACAGATGCGTGCGTTCGCCGAGAAGGGCGTTTCGCAGGCCCGCGAGAGCTACGCCAAGTTCAAGGATGCTGCCGAGAGCCAGAACGGCACCATCGAGGCGGTGTTCACCACCGCCAGCAAGGGTGTCAGCGAGTACACCGCCAAGCTGATGGAATTCGCCAAGGCCAACACCTCGACGCATCTCGACTTCATGCAGTCGCTGATCGGCCTCAAGTCGCCGGCCGAAGCGCTGGAGGTGTGGACCGCCCACACCAAGAAGCAGTTCGAGACCCTCCAGGCCCAGGCCAAGGAGCTCGCCGAAATCGGCCAGCGCGTCGCCACCGCGACCGCCGAGCCGATCAAGGCCTCCGCCTCGAAGCTCTACCACCCCGCCGCCTGATCCGGCCGGGTCCTTGTGAGTTGAAGTTAAGCCCGGGCCCAACGGCCCGGGTTTTGTTCTGAAGTTCGTGTTTTTGCGTCGGATTCTGGTCGCCTGCGGCCTTGCCAAACAGGGCCGTTGCACCTAGTTTCCGCCCCGTCCAGCCCCCCTTGGTTCGGCTCTTTTCAGGCCCCAAGCGGCGGCTCGCCCGGATGCAGTTGTAGCTCAGTTGGTTAGAGCGCCTGTCTGTGGAACAGGAGGTCGGTGGTTCGAGCCCACCCAACTGTACCAGGGGTGCGGATGACGCCGAAACTCTCGTCGCTTGCAGTAATTCCCACAGTTCTGATTTGTATACTTCCTAGCTGACCCAAATCATCAGCCCGGCTTCGATTGTACGCTTTCAACGCTCGTAAATGGGTATGTGATAGGTCCCAGCGAGCAGGTTGGAATAGGACGAATGTCAGACAGACACCAGTACTCGAAACCCCCGCTTATCGAGGCCGTCATAGAGCTGAGATTCGATCAGGCGATGTCTGACAAGGACCTGACGCGGGCGAAGGATCGGCTGCACCGCGCATTCCCGGCGGTGGATGAGATGAAGACCTTCCAGGCCAAACTTGAAGCTCATGGCGCAGTCCAGGACATGGGCCTTGCGGGCTATAAGATGACGGCCAAGAACGGCTTAGATGTCGTTTTGCTGCAGCGAAACATACTCGTTACCAGCCGGCTCGCGCCCTACGAGGGATGGGATGCGCTGGTAGCGAAGACGCAGGCCAACTACGAAATCTTTGAAAGGGCGGTTGGATTTAGACGCATCGTACGGCTTGGTTCGCGCTTCGTGAACCGAATTGATGTACCCGATCGCCTGTTGGCAAATAAGCCCATCAGCGATTTGCTAAATATCAAGATTGCTTTGCCTGCCGGAATTGCAACTTCTCAGTCAGGATTCTCACTTGCGACCAACTTTGTGCACAGCGGAAGCGATCTGAAAGTGCTGGTGCAAGTTGCAATGGGCGATCCTGTACTCATTGATCATACGTCCGTCTTTGTGGATTTGGATTGCTCCATCGATCAGCAAATTCCGATGAACATGGAAGAACTTTGGAAGCTATTGGCGACGATTAGAGATCCGAAGGACGAAATTTTTGAGAGCTTGCTCACACCTGAGATCCGAGAGCTATTCAGATGATGCGCTCGAGTGCGTTGCCCTCTCAATCGATTAACGAGGCGCCAAATTCGCGTCCCTTGGTCGGTGGCACCGTTAAGACTTCGGATGAGCGAGGTCTGTTCTCGCGCTCTCTGAGCAAATCATTCGAAGAGCGGATAGACGATGCCTTGGTGCAATTGAAGGCTGCGGTCGCTCAGTACGCTATGCACCTTCCAGCCGAGCGGCGACAAGCCATCTCGGATCAACTGGAAAACATCATAAACGTTGATGATTGGTATGACGGCGACGAGTTTCCTGATCTGAACGCCTTTAAGGACCTCCTTGCATGGAGCATCTATGCTGAAGTGCCCGGATGGGATTCTTTGGGGGTGGATGATGAAGGAGACGTCCTTATCGCTTGGCACAGGCATGACGTGACGCTCACTGCTAATTTCGATGGGCACCGCCTGGTACGTTGGACGTCGCGTTATCAGGCCGAGGGAGACACGGTAGCGCACGCTTCGGGCGATTGCTCTCTTCGGCAGTTCGCGCGCCAAGCAAAATTCTATTTGCATGGCGGAGCGATCAATGGCGACTAAGCCGATGGCGGATGAGCATCACCTTGTGAGGCACTGCAAGAAGAAATTCCTTATATGGAAAGATGGACAAGTTGTTGGCGTTCAGCCAGAGGCGTTTGCATTGCGTGCGCCCTCTGCAGAGCGTAAGCAAGAAACGTATCTCAGCGCAGTCCACTACGAGCACTTCGAAGGCGACCATAAAGCCAAGATGAAGGCCTGCTGCCAAGCCACGCCACTTGAACCCAAGCCGGAAGACCGATTGTTGCTCATAAACGCCGGTCTATTGAAGAAGCACGGAACGTACGATCACTATAGAGTCAGGGCTCTTCATATGCCTAAGGCTGATCGAAAGTCGTATGCGGGTATACACGGCTTACCCGTGAAGACAGACGCGGACTTGAACAACCGTCTTCTCACTCAATGTGTCCTTGAACGGATGTCGGTCAACGATGCTATGTCCGTTTAGCTGCCAGGTCCGCTCGGCATCGCCGAGAACAGTGCAATGACGCTGGCCGCTAGCGGCGAGAGGTCTAACAGCTTCAACAGCAATCCAGTCTCATCATGCGTCAGGAGATGATCGCCTTCACCAGCGCCGTGTCCGCAAACTCGGTCAGCTCAACAATCTTCCCATCCTGAAACCTGAACAGGTCCAAAATCTCCGTGCTGAAAACCTTCCCGCTGGGATTAAATCGGATGACCATGCGGGAGTGGACTGCCACGCGATCTCCATCAACCAGCTCGGCCAGGATCTCGCGTTTCTGGAAGTCGAAATTGTCGATGAATTGACCGAAGGCCGCGAGCAGGGTCGCCTGCCCCTGAAAGCTTCCTGTCAGGTGCAGCGCGCTCTTGTCGCCCACCAGGCTGAACGAGCCCTCGGGATGAAAAGCTGCCACCAGGCCCTTCACGTCACCGGCACCGCGCGCGGCGTAAGCGCGCCTGATGACGTCGAGCATGTCCTCGCGTTGTCCCATTTCCCCCTCCTGTGATGCGTATCATCGCAGGATAGCTACCTTTGCGTGCGAAGGCAAAATCATAAGCTACGGATGCGTAGAGCACTTTGCGTGGCTAGCTTGCTTCGGCTGGAAGGGCGCGGGTGAGGGCCGCGTTATACTCGTTTCGCGAACTGCGTATAACCCTCGGGGATTGCGGTGACAGCCCGTAGGATGGATAGAGCGCTTGCGAAACCCATCATGCATCTTGTCGTTCGACCCATCGATGGGTTTCGCCTTCGCTCTACCCATCCTGCGGTCCTGGAACGACGTCGGCGGCCAGTCGCGTCATGGATCGAAACGGGACGCATTCCGGAGTCTTGCGGGCGTCGCGATTAACGTGACGTTAGCCGTGCTGGTGGCGAGATGGTCTCCCTGCAAATCCCCCGGAGGAACAGGTTCCTCTTCCATGCTCAAGGACGGCACATACGCGGCCTGGTTCAAGACCCCGCAGCGGGAAGGGACGGGAATCGTCCACGTCGCCGACGGCGAGATCTGGGGCCGTGACGGCGTCATGACCTACAGCGGATCGCTTCAGCGCGATGGAGATCGCTTCACGGCGATCGTCGTCACCAGGAGGCACACCGAAGGGCTGCCCACCGTTTTCGGCAATGATGTCGAACTGACGCTCAAGCTGACCGGCACGAGTCGCGGAAAAGTAGCGACCTACGTCGGCACGGCCGAACAATTTCCGGACGTGGTGCTCGAGGGCAGGCTGATCTTCAACGAGCAGCAGGCGCAGGCCTCCGCGCCGACGCAGCAGCCCAAATTCGATCCGCGTAAATTGCCGAAACTGCCGAAGCGCCGGGGTCGTTGACTCCTGGGCCGGCTCTGCCAGCCGATCGCGAAATCACCCGTCGCTCTTCGGGCTTCCGGCGCAGCACCCGACGCGCCTGTTGACATCTCCTGCGCCAATTTCCGCACGTTCGGTATTTCGGTATGGGCGTGCGCCATCATCCTACCGATCGAACGGCGCGACGCACGCGCGCGGAGTACGCATCCCTCTGGATCACCGGCGGGCGTCATGCTTTGCTTGCGCGTTACGGGGCTGGGGAGCTCTTTCATTTTGGCTGACGCATTTTTCGAGCGGCGGCTGGCGACCGACGGCGTCAGCGTCTCGAGGTTCTGGATCGCAGCCTGTGCGCTGCTCGTGGTCGCGCTCACGATGATGCGCGCGACGTTCGCGACGCTCGTTCCGCTGCGGGTGGACGAGGCCTATTACTGGACCTGGTCGAGCGAGAGCGTGCTCTCCTATCTCGACCATCCGCCGATGGTGGCCTGGTCCGTTCAGCTCGGCACCTTTCTGTTCGGAGACACCAATCTCGGCGTCCGCCTCGGCGGGCTGCTCGCGATGCTCGCGATGCAGGGTCTCCTCGCCGACATCGTGTGGCGGACGACGCGCGATTGGCGCTACACCATTTTCGCCGTGCTGCTGCCGGAAGCCGCGCTCGACTATGGGCTGATGATGAGCAAGGTCGCCCCGGATACGGCGATGATCGCGTTCAGCATGGCGATGGTCTGGGCGCTGGTCCGGCTGGCGTTGTCGGGCGACCTGCGCTGGTGGCTGCTGGCGGGCCTGTTCGGCGGCTTGGCGTTGCTGTCGAAATACACGGCCATCCTGCTGGTGCCGGCGATCATGGCCTTTGCGGTCGTGCCGTCCTGGCGGAGGCAACAGCTTTCGAGTCCTTATCCCTGGCTTGCGGCCCTGATCGCGCTCGTCGTGTTTTCGCCGGTGCTGTACTGGAACGCGGTGCATGACTGGGTGTCGTTCAGGTTTCAGCTCGATCGTCCCGTACAGCTTGAGGAATGGTCCTTGAGGTTCCTCGGCGATTTCGTCGGCAGCCAGTTCGTGCTGCTCGGCCCGCTGCTGTTTCCGGTCCTGTTGATCGGCGTGGCCATGCTCGGCCGGCGCGGCTTTCGTGCCCGCGATCCCGTTGCGATCCTGCTGTCGATGTGCGTGATCGGTCCGCTCTGCTTCTTCCTGTGGCGGTCCTTGTACGGCCGTATCGGCGACAGCTGGCCATTGTTCGTCTGGCCGTTCGGCTTTGCCTGCGTGGCCATCAATCTCGCGGGCTGGCGCCGGGAGGCGCCGGCCTCACCCATGGCGCGGATCGCGCCGGACGTTGCGGCCATCACGGTTCTCGGCGGAATCGGATGCGTCGTGCTCGCAGCCGTCTACTACACCGCGTCGAACGCAAATCATCTGGCGCAGAACGATCCGATCGGGAAGGAGGCCGGCTTCGCGCTTGTGGTGGACGCCGCACGAGACGAACTGGGCGGGGCGGGCGCGAGCTGGTTCGCGACCACCGACTACCGCATCTATGCGATGTTGCGCTGGCATCTGAAGGACCGCATCCCCGTCGTTCAGGTCAACGAGCGGAGCCGGCAGATCGGGTTTCGTGCCGGACAAGCGGATTCGATCGGCCTGGTCGGGCTCTACGTCGCCCCGAAAGACCAGCCCATGCGTGAGGTCTGGGAGACCACGACGGCGGTGCTCGAGCCGCGCGCGCTGGTCGACCTGACCTGGCGCGGGGTGCGCTACGACACCTACCGGATGGAGAAGCTGACCAAGTGGCAGCCCGTGCTGTCGCCGCCTCCCGGCGATCCGCTCTATGTCAGCAGGCCGCATTGACGCAGCCCCGCCGTCCGTTGTCCGCCACGCGTTTCAGCTCAACCCCGCCACGGCCAGCACGATCACCGGCAGCGTCGCCGCTGCCAGCAGCGTGCCCAGCGCCACCGCGCCCGACACCGGGTTCACCAGCCGCTGATACTGCACCGCAAAGATGTAGGCGTTGGCGCCGGTCGGCATCGCCGACAGCAGCACGACGACGCCGGCGGCGAGCGGTGGCAGGTCCATCAGCTTGGCAAACGCGAACGCGATCGCCGGCATCGCCATCAGCTTGAGCGCGCACATCGCGACGACGGTGAGCTTTTCGCCCTTCACCTCGAAGCGAAACAAATTGATGCCGAGCGCGATCAGCGCGGCCGGCGAGCCCGCCTGCGCCAGCAGGCCGATCGTGGAGTCGACGACCGCGTTGAGGCCGAGGCCGGTGAAGCGCCAGATGACGCCAAAGCCGATCGCGAGCATGATCGGGTTTTTTGCGAGATCGGCGATCACGGGGCCGACGATCGAGAGCGCCGAGCCGGTCTGCTTGCGGTCGACCAGCTCCATCTGCAGCGTGCCGCACAGCCACAGTAGCGGCGTGTTGATCGACAGGATCAGCGCCAACGGCCCCGCGGCCTGGCTGCCGAGCGCGGAGAGGGTGAGGGGAATGCCGAGCATCACGATGTTGCCGTAGACCGAGCCGATCGCGAACACGACGCCGTCCTCGCGGTCCTCGCGCCGCGCGCGCAGCAGCGCCGAGACCGCCAGCGCCAGGGTCCAGGTGATGGCGAGCGCGCCGTAATAGGCGCCCCACATCCGCCACGGGCTGACGTCGGGGAATTCCGACACCACGATGGTGCGGAACAGCAAGGCGGGGATCGCGATCGAGAAGGCGAATTCGGAGATGCCCTTGTGCGCGGTCTCCGAGACGAAGCGAAACAGCACCGACGCATAGCCGGCCGCGATCAGGGCAAAGACCGGCGCGACGATCAACACGGTGGCCATGCGGTGCTCATGTCAGCGGTTTTTGGACGGCTTTTGACACCGCGGAGCAGCTTTTTGCGCGCGCATGCCGAAAGATGCAAGAAATGCCAGCTCTGATGCGATGATGGCAGTTCGCAACGGCCCGGTCCGCCCACACGCTGCGATAGTGCCAATATACGTCTGATTTGCCCGACGGGTCAAGCGATTTTTTGTAAAATCCGAAATGAGGCGGCGGCCCGGACGGCCGCGCGGCGGCTCCCCGCCGCCTACTGTGCATGGGGTTGTTTTCGGCGTTATTTTTCGAGGCTGGGGCACGCCCGACCACCGGACCTGTTGCCCGGAGCGCACAGGGGCGAAATGTCGTCCGGACCTCTGTTGCCAAGCCGGGAGGCATCGCCCACACTCCGATTCGACTGATGCGATGGGGGGAATGAATGCCGGCGTTCCGCTTGGGGAGTTTTGCGTGTGCCGCCCTGTTCGGGGCCGCGCTGACCGTTCTGATCCCGCCCGCAACTGGCCACGCCTATACGCCGGAGCAGCAGCAGGCCTGCACGCCCGACGCGATGCGGCTCTGCGGCGAGTTCGTGCCGAACGTCGATGCCATCACCGCCTGCATGATCCAGAAGAAGTCGCAGCTCTCGCCGCAGTGCCGGCCTTTCTTCCGCCCCGGACCGGAGCCGGTGGCAGGCCAGCCGACCAACATCCGGCCGGTCGCGGCCAAGCCGAAGCCGAAGAAGACGACCACGGCCAAGAAGAAAAAGCCGAAGACCGAAGGCTAGGCTTCGCCGGCGTCGGTCGAGTCACGCGACGGACTCTTTTTGTTCGCCTCGCTTCGCCGATCTCCTGCACCGATTACGGAAACGATCGAGGGAAAAAGGGACGCCGAAGACTTTGCTCGGCCAGGTTGCGTGCCGCTTTGTCCCGACCGACTGCTCAAAAAACGCACCAACTGCTCGTGCGACGGGCCATTCGCTGCGTTTTGTGTCTGCGACGCCAGAACAGTGTGACTCAAAAGCCAACACGGCTGTTATTTCGTGGCGTCGATTCAACTCCCGGTAAATTTTTCTTTCACGAATCAGCGCGCTGATTCATTTTCGTTGCCTGGGGTCAATCTGGAGGCCAGAGGTATGAACGTTATTGTTTTCGCATCGCGTAAAGGCGGCTCGGGCAAGAGTACCCTCGCCGCACATCTCGCAGCGCAGATCAAGGGTAGCAAGCAGATCCTGCTCGTCGACGCGGATCCGCAGGGGTCCCTGACGCTGTGGCACAAGCTGCGCGGCACCAACGAGCCGCAGATCAAGGCAGCGGTCAATTCCGTCAGCGGCATCGTCTCCGCTGCCAAGCGCGACGGTTATGAGTGGGTGTTGATCGACACGCCGCCGAATCTCTCGGCCGTCGTCGACGACGCGATCCGCAACGCGACGATGGTGATCATCCCGGCGCGTCCGGGCGTGTTCGACGTCAACGCGGTGCAGGAAACGATTCAGATGTGCCGTGCGGCGCGCAAGCCCTACGCGGTGGTTCTGAACGGTGCGCCGGCGCGGCGCGACGACGCGGAAAGCCCGATCGTCGCCATCGCGCGCGAGGCACTGGCAAAGTTCCGCGCACCGGTATGGGGCGGTCAGATCACCAATCGTTCGGATTTGTTGATGGCACTCAGCCATGGCGAAGGCGCGCGCGAGTATCAGGCCGAGAGCCGGGCGGCACAGGAGATTGCAAGGCTGTGGGCTGCGATCGAGCGTTCGGTCAAGGCGATCCGCGGCACGGTGTCGGCCTCCGGCGCGATGCACAAGCAGGCAGCGTAATTTTCAAGAGTTCATTGCCCGACGGAAACGCGCGGTCGTCCGCGCGTTTTGCGTTTCTCGAGCATGATCCGGGATGGCGTGGTTACGCCACCATCAGCACGTAGAACATGATGACCGGTGACAGTGTCAGGATCACCGACCAGATGCCGACGGCCCAGAGAATGTCCTCGGTGGTAAAGCCCCGCTGATCGGCGGCCGGGCAGGCCGGCGCCAAATGACCTTCTGTATTCACGATCGCCCCCGCGATTTCTTCGCTTATGGGCGAGAGTGATACCAAGGTCGGCTTAAAATCCCGGTCGCGATTTCGCTCGTATTTGAACGCAAGTCCACAACCGCGGATTAACCACGCCCCGCGTCTTGCCTCAGGCGAGCCAGAGGCGAAACAACAATACCGGCATCAGGCCGAGCATCACGGCCCAGAAGCCGAACGACGAAATCACCAGAATTCCCTGCAGGAGATCGGCCGGCGCATAGTGTCGTGCGACACTGTCTTCAGTGCGAAGCTCCATGATTTCCCCCTTCGAATTTTAGTCTCTGGGGAAACGATAGGAGCGGATGCGTAAACGAGACGTGGATGCGTCATGGCGCGCTGCGGGAGGGATTCACGCGAGGTTAACCACGCGCGCTTCTCACCTTCTCCCACAAGGGGAGAAGGAAGAAAGCGCGCGCGGCGTTAGTACCAACCGCAATGCCTCAGCCTGATCGCGTCGATGGCATCCATACTCGATAGCACGACGTCCTCAGTCAGCCCGACATCGCGGCGCAGCCAGGCGGACAGGGACGACGCATCCACACGCTCATCCCCCGACACTCGCCGCCACGCAGCCTTCGCCGCCTCACGCCACCAGCGCGTCCCCGCCCGCTGATTTTTCCGTCCTCCGCTCGATCTCGCGATCGATCGTCGCGGCGAGCTCGCTGCCGATCTCCACCATCGGCAGCCGCACCTCCGGGCTGTCGATCAGGCCGGTGCGCCACAGCCAGTACTTCGCCGGCGCCGGGCTCGGTTCGGTGAACAAGAGTCGCGTCAGCGCCGCGACCTCCTGCCAATGCGCCAGCGCTGCGTCCGCATTGCCGCGTCGCAATTCGCTCGAGACGGCGGCAAAGGTCGCGGTCTCGATATGGGCCGAGAGCAGGATGCCGCCGTCGGCGCCGTCGCTGAGCGCCTCGTGGTAGTTGGCGTCCTCGCCGGTCAGCACGCGAAAACTCTTCGGGCGGTCGCGGAGCAGCGCGATGGTCTGCTCGCGGCTGGCGCAGCAATCCTTCAGACCTATGATGTTGTGATGCTCGGCCAGACGCAGCAGCGTCTGGTTCGTCATGTTGACGCCGGTACGATAGGGAATGTTGTAGAGCGCGAGCGGCCAGGCGGCGTGATCGGCAAGCCGTTCGAAATGCGCAAGCAGCCCGCGCTGCGAGGGCCGCACATAATACGGGCTCGCGATCAGATAGCCGTCGATCGGCCAGTCCGCGCTCTCGTCGAGGCGATCCTGCATCGCGCGCGTGTCGGCGCCCGACAGCCCCAAGAGAATCGGAACGTTGCGGCGCGCAGCCGCCATCTCCTCGCGCACGACGGCGACGAGGCGTTCGAGCTCGCTGGGTCTCAGCGTCATGCCTTCGCCCGAGGTCGCACCGAGGATGAAGCCGTCGACGGCTTCTCCCGCGTAGTGGCGCGTCAGCCGCTTGAGCGATGTCTCGTCGAGCTGCCCGTCACGGAACGGCGTGACGAGCGGCAGCCAGAGGCCGTGCAGATGATGTCTCAGATCGGTCATGTTCCATCTCCTTGTCAGTTGGGTCTGAGACGGAGGGCACATGAAAAAACCCCGTCCAGACGGCGGGGTTTTGGGAAAGCGGCAATGACGACGTAGCTACTGCGCGCAAAGATCCCGAGGCCCCGGATGGGGGCCTTTTTTCGAGATGGCTGCGCACGACTTCGTGATCATTTGCAAATCATGCGCGGGCTGCACGGAACTGTCAACACGCGCGGAAAGCGAGAGCCTGATTCAACAAGAAAAAAAGCCGGGCCCATGAGAGCCCGGCTTAGGTATTGGCCACGTGAGGCCGACACAATCACCTTCCAAGAGGGATTACTGAACGCCCGCGCCACTGGAGGAGGGGGACAAATGCGCAACGCGAAAGCTCAGCGTGAAAACATTATGGGCTCGCCTGACGCCTTGCAGCAACCGCCGAGGTCGCATGTCAGTCATGCGGAAATCAGGACGGCCAGCGCTGCGCCTTGCTCACCACGAAGTCGCGGAACACCTGCACGCGCGCAACGGTTTTCAGCTCTTCCGGATAGACAAAATACGTATCGAGCTGGATCGAATCCGACTCGCCGAAGAGCTGCACCAGACGGCTCTGCTCCTCGACCAGATAGTCCGGCAGTGCCGCGATGCCGAGGCCTTGCTGACAGGCGCGCACGAGACCGAGAATGTTGTTGACGCGGAAATAGGCCTCGCGCGGACCCGCGCCGTTGCGGCCGGCTTCGACCAGCCAGTTGCGGTTCTGGAGGTGCGGCGCGAAGTTGCCGTCGCTCAGCGAGATGATGCGGTGCGCATCGAGCTCTTCCAGCGTGCGCGGCGTGCCGAAGCGCTTGATGTATTCCGGCGAGCAATAGGCGTGGAAGCCCATCGCGAAAAGCTTGCGCTGGATGAGATCCGGCTGCGTCGGCTTGCGGGTGCGGATCGCGACGTCGGCCTCG
>NZ_PPPT01000042.1 GCF_006483445.1 Bradyrhizobium guangdongense | reverse complement strand
TTCTCCACCGACTATCCGCACTGGCAATTCGAAGGCCAGGATGCGCTGCCGCAAGGTTTGTCCCCCGATCTCGTGCGCAAGATCATGATCGATAATCCGCACGCGACCTACCCCCGCCTGAAAGAACTCCCTCCCAAGGAGGCAAGGCCATGAACATCCAGTTCCGCGAACAAACGGAATCCGCCGCTCCCCTCACCACCAAAATGGCGATCGCGGACTGCGACATCCATCCGGCACGCGCGACCCGGACCGAGCTCTATCCCTATCTCGCCAAGCGCTGGCAGCATCATCTCGAAGTCTACGGCGTTCATGCCTATCAGGGCATGATGGAAGGCCCGCCCTATCCAAAAGCCCAGCCCAACGCGTCGCGCCGCGATGCCTATCCGCCGGAAGGCGGTCCGCAGGGCTCTTCGCTGTCCTTCATGCAGAAGCAGCTTCTCGATCCCAACAATGTGCAGCTCGGCGTGCTCAACCCGCTCAACACCGGGCAGGGCATCCGCAATCACGAGCTGGCGGCAGCGCTCTGCTCGGCGATCAACGATTGGCAGATCGACAAATGGACCAGCAAGGACAAGCGGCTGAAAGCCTCGATCGTCGTCGGCAATGAGGATGGGCTGACGGCGGCCGCCGAAATTCGCGAGCGCGCCGGCGACAAGAATTTCGTCCAGGTGCTCTTGCTCAGCCGCAACGTCGAGCCGCTCGGCCAGCGCCGCTACTGGCCGATCTATCAGGCCGCGGAAGAGGCGGGGCTGCCGGTCGGCGTGCACGCCTTCGGCTTCGGCGGCAATCCGATTACGCCGTCGGGCTGGCCGTCCTATTACATCGAGGAGATGGTCGGGCATTCGCAGTGCCAGCAATCGGCGCTGGCGAGCCTCGTGCTTGAAGGCGTGTTCGAGCGCTTCCCGAAGCTGAAGATGGTGATGATCGAGGCCGGTTTTGGCTGGGCACCGTCGCTAGCCTGGCGGCTCGACAAAGCCTGGCAGCGCCTGAGGAGCGAGGTGCCGCATGTAAAACGGCCGCCGTCGGAATATATCCGCGAGCAGGTGTGGTGGACCACGCAGCCGATGGAAGACCCCGAGAAGCGCGAAGAGCTTTTTGACATCATCAAGTGGATCGGCTGGGACCGGCTGCTGTTCGCGACCGACTATCCGCATTGGGACTATGACGAGCCCTCACGCGTGCTGCCGGCCGGCGTCAGCGAGGAGAACCGCGCGGCGTTCTATCTCGGCAACGCCCAGAAACTTTACGGCGTGTCCTGATGGCGAGGCACGTCATTGCCCCGGTGGATGAACTGCCGCCGGGTACGCGAAAGTTTCTCGAGATCGACGGACGGCCGATTGCGGTCTTCAACATCAAGGGCGAATATTTCGGCCTGTTGAACCGCTGCCCGCATCAGGGCGCAGCGCTGTGCGAGGGCCCATTGATTGGGCTGGCCCAGTCGAGCAATCCCGGCGAGATCGAATACACAAAGCTCGGCGAGATCATTCGCTGCCCCTGGCACGGTTGGGAGTTCGACGTCCGCACCGGCCAGTCCTACTGCGACCCCCGCCGCTTCCGCGTGAAGGCGTATCCGGCGCATGTGGAGCCGGGCGCGAGCGTCGTGAAGGGCCCGTACATCGCGGAGACGATCCCGGTGACCGTCGAGAGCGATTACGTGGTGGTGGAGCTCTGACCTCGCCACGCGCGGGCTGCGCTCCCTCGCCCCGCTCTTGTCCGCCGAAGCCTTGGCGAAGGCGGATGCGGGGCCGCGACGAGCTTCGCTCGCGCTGAGAGGGGTGGGGTGAGGGGGAGGCTCCACGGGGGCGGTGAGAGTGAGACTCGCGGAGAGTCCCCCTCACCCGAATTCGATCTGCGATCGAATTCGGCCTCTCCCCGCAAGCGGGGAGAGGCGAAGAGCGTCACACTTTTGTCTGCGCCGCAGCGACCACCCATTCCCGGAACGCGGCCAGCTTCGGCGCGTCGCGGCGGCCCTCGGGGGAGACGAGATAGAAGCCGGCATCGGTCGGCAGCGCGATGCGGAACGGGACCACGAGGCGGCCTTTTGCGATGTCATCCTGCACATAGGACGTCCGCCCCATCGCAACGCCGATGCCGTCGATCGCCGCCTGGATGGTCATGAAGATCATGTCGAAGGTGATGCCGGGTTGCCGCGCGATGTCGGTCGGCAAGCCCGCCGCCGTCAGCCACAGCCGCCAGTCGTCGCTGTTGGCGTTCGAGGTGTGCAGCAGCACGTGGTCCTTCAAGTCTTCCGGGCAGCGCAGCGGCTTGGCGCCTTGCAGCAGCGACGGGCTGCAGACCGGAAACAGCTCGTCCGCCATCAGCCAGTCGGCGCGCACGCCCGGCCACTGGCCGCGGCCGTAGCGGATGCCGGCATCGACATTGTCGCGCTGGAAATCGATCAGGCTGGCCGAGGTGGTGATGCGCACGTCGATGCCGGGATGCGCTTCCTGGAAATCGGTCAGCCGCGGCAAGAGCCATTTCGCGGCGAGCGAAGCCAGCGTCGACACCGTCAGCACCTTGTCGTCGTCCTTGCGCAGCAGGCGGTCGGTGGCGAGCCGGAGATCGTTGAAGGCGGCGCGCACGCCCGGCAGATAGTCCCGCGCCTCCGGCGTCAGCGCCAGCGCCCGGTTCTGGCGGACGAACAGGCGGATGCCGAGTTCCTCCTCCAGCCGGCGGATCTGATGGCTGATCGCGGTCTGGGTCACGTTCAGCTCGGTCGCGGCCAGCGTGAAGCTCAAATGGCGCGCGGCGGCCTCAAAGGCCCGTAATCCGTTCAGGGAAGGCAGTCTGGCGGTCATTTGGCAGCAGGACTGTCAGCATATGCATGAGCTTATATCATGCGAATGGGTACAAATTGTCGTTTGTGGAAGGCGCATCGCAGGCAGATATTAGCGTCCAACGTTAGCTCAAGGAGCTGAAAATGTCTACGCTCACTCACAATTCGATGACAAATCATCATGCGCCGAGCTTGCTCTACCAGATCGGCGAAACCTTGCATGTCTGGCACGAGCGCTACCGGACCCGCCGCGAGCTCGCCAATTGGACCACCCGCGATCTCCAGGACATCGGCCTCTCCTGGAGTGACGTTGCGTACGAAGCCGACAAACCCTTCTGGCGGGCCTGATTGGCCGCCGGGCCGGCGCTGCCTTCTCAGGGGCGCCGGCGGTCCTTTTTTTTGCGCGGGATCGTGTCATGAGCACCCTTCGCCTGGATGACCTGAAGCAATATTCGGATGCCTTGCGCACCCGCCACGGCGCGCCGCTGACGCTACGATTCGTCGAGCCGCGCGATACCGAGGAACTGCAGCATTACGTCCGTTCGCTATCGACCCGCTCGCGCTACAACCGTTTCTTCGGCGCGATCAGCGAGCTTCCCAAGGGTCTGCTGCACGACTTCCTCCAGATCGGTGAGCGCGAACGTTTCAGTGTCGTCGCGACGATGACGGTGGATGGTTTCGAGACCATCGTCGGCGAAGCGCGCTATGCTTTCAACGCAGAGACCTCGACCGTCGAGTTCGGTCTTTCCGTCGACGACCGCTGGCAGGGCCACGGCATCGGCTCCGCGCTGATGAAGAATCTCGAATGCCGCGCGGCCGCGTTCGGTGCCGAACACCTCTATGGCGACACGTTGCGCTCCAACGAGACCATGATCTCGCTCGCCCGCAAGTCAGGCTTCGATTTCATCAACCATCCTGATGACTGGAAGCTCGTCCGCTTCGACAAGCAGATCGCAACAGCGCCCAAGGACATTCCCTGTGCGAGCTGGCGTCTCGCCGCCCTTTCCCGTCAGGCCGCCAGCCCCTCAGCCGCGGCCTGAACCACTCGAGGCCCGGCTCCGGTCGATCCGGAGCTGGGCTTTCTTTTTGCCGGAAAGCCGCCCCCGTAGCCCGGATGGAGCGAAGCGCAATCCGGGGTTCTCACCACATGGCCTGTCCCGGATTACGCTGCGCTCCATCCGGGCTACACGCTACTTCCCCGTAAACACCGGCTTGCGCTTGTCGATGAAAGCCTGCACCGCTTCCTTGTGATCCGCCGTCGTGGTCAGGCGCACAAGTCGCTCCGCTTCGTGATCGCGGGCGGTCTCGAAGTCGAACAGCAGGGCTTCGTCGAGATTGTCCTTCATGTAGCGCAGCGCCAGCCGCGGGCCCTCCGCGAGCGATTTGGCAAGCGCAAAGGCTTCCGTCTGCAGCTTGTCGTCGGGCACCACGCGGTTGACCAGCCCGATTACCTCGCAGCGCGCGGCGTCCACCTTGTCGCCGGTGAACATCAATTCGCGCGCCCGCGACGTCCCGACGAGTCGCGTGAGCAGCCAAGCGATGCCGTAATCGCCGCTGAGCGCAACGCGGTTATAGCCGGTCGCGAGGAAGGCTGACTGCGCGGCGATGCGGATGTCGCAGGCCATTGCGATCGCGAGGCCGGCGCCCACTGCAGGGCCGGGGAGGGCGGCAATCGTCGGCTTGCGCACCGCGACCAGCGCGCCGGTGAGGAGGCGCTGCCGTTCCTGGAGATCGGCGACCTTTGCGTCAAAGGACATTTCGAGCTTCGCTTTGTCGCGATGCGCGCCCATACCCTTGACATTGCCGCCGGCGCAGAAGGCGGCGCCTGCGCCAGTGAGAAGGAGAGCGCCGACATTGGGGTCCTCGCCGCAGGTGCGGATCATCGTGCGCAGCGCCGGCGTGAGATTGTCGGACAGCGAATTGCGCGCCTCCGGCCGGTTCAGCGTGATGATGGCGACGCGGTCACGGATGACGCAGAGCAGTTCGTTGGTGCCGGTGTCGATGGTGGTTTCGGTGGTCATCTCGCTCCCCGTTATTTCTTGTTGGTCTCGTAGGGTGGGTTAGCCTGGCGACTGCGCGAAGCGCAGTTCGCTGGGCGTAACCCACCACTTCTGTCTCCGCGGAAAGTAAAGAGGTGGATTACGCCTTCGGCTAACCCACCCTACGGCATCGTACCGTCAAAACTTCTCCACCCAGGGCCGCAGCTCCATCTCCCAGGCCCAGGCGCTGCGAGGCTGCTGCAGCACGTTCCAATAGCTTTCCGCGATCGCATCGGGGTCGAGCATCGAATCCGGCTTGTCTGCGGGCTCGGTGCGGGCCGCACTCCGGATGCCGCCGTCGATCACGAAATGCGCGACATGAATGCCCTGCGGCGAAAGCTCGCGCGCCATGCTTTGCGCGAGGCCACGCAGCGCGAATTTTCCCATCGCGAACGGCGCCGATTGCGCATAGCCCTTGACGCTGGCCGAGGCGCCCGTGAACAGGATCGCGCCGTGCTTGTTCGGCAGCATCCGCTGCGCCGCCTGTTGTGCCACCAGGAAGCCGCCATAGGCGCTGACCGCAATCGCCTGCGCGACATCGGCCGGCACCAGCTCGACGAACGGCCCGCGGCTCCTTCCGCTGGCGTTGTAGATCACGAGGTCGGGCGTGCCGATCTCGCGCTCGACGAGGCCGAACAGGCGCTCGACCTCCTCGGGCTGCGTGGCATCGCACGCATAGGCCTTCGCTTTGGTCTCGCCGCAGAGCGCGCCGAGTTTTTCGACCTTGCGGGCCGCGAGCGCCACGCGCAGGCCCTGGCGCGAGAGCAGCCGCGCCAGCGAGGCGCTCAATCCTTCGCCGGCGCCGACGATCAGCGCGTTGGTGTATTTCGGGTGTTCCATAGGGCGATCCTCGGAGGGCAGGAGCAGCGCATCTATGTACGGCTGCGACGGACAACCAGAAGCGATGCCAGAGCAGGTCGATCACAATTCCGCAGAGCGGGCCGGTCCATCCCTGAGCTCATGCCTCCCTGAATTTTTGCGGGCTTTATCCGTCCCTTGGTCTGGAGCATGATCCACATCATTCAACGCGGCAAGCGGTAAACCGCGAGCCAGCGAATGCCGCGGGACGGAAACGACGAGGTCGACCATGCAGAAGCCCATCGCGCATCGGACGGATGCGCCCGCCAATCAGCCGGGCCTGCTGGCACCGGACACCACGGGCATGAATTTCTATCGCGCCGATCCCGCGTTGACGGATCTGTTGCGCATCCATCTGCCGGAAAAGCTCTTCCGGCACATCGAGCCGCACCTGGATCGCCTCGGCGAACTCGCCGGCGGCCGTCTCGACGACTGCGCGCGGCTTGCCGACCGGCACACACCGGTGCTGCATCAGCGCGACAAGTTCGGCCGCGACACGCAGTGGATCGAATATCACCCGGCCTATCGTGAGCTCGAGAACGCCGCGTTCGGCGAGTTCGGCATCCATGCGCTGTCGCTCCGCAAGGGCATCATGGGCTGGCCGGACAAATATCCCGTCGTGGCAAAACACGCCTTCACCTTCCTGTTCAACCAGACCGAATTCGGCATGGGCTGCCCGATCAACGTGACCGACGGCTGCGCAAAGCTGCTCGCGAATTTCGGCAGCGACGCGCTGAAGGCAAGATATCTCGACGGGCTGACCTCGACCGACATGAGCAAGCTGACGCAAGGCGGCCAGTTCATGACGGAGAAGGAAGGCGGCTCCGATGTCGGCACGCTCACGACGACGGCCGTGCAGGAGGGCGATCATTGGCGCCTCCACGGCGAAAAATGGTTCTGCTCGAATGCCGACGCAAAGGTCGTGATGCTCTTGGCGCGCCCCGAAGGCGCCGGCCCCGGCACGCGTGGCGTCGGCCTGTTCCTGATGCCGCGCTTCCTCGACGACGGCTCGCAGAACCACTACCGGATCGTGCGTCTCAAGGACAAGCTCGGCACCCGCTCGATGGCCTCGGGCGAGATCAAGCTGGAGGGCGCGATCGCCTATGCGGTCGGCAAGCTCGACCGCGGCTTTGTCCAGATGGCCGAGATGGTGAACTCGTCGCGGCTCTCCAACGGCGTCAAATCCACCGCATTGATGCGCCGCGCCTATCACGACGCGATGACGGTCGCGAAGAACCGCGTGGTGTTCGGCAGCCGCATCCTCGATCTGCCGCTCGGGCGGCGGCAGATGCTGAAGATCATGCTGCCGGTCGAGCAGGCGCTGTCGATGAGCTTTCTGACCGCCGACGCGCTCGATCGCGCCGAGGCCGGTAGCCAGGATGCGGCCGCGCTGCTGCGTATCCTGACGCCGACGCTGAAATTCCGCGCCACGCGCGATGCGCGAAAGGTCTGCGGCGATGCGTTGGAGATGCGGGGCGGGATCGGCTACATCGAGGAATTCGCTACCGCGCGCCTGCTGCGTGATGCCCATCTCGGTTCGGTCTGGGAAGGCACCGGCAACATCGTCGCGATCGACGCGCTGCGGCGCGCGGTCGGCCGCCATGGCGCCGAATCCGCGCTTGCAGCCGATCTGCATGCGCGGCTCGACGACAGTTCGACCGTGCCGCAGGCCTGGCGCGACAAGCTCCGCAGCCTCACCGACAAGGCCGTCGGTTTTGCGCGCGAAGTTGCGAGCCGTGCCGACAACGAAGCCGATGCGCGGCGTGCCACCAGCGTGCTCTATCATGTCGCAAGCGCGGTTGCGCTCGCCTGGGAAGCCGATCGCATCTACGCCATGCGCGGCGACGCGCGCAGGCTCTTGCTGTCGCGGCTGGTGATCGACCACCGCGTGTCCGTCAACGACCCGTTCCGGCTGACGGAAAATGCCACGCAGCAGGCCATCGCATCCCTGCTGCTCGGCGAGCGCGATGCCAACATGGCCGAGGTTGGCGAATTGATTCTGGCGGCGTAGGCTGCGCCCGACGTTCAAACCAAGAAAAGCCACAGGGAGTGCTCGATGAAGGCCGCCGTCCTCCATGAAGTCAACAAGCCGCTGGTCATCGAGGATGTCAGCCTGCCGAAGCCGGGCCCGCGCGAGGTGCTGATCCGCACCTCGGTCGCCGGTCTCTGTCACTCCGATCTGCACTTCATGGAAGGCCTCTATCCGCATCCGCTGCCGGCGGTGCTCGGCCATGAATCGGCCGGCGTGGTCGAGCAGGTCGGCTCCGACGTCACCTATGTGAAGCCGGGCGACCATGTCGTGACCTGCCTCTCGGTGTTTTGCGGCACCTGCGACAATTGCACCACCGGGCGCACCGTGCTCTGCACGGACACGACCGTGAAGATGCTGCCGGGCGCGTCGAACCGCATGCAATGGGCACGTTCAGAGAAGCTGCACCAGTTCCTCAATCTGTCGTCCTTTGCCGAGCAGATGCTGGTGCACGAGAACGCCATCGTGAAAATCCGGAAGGAGATGCCACTCGATCTCGCCGCACTGATCGGCTGCGGCGTCATCACCGGCTATGGCGCTGTCGTGAACACCGCAAAGGTCACGGCCGGCGAAACCGTGGCCGTAATCGGCTGCGGCGGCGTCGGCATGGCCGCGATCAACGGCGCGCAGATCGCCGGCGCCGGCCGCATCATCGCCATCGACACCAATCCCGCAAAACTGCAACTCGCGACCAAGCTGGGTGCGACTGACATCGTCGATCCCAAGAACGGTGATGTCGTCCAGCAGGTGCGCGAGATCACCGGCGGCGGCGTGCATCACTCGTTCGAAGTGCTCGGCCGCAAGGAAACCGCCGAGCAGGCCTTTGGCATGCTGGCGCCCGGCGGCACCGCGACCATCGTCGGCATGATCCCGTTCGGCCAGAAGATCGAGCTGCACGGCTTTGACTTCCTGCGCGAGCGCAAGATCCAGGGCTCGTCGATGGGCTCCAATCATTTCCGCGTCGACATGCCGCGCCTGGTCGATTTCTACCTGCGCGGAAGGCTGCATCTGGAGGACTGGATCTCGGCCAAGCTGAAGCTGTCCGAGATCAACGAGGGCTTTGCCAACATGAAAGCCGGCAAGACGCTGCGCAGCGTGATCGTGTTCGATAGCTAGCGTTTTCAGTCCGTAGCCCGGATGGAGCGAAGCGCAATCCGGGCTACAAGTGCTTTTGCGGAGGTGCAGATCGTCACCTCACCGCGACACGTGAGCCGAAACCGCGAACCACTTCCCGTTCTGCTTCGCCCAGCAATCCGTGTAGCGCCCAGTAGCCTGCTGACCGTCCGCCATGGTGTAGCTGGTCGCGGCGTGGATGATGGCGAAGTCGCCGAGGATGCGGATCACGACGTCGTGCTCGTGAAGATTGCGGATCGCGATCGGCCGCGCCGTCTGCTCCAGGAAGGCGGCGCGATCGACCAGCGTCTTGTCGGGATTGGAGCAGTAGAATTCCGGCGCGAGGATCTCGTTGAAGCGCTTGACGTCGAGCCTTGGACGGAGGCGACGTAGTCGCGGTTGAGGGCGGTGAGCTCTTCGAGGTCCTTGTTCATTGTTTTCTCCAATACGCCATCATGGACGCGATGCGCGAACGGCACTCTCGCAGTCGTCCTGGACAAGCGAAGCGCAGATCCAGGACCCATTACCCCAGGATGTGATTTGGCGAAGATTGGTAACGACCATCTCGCACCATAACCACCGGCTGTGGCAATGGGTCCTGGCTTTTGCCAGGACGACTGTGATCAATCGTCAAACATCGGCGGCGGCACAAACCCGCCAAACTCGCGCTCGATCAATTCCGCGAGCTTCAGCGGCGTGCGGTCCTCGAGGAACGGCCCGACGATCTGCACGCCGAGCGGCAGGCCCTGCTTCGACAGCCCGAGCGGGACGGCGGTTGCGGGCAGGCCGGGCAGCGTTGCGATGCCGGGCCAGGCGAGCTGGTCCGAATAGGGATAGTCCTTGCCGTCGATCCGGATGCGGCGCAGGTCCTGGTCCGGCGAATGGTCGTGCGGATAGGCTGGCGTCGGCATGATCGGACAGATCACCGCATCGAAGCTCCCGAAGAAAGCGCGCCACTGCGCGCGCAAGCCCAGGCGCGCGCCGGCATCGAGGATCCAGGCGCGATGGCTTGTGGCGATGCCGCGCAGACGTTCGGCGCCGAGGCTCCTGTCGTCGGGGGCGAGCTGGCTCGCGCCCGCTTTCGCGCCGGCATAGACGTCAGGCAGGAAGAACGCGCCGAGGAAGCCCAGCAGCATGCGCATATAGAGTCGCGAGGTCTCGGCGAAATCCGGCAATAGCGGGCTCTCGCGCGCAACCGTCACGCCGGCGCGGGTGAGGCCGGCGGCCAGCTTCTCGATGCTGCCGCGGACGTCCTCATCGGTCGGCAGAACGGGATGGCTGTCGACGATCAGCACCCTGAAATCCCTCAGCGTCTGATGGCGCGCGGCCGGCAGCTCCAGGCGGTAGGCGACACCGCCTTCCAGCGGGTCGGGCCCGGCCATCACGTCGAGCAGCAAGGTGAGGTCCGCGGCGCTGCGCGCCATCGGCCCGATCACGGCGAGGTCGTCGACGCGGGGAAGCGCGGGAAATGGTGGCGGTGTCTCGCCGCGCGCAGCGCAGAGATTGATGGTCGGCTTGTGTGCGAAGACACCGCAATGAAACGCCGGCGTGCGTAGCGAGCCGCCGATGTCCGAGCCCGTCGCAAGCGCGCAGAAGCCTGCCGCAAGCGAGGCCGACGATCCGCCGGATGATCCGCCCGGTGTGCGGCCGAGATCGTAGGGATTGTTGGTCGTACCGTAGATGTCGTTGTAGCTCTGCCAGTCGGCGAGCCCCACCGGCACGTTGGTCTTGCCGAGGATCACGCCGCCGGCGTCCTTGATCCGCGTCACGGGAAGCGCGTCTTCCGCCGGCTTGAAATTCTTCTGCGGCGGGTAGCCCCAGGTCGTCGGGAGCCCTGCGATGTTGAAGGATTCCTTGATCGCCAAGGGCTGGCCGAGCAGCGGCTTCCGCTCGCCCCGTCCAATGGCGGCATCGGCCTCGCGCGCGGCTGAGAGCGCACGGTCGAAATCGCGCACGCAGACCGCGTTGATCTTGCCGTCGTGACGCTCGATACGGCTGATGGCGTTCTGCGTGAGCTCGACCGACGAAACCTTTTTGGCGTTCAGTGCCGCCGACAATTCGACGGCGCTCTCAAAACTCCATTGCGATTTGGCCACGGCATCTCTCCCTGCTCTCGTTGAGTGGATGATGCGCAGTTTGGCCTGAAGTCGCAACCGTCGTTTGACAGCTATTGCCGTAGAGGCAAGATAGCAGTCATCGCCCACCTTCGCGGGCGATGACACCGGAGAGCGCCTAAGCTGCCCCGATCAATATCCCCACCGCGAGCACGATGGCCCCTCCCAGCACGATCTGGAACACCGCCTGCAGGAACGGCGTGTCCATGTAGCGTGCACGGATATAGGCGATCGCCCACAGCTCGAAGAACACCACGACGCAGGCGATCGCGGTTGCGATCCAGAATGCGTTGGCCCAGGTGTCGGGCACGAGATACGGCATGGTGTGGCCGAGCCCGCCGAGCGTCGTCATCAATCCGCAGGTGATGCCGCGCAGCCAGGGCGAACCGCGTCCGGTGAGCGAGCCGTCGTCGGACAGCGCTTCCGCAAACCCCATGCTGATGCCGGCGCCGATCGAGGCGGCAAGGCCGACCAGAAAGGTCTGCCAGTTCTGATGCGTGGCAAACGCGGCCGCGAACAGCGGCGCCAGGGTCGAGACCGAGCCGTCCATGAGACCGGCGAGGCCCGGCTGCACATATTGCAGCACGAACATCCGCCGGCTGGTGCGGTCTTCCTCCGCGCGCACGTCGGGGCTGAGGATCTGGTCCGTCAGGCGCGATGCCGTCTTCTCGTGGCCCTTCTCGGCCTCCGCGAGGTCTCCCAGCAGCCGGCGCACGCCGACGTCCTGCGCGTGCTCCGCCGCCCTGACGTAGAATCGTTCGGCCTGCATCTCCATCGTCTCGACTTCCTTCCGGATCGTGTCGAGCGGCAGGTTCTTGGTCAGCCAGATTGGACGGCGCTTCAAAAAGCCTTTGACGTCCTCGCGACGGATCGGCGGCAGATGCGGGCCGAAGCGCTGCTCGTAGGTTTCCAGCAGCATGTGGCGATGGCCGCGTTCCTCCTCGGCCATCTCCTCGAACAGCTTTGCCGAGTCCGGATAGCGGTCCTTCAGGTCTTCCGCGAAGGCCATGTAGATGCGGCTGTCTTCCTCCTCGGAAGCGATGGCCACCGCGAGCACCTCGCGCTCGGTCAGATCGGCAAAATTCTTCACGACACGTCCCGGTTTGAATTTAGAATTATTCTAATCTATACTAGAGACGCGGTTTGCGGGTCAAATCATGTCGCCTATGCGCGGGTCAGTGCGAGGAAGTCGATCAGTATCCGGCTGACCGCTTCCGGCTGCTCCTGCTGCACCCAATGGCCGGCGCCGTCGACGAGATGGCAGCCGCGCATGTTGGTGCACGCAGTCTTCTGCATCGCCTCGAACACGCCGGGCCGCTGGTACGTGCCCCAGTCCTGCTTGCCCGAGATGAAGCAGGACGGCACGTCGATCGTGCGCCCCGACAAGAGCTGCAGCTCGTTGTTGAAGACGCCTGATGTGCCGCAGCGATACCATTGCAGCCCGCCCTGGAATCCGGTGCGCGTATACTCGGCGCTGTAGAACGCGAGCTCGCTGTCCGGCAGCCATGTGTTGGCGGCGATCGCAGCCGCCGACGGCATCTCCTTCGCCACCGTCTCCGCCATGGTCTCGGCGGCGTCCATCACGTAGTAGGTCGGCAGTTTTGCCAGCTCGGCCGCCGACCACGATCTTAGCGGATAGGGTTTGTTGTCGGCCCAGTCGGCGCTCTTGTGATGATAATAGGCGCGCAAGAAGTCATGCACGCCCTGCGGCGCGCGATGCATGTCGGCATCCGCTTCGCGTGTCGAATAGTACCATTGGTAATGCTTTCGCGGCCGCGGCAGGCCTAAGAGCTCGCGGTGCACGGGATCGTCGACGGGTGGCTTCGCCGGCGCATCCACCGTGTTGAACGGCAGCGGCGGCGCGCCGCCAAAGGGCGCGCTCATCATCGTGAGCGAGCGGAATACGTCGGGGCGCATCAGCGCGCACCAGGTCGCGACCGGGCTGCCAAAATCGTGCCCGACGACATCGACGCTTTTGTAGCCGAACGCCGCCACCAGCCCGAGCGCATCGCGCACCAGGTTGAACAGCCGGAACGGCGCGAGGTCGTCATCGTAATCCGCGGTCCACCCGGTGGTGCGGCCATAACCGCGCTGATCCGGCGCGATGACGTGATAGCCGGCTGCGGCAAGCCGCGGCATCACCTTGCGCCAGGAGAAGGCAAGCTCCGGAAAGCCGTGCAGCAGCAGCACGCAACGGCGGCCTCTGGTTTCGTAGCCGGCCTCCAGCACATGCATGCGCAAGCCGTTGATGTTCTCGACATAACGGGAGCGAATGCCGGCGGGCAGGGGGATGTCGGGGAGATCGGCCATGATGTTTCCTCGTCATGGCCGGGCTTGTCCCGGCCATCCACGCTCTTTTTCGCTGACGGATTGTAAGAACGTGGATGGCCGGGACAAGCCCGGGCATGACGGAATTGCTTTGACGCTGCGCCAACCCGAAATGCTCGTCATTCCGGGGCGCGCGAATGCGCGAGCCCGGAATCCATCGCGCGCCAGAACCGGTCGTTCCATGGATTCCGGGCTCGACGCTGGCGCGTCGCCCCGGAATGACGATGTTGATGGGGAGTCCCTAAATCTTCACTGCGCTTTTCGGCCAGTATTTGTCGCGCAGATGCCGCTTCACCAGCTTGCCCGTCGGGGTGCGCGGCAGCTCGGCTTCGAAATCGATCGAGCGCGGGCACTTGATCGCCGACAGCCGTGTCTTGCAGTAGGCGATCAGATCAGCCTCGAGCTCCTTGCCGGCGCGATTCATGTCGTGCGGCTGCACCACGGCCTTGACCTCTTCGCCCATCTCCTCGTTCGGCACGCCGAACACCGCGACATCGGCGACCTCGGGGTGCGTGATCAGCACGTCCTCGGTCTCCTGCGGATAGATGTTCACGCCGCCGGAGATGATCATGTAGGATTTTCGGTCGGTGAGGAACAGAAAACCGTCCTTGTCGAGGAAGCCGACATCGCCGAGCGTCGACCAGCCCTTGGCGTTGTAGGCCTTCTTCGTCTTGTCGGGGTCGTTGTGATAGGAGAACACCGGCGCGTCCGCGAAATAGACGGTGCCGATTTCGCCTGTCGGCTGCTCCTCGTCGTTCTCGTCCAGAATCTTGATTTTGCCGACCACGGCGCGGCCGACGCTGCCGCGATGCTCCAGCCATTGCCTGGAATTGCAGACGGTGACGCCGTTGCCTTCCGAGCCCGCGTAATACTCGATCAGGATCGGTCCCCACCACTCGATCATCTTTGCCTTGACGTCGACCGGGCAGGGCGCAGCGGCGTGGATCGCGCCCTTCAGCGTGGAGACGTTGTAACGATTGCGGACCTCGTCAGGCAGCTTCAGCATGCGCACGAACATGGTCGGCACGAGCTGCGACTGCGTCACCTTGTATTTCTCGACCAGCTTCAAAAACTCTTCGGCGTCAAAATGCTCCATGATGATGGAGGTGCCGCCCAGCGTGATCGCCATCATGTTGAAGCGTAAAGGTGCCGCGTGATAGAGCGGCGCCGGCGAGAGATAGATGCTCTCCGCATTCATGCCGCACATATCGGCGCACAGCACGCGCAGGAACGCGTTCGGCTCGTCGATCGGCTTGCCTTCAAAGTCCTTCTTGATGCCCTTGGGCCGGCCAGTGGTGCCCGACGAGTACAGCATGTCGTAGCCCGCGACCTCGTCCGCGATCGGCGTCGTCGGCTGCGCCGCTGCCTCCTTGTCGTAGGAGCGGAAGCCGGGCAGCGGCTCGTCCATCATGTAGAAAACGGGCTCGCCCTTTGCACCCTTGATCAGATCCTTGATCTGGTCGGCGCATTTCGGCGTCGTGATCACGACCTTGGCGCCGCAGTCTTTGATGATGTAGTCGATCTCGTCCTGCTTCAGGTAGCGGCTGATCGCGGTGTAATAGAGTCCGCTGCGCTGCGCGGCCCAGCAGATCTCCATGAACGCCAGCCGGTTCTCCATCAGCAGCGCGATGTGGTCTCCTGCCTTCAGCCCCAGCGAGCGGAACAGGTTGGCGCCCTGGTTCGAGAGCTCGTCGAGCTCGCGATAGGTGATCGCCTTGCCGGTCGAGGCCATCTGATAGGCGATCTTGTCGGGGGTGGTGCGGGCGTGAACAGACGGATGAGTCATTGGCGAGGTCTCGCAACAAATAAGATGTCATCCCGGCGAAGGCCGGGATCCATAACCACAGGCCTTGATCGTTGAAACGAGATGGGGCTCCAGCGCGGCATAACCACAGCCTCCTGTGATTATGGGTCCCGGATCGGCGCGCGCTTGGGGCGCGCTGGTCCGGGACGACACCATCCAAGTGGAGACAGCCCTACAGCCGCTCCACGATCGTCACATTCGCCATGCCGCCGCCTTCGCACATGGTCTGCAGGCCGTAGCGCTTGCCGCGCTGGTGCAGCGCGTGCACCAATGTGGTCATCAGCTTGGTGCCGGAGCCGCCGAGGGGATGGCCGAGCGCGATCGCGCCGCCATTGACGTTGAGGCGCGCCGGATCGGCGCCTGTGGTCTTGAGCCAGCCGGTCGGCACCGAGGCAAAGGCTTCATTGACCTCGAACAGGTCGATATCGTCGATTGTCATGCCGGCCTTCTCCAGCGCGCGCTTGGTGGCGTGGAGGGGCGCGTCGAGCATGATCACGGGATCGCCGCCGGTCATGGTCATGTGGTGGACGCGGGCGAGCGGCTTGACGCCGAGCTGCTTGAGGCCGCGCTCGTTCACGACCATCACGCCGGAGGCGCCGTCGCAGATCTGGCTGGCGCTTGCAGCGGTGAGCTTGCCGTTCTCGGCGATCAGCTTGACGCCCTTGATGCCTGCGAGCGTGGCGTCGAAGCGGATGCCCTCGTCGATGTGGTGGGTGTCCTTGGAGCCGTCGGCCCTGACGATCTCGAGCGGCACGATCTCCTTCTTGAAGTGACCGGCTTGCGTGGCCGCGATCGCGCGCTGATGGCTGTTGAAGGAGTATTCGTCGAGATCGTCCTTCGACAGGCCGTACTTCTCGGCCATCATCTCGGCGCCGGTGAACTGGCTGAACACGATGTTGGGATAGCGCTGCTCGATGCCCGGGCTCTTGTAATTGCCAAAACCGTTCTTGGCGGGGAGCTGCGAGGACAGGCCCATCGGCACGCGGGTCATCGACTCCACGCCGGCGGCGATCACAACGTCCATCGTGCCGGACATCACGGCTTGCGCCGCAAAGTGCAGCGCCTGCTGCGAGGAACCGCACTGGCGGTCGATCGAGGTGCCCGGCACGCTCTCCGGCAGCTTCGAGGCCATGATGGCATTGCGTGCGATATTGTTGGACTGCTCGCCGACCTGCATCACGCAGCCCATGATGACGTCTTCGACCAGGGCGGGATCGACCTTGGTGCGGTCGACCAGCTCGTCCAGCACTTTTGCGGCGAGATCGGCCGGATGCCAGCCGGCGAGGCGGCCCCCCTTGCGCCCACCGGCGGTACGCGCAGCGGCGACGATGTATGCCTCGGCCATTTCGGTCTCTCCCTGTTTTTCTGGATGAGTTTGGGTTGTCGGGGGCGGATTTAAGGGGTCGCCTCTCATTTAGTCAATCGATCAATTAACTCTTGTGGTGAGGCGCTGCTTGCGCTTATCTGCGGCCTCTTTCGACCAGACAGGGATCTCCGTGACTACCAGCGTACCGAACAGGCTCCCGGCGGCGAAGAACTCCACGGCCGAAAAGCTGCTGGTGGCCGCGAGCGAGCTGATGATCGAACGCTCCTCGATCGAGATCTCCTTGAGCGACATCGCGCAAAAATCCGGCGCGAATGCCGCGCTGGTGAAATACCATTTTGGCAACAAGGATGGCCTGTTGCTGGCGCTGCTCGCGCGCGACGCGGCGACCGAACTCTCCAATCTCGAATATCTGCTGGCGCAGCCGATCACGCCGACGGCCAAGCTGAAGCTGCATATCGGCGGCATCATCCGCGCCTATTACCGGTTCCCCTACATGAACCGGCTGATCCACTATCTCCTGCACGAGGCGACCGCGGGCTCCGCCGACGAAGTCTCAAAGTTCTTCGTCGCGCCGCTGCTCGACTTTCATCGCCGCCTCCTCGCCGAAGGCATCACCCGCGGCGAGTTCCGCCAGACCGATCCGGTGCTGTTCTACACCAGCCTGATCGGCGCCTGCGATCATTTGTTCTTCGGCCGGCACGCGATGTCGCGGGCGACCGGCGTCGGTCCGGTCACCGATGAAGTCTGCCGGCAATACATCAAGCACATGGAAACGCTGATCTGCGGTGGCATCCTCACGCAAGCCGAGGAAGCCGTCGCGGCCGGATGATCCGGCCGCACTCTTTCAAGTCCAGAGAAGAAACGCCCAAGGAAAGGTACTCACAATGCAATTGAAGGACGTAGCCGTTCTCATCACCGGCGGTGGTTCGGGCCTCGGCGAGGCGACCGCGCATGCCATGGCGGCCAAGGGCGCCAGGATCGGCGTCATCGACCAGAACAAGGAGAACGCCGAGAAGGTTGCCGCCGCGGTGAAGGGCGTTGCCCTGCATGCCGACGTCACCTCCGAGGAGCAGATCAAGGCGGCGATCGCCAAGGCGGAAGCTGCGCACGGCGTCGCCCGCGTGCTGATGAACTGCGCCGGCATCGGCGGCTCGCGACGCATCGTCGGCCGCGACGGCGTCTATCCGCTGGATCGATTCGCGCGCATCATCAACGTCAACCTCATCGGCACGTTCAACTGCCTGCGCCTGTTCGCCGAGCGCCTCGTCACCATCGAGCCGATCGGTGAAGAGCGCGGTGTCATCATCAACACGGCCTCGGTTGCCGCTTACGAAGGCCAGATCGGCCAGATCGCCTACGCCGCCTCGAAGGGGGGCGTCGTCGGGATGACCTTGCCGGCCGCGCGCGATCTCGCGAGCCACAAGATCCGCGTCAACACCATCGCGCCCGGCCTGTTCTTCACGCCACTCCTGATGGGTCTGAGCGAAGAGGCCCGCAATAGCCTGGGCGCCCAGGTGCCGCATCCCCAGCGCCTCGGCGACGCCAAGGAATACGGCGCGCTCGCCGTGCACATGGTCGAGAACCCCATGCTCAACGGCGAAACCATCCGCCTCGACGGCGCCATCCGCATGGCGCCGAGGTAGGGCGCTCCTCTTACCCTCCCCTGGAGGGGGAGGGTCGATCGCGCGCAGCGCGAGCGGGGTGGGGTGATCTCTCCACTCGGGCACTGTTCGACGCGGAGGGACTGTCACCCCACCCCGTCTCACATTTTCGCTGCGCTCAATGTGAGCCGACCCTCCCCCTCCAGGGGAGGGTAAGAAAGAAACCAACGTTGCGGATGGAGGAAGGCTCGGCATGTCCCAACCGCTGCTGATCGAGCACAATGACGGCGTCGACCGGGTGACGCTCAATCGGCCCGAAAACCTCAACGCCCTCGATCCCGCGCTGATCGATGCGCTCAACGCCTATTTCCAGGGCTTGCAGCGCAACCGCGACACCCGCGTCGTCGTGCTGCGTGGCGCCGGCAAGAATTTTTGCGCCGGCCTCGATCTCAAGGCTGCGATGGCGCGCCGTGCCCGCCAGCAGGAGCCGCCCGGCGTCACCGAGTCGCTGGACTCGCAGCGGCGCATCGCCGACATCGTGATGCTGATGCGGCGCTGTCCGCAGCCGATCATTTCGCTTGTGCAGGGCGCGGCCGCCGGCGGCGGCTTTGCGCTGGCGCTCGCCTCCGACATCCGCATCGCCACGAAGTCGGCGCGGATGAACTGCGCCTTCATCAAGCTCGGCCTCGGCGGCTGCGACATCGGCACCAGCTATTTCTTGCCGCGCCTTGTCGGCGTCTCCGTCGCGTCGGAATTGATCCTCACGGGACGCTTCATCGGCGCCGAACGCGCGCTCGCGGTCGGTCTCGTCTCCGAAGTCGTTGACGAGGATAAGCTCGACGCTGCCGCCGAACCCTATGTCGATGCGATGATGACGGCCTCGCCGACGGGCCTGCGCCTGTCCAAGGAATGCCTCAACATCAGCGTCGATGCCGGCTCGCTGGAAGCCGCGATCGCGATGGAGGATCGCAACCAGGTGCTGTGCAGCCGCTCCGAAGAATTTTCGGAAGGCATCAGGGCCTTCCTTGAGAAGCGAAAGCCTGTCTATATCAGGCGCTGAACGACGACGACCCGCAAACAACAATAATTCCGGGAGACGCAAAATGAGTGGGAATGCGGCGGCGGTGATGACAAAGCCCGCCTTTCGCAAGGTCGAGTGGATCGATCGCGACATCGACGTCGAGCGGCGCGCCGACGGCACCGTCGTGTTGAAGTCGCGCATCCCGCTGCAGTCTTACGAGAAGCACATTCCGGCTTCGCTCGCAAAATGGGCGAGGGAAGCGCCCGAGCGCATCTGGCTCGCGCAGCGCGGCGGTCCGAATCGTGAATGGCGAAAAGTGTCCTACGGCGAAGCCAAGCGCACCGTGGATGCGCTGACGCAAGGCTTGCTCAATCTCGGCATCGAAGGACGCCCGGTCACGATCCTCTCCGGCAACTCGATCGAGCACGCGCTGATGACGCAGGCCGCGATGCAGGCGCGCTCGCCGGCTGCACCCGTGTCGCCGGCCTACTCGCTGATGAGCCACGATCACGTCAAGCTGAAATACCTGTTCGACCTGATCAAGCCGGCCGTCGTGGTGGTGCAGGACGGCCCGACCTTCGAGAAGGCGCTGAAAGCGCTCGATCTCACCGGCGTCACCGTCGTGCATGTGCTGCGTCCTTGTGAGGGCATCAAGAGCGTCAGCTTCGCCGAGCTTGCGGCGACGCCCGTGACGAAAGATGTCGACGCCTCGATCGCAAAGATCACGCCCGATACCGTCGGCAAGCTGCTGTTCACCTCGGGTTCGACCGGCATGCCAAAAGCCGTCATCAACACCCAGGCGATGATGTGCGCCAATGCTGCGATGATGATGCAGGTGCGGCCGCGCTCGCCCGATGGTCCGATCGCGACCATGCTCGACTGGATGCCGTGGAACCACACCATGGGCGGCAATGCCGCGTTCCATCCGATCCTGGTCGATGGCGGCACGCTCTATATCGACGACGGCCGGCCGATGCCGGGCCAGTTCGAGGAGACGCTGAAGAACCTGCGCGAGATCTCGCCGACCTATTACGCCAACGTGCCCGCCGGCTATGCCGCGCTGGCAGCGGCGATGGAAAAGGACGACGCGCTCTGCCGGTCCTTCTTCAAGAATCTCTCCATCATGGCCTATGGCGGCGCGCGGCTGCCCGACGATCTCTACGACCGGATGCAGGCGCTGGCGGTGAAGACCACCGGCGAACGCATCGTGTTCTACACTGGCTGGGGCTCGACCGAGACCGCGCCGACCTCGACCGGAACCTATTGGGACACCGAGCGCGTCGGCCTGATCGGCCTGCCGTTCCCCGGCGTCGAATTGAAGATGGTGCCGTGCGGCTCGAAATACGAGTTGCGGCTGCGCGGCGTCAACGTCACGCCCGGCTATTTCGGCCAAGCCGAGCTGACCAAGAAGATGTTCGACGAGGAAGGTTATTACTGCATCGGCGACGCCGGCATTTTTGTCGACGACAAGGACCCGGTGCAGGGCATCATCTTCGCGGGCCGCGTCGTCGAGGACTTCAAGCTCACGACCGGCACCTTTGTCCATGTCGGCTCGCTCCGCACCGATGCGATCGCAGCCGCAACGCCGGTCGTGCACGATGCGCTGGTCGCCGGACAAGATCGTCCGTTCATCGGGCTCCTCGCCTGGCCGAACCTGCACGCCTGCCGCCAGCTCGTAGGCAACCCGGACCTGACGTTCGAAGAAGCCGTAAAGCATCCCGACGTGGTCGCCTGCTTCAAGCGCGGACTCGAAGCGCACAACGCCTCGACCACCGGCAGCAGCATGCGGATCGCGCGCGCCATGCTGATGGCCGAGCCGCCCTCGATCGACGGCAACGAGCTCACCGACAAGGGCTACATCAACCAGCGCGCCGGCCTCGAGCGCCGTGCCGCCCTGGTCGAGCGGCTCTATGCCGACAAGCCGGATCAGGATGTGATCGTGCTGAAATGAAAGCGCATCTCTCTCCATTCGTCATTCCGGGGCGCGCGCAGCGCGAACCCGGAATCCATCGGGCCGCAAGACGCGCGGGTAAATGGATTCCGGGCTCGCGACTTCGTCGCGCCCCGGAATGACGGTTTCCATTGACAGACAATAAGAAGGTAGCCGCCATGAACTTCGATTTCTCCGACGACCAAAAGCAGCTCCGCGATCAGGCGCGAAAGTTCCTGGCCGAAAAATGCTCGCCCAAGGCAGTCCGTGTCGTGCTCGACGGCAAGGCGCCCTACGACAAGGAGCTCTGGAAGGGCCTTGCCGAGATGGGCTTCCTCGGCGTCGCGATCCCCGAAGAGTTCGGTGGCGCGGGCGCTGGCCATCTCGAGCTGTGCGTGATCGCCGAGGAAATGGGCCGCGCCAATGCGCCGGTGCCGTTCTCCTCCACGGTTTATCTTGCCGCCGAAGCGTTGCTGATCGCCGGCAGTGACGCGCAGAAGAAGAAGTGGCTCCCGGCCATCGCCTCGGGCGAAGCCATCGGCACGTTGGCGCTGTTCGAAGGCAAGGGCAATCCGGCGCCGAAGAACATCAAGCTCGTGGCGTCGGGCGGCACGCTCAATGGCGTGAAGAAGCCGGTCGCCGACGGCGCGATCGCCGATTTCGCGGTGGTCGCCGCGCGCACCGGATCAACCGGTCGCGAGAACGACATTTCCCTGTTCATCGTTGATCTCAAGGCCGGCGGCGTCGAGGTCAAGAGCCTCACCAATCTCGATCCGACTCGCGGGCAGGCCGAGCTCACCTTCAAGAACACCAAGGCCGAGCCCTTGGGTGCCGCCGGCGAAGGCTGGAGCATTCTCTCGCAGGTGCTCGACCGCGCCGCCGTGCTGTGCGCCTTCGAGCAGGTCGGCGGCTCCGACCGCGCGCTGGAGATGGGCCGCGACTACGCGCTCGACCGGATCGCCTTCGGCCGCCCGATCGGCTCGTTCCAGGCGGTCAAGCACATGCTAGCGGACATGTATGTGTCGGCGACGCTGGCGCGCTCCAACAGCTATTATGGCGCCTGGGCGCTCTCGACCAATGCGTCGGAGCTTCCGGAGGCCGCCGCCGCCGCGCGCATCAGCGCGACGCAGGCGTTCCAGCACTGCGCCAAGAACAACATCCAGGTTCACGGCGGCATGGGTTTCACCTGGGAGTTCGACTGCCACATGTACTACCGCCGCGCCAACGCGATGGCGCTCGGGCTCGGCAGCCTGTCCTATTGGGAAGATCAGTTGATCGACCGCATGCGCAAGAAGAACGCGGCGTAAGCGAAGGACATCGTCATGAACTTCGAAGACACCCCGCAGGAAGCCGCGTTCCGCGCCACCGCACGCGCCTGGATCGCCGCGAATGCGCCCAAGCAGTATGAAGAGGAGCTGCAAAAGTCCTCGCTCGGCCGCACGCAGCTCAAGAACGCGAGCATTCTCGAGGTCGCAAAGGCCTGGCAGAAGAAGAAGGCTGACGCCGGCTGGGCCTGCCTGCACTGGTCGAAGGAATATGGCGGTCGCGGCGCCTCGCCGATCGAGCGCGTGATCTGGCAGCAGGAGGAGGGCCCGTTCGGGAAACTCTCCGGCATGTTCATCATCGGTCACGGCATGTGCGGGCCGACCATGATGGCGTTCGCGCGTGAGGAGCATAAGCGCACCTATCTGCCGCCGCTCGCCTCGGGCGAGAAGGTCTGGTGTCAGCTGTTCTCCGAGCCCGCCGGCGGCTCCGACGTCGCGGGCTTGCGCACACGCGCGGAGAAGGACGGCGACGACTGGGTCATCAACGGCCAGAAGATCTGGACCTCGGGCGCGCATTATTCCGACTACGGCATCCTGCTCACCCGTACCGATCCGACCGTGCCCAAGCACAAGGGCCTCACCATGTTCTTCCTGGACATGAAGAGTCCTGGCGTCGAGGTGCGGCCGATCAAGCAGGCGAGCGGCGCCTCCGACTTCAACGAAGTCTATTTCACCAATGTGCGTATCCCCGATCATCAGCGCCTCGGCGAGGTCGGTGACGGCTGGAACGTCTCGCTGACCACGCTGATGAACGAGCGTAGCGCGATCGGCGCCGGCGTATCGACCGGCTTTCCGGAACTGTTCGAGTATTGCTCCAGCCTGATGCTCGACGACGGTCCCGCGATCGAAGATCGCGCGGTGCGCTCGAAACTCGCGAGCTGGGCCGTGAAGGCGAGTGGCCTGCGCTACACCAGCATGCGCGCGATCTCGGCACTGTCCCGGGGCGAACGTCCCGGTCCGGAAAACTCCATCGGCAAGCTCGTGGCGGGCTCCATGATCCAGGACGTCGCGACCTACGCGCTCGACCTGCAAGGCGCGAGCGGCGTCGTCAGCGGTCCGGAGGATGCCGAACTCGCCGGCCGCTTCCAGGCCATGCTGCTGCGCGCGCCCGGTACGCGCGTCGAAGGCGGCACCGACGAGATCATGCGCAACATCATCGCCGAGCGCGTGCTTGGTTTGCCCGGCGACATCCGTGTCGACAAGGACGTGCCGTTCAACAAGATCCCGACCAAGGGAAGAAACTGATCGTGTCCCGGACGCGGTGCGGCATGAAATGCCGCGCCGCTGAGCCGGGACCAGAAGGCCACAATGGGCCCCGGCTCAGCAGCGCATCACTTCGCGCTGCGCTGCGTCCGGGGCACGAGAGAGGAGAGTTCGAAAATGAATTTCGACGACACCCCGCAGGAAGCCGAATTTCGCGCCACCGCCCGCAAATGGGTCGCCGCCAACGCGCCGAAGGAGTTCGAGGAGGAGCTATCAAAATCCTCGCTCGGCCGCATCCGGCTTGCCAAGCACGACATGGTCGAGGTCGGCAAGGCCTGGCAGAAGAAGAAGGCCGAAGGCGGCTGGGCCTGCCTGCACTGGCCGAAGGAATATGGCGGCCGCGGCGCCACGCCGATCGAGAAGGTGATCTGGCAGCAGGAAGAGGGCGTCTACGGCAAGCTGACGCAGCCGTTCCAGATCGGCGAGGGCATGTGCGGCCCGACCGTGATGGCCTGGGGTAGCGAGGAGCATAAGCGCCACTATCTGCCGAAGCTCGCCTCCGGCGAGCAGATCTGGTGCCAGTTGTTCTCCGAGCCCGCCGGCGGCTCCGACGTCGCGGGCCTGCGTACCCGTGCGGAAAAGCAGGGCGACAACTGGATCATCAACGGCCAGAAGATCTGGACGTCAGGCGCGCATTACTCCGACTACGGCCTCCTGATCACGCGCACCGATCCCAACGTGCCGAAGCACAAGGGCCTCACCATGTTCTTCCTCGACATGAAGAGCAAAGGCGTCGAGGTGCGGCCGATCAAGCAGGCCAACGGCATGCAGGAGTTCAATGAGGTCTATTTCACCGACGTGGTGATCCCGGACAGCCAACGGCTCGGCGCGGTCGGCGAAGGTTGGAACGTCTCGCTCACCACGCTGATGAACGAGCGCATGTCGATCGGCGCGCGGCTCGCGACCGGCGTCCCCGAGATGTTCGAGTTCTGCTCGAACCTCATGCTGGAAGACGGCCTTGCGATCGACGATCCCGCCGTGCGCTCGAAGCTCGCGACCTGGGCGGTCAAATCGAACGGGCTCAAATATACGAGCTACCGCGCGATCTCGGCGCTGTCGAAGGGCGAGCGTCCCGGACCCGAAAACTCCATCGGCAAGCTGGTATCGGGCACGATGCTGCAGGACATCGCGGCCTACGCGATGGACCTCCAGGGCGCTGCCGGCGTGCTGACCGGGGATGCGGAGGAAACCGTCCAGGGCCAGTTCCAGCAGATGCTGCTGTCCTCTCCCGGGATGCGCATCGCCGGCGGCACCGACGAGATCCTGCGCAACATCATCGCGGAACGCGTGCTGGGCCTGCCCGGCGACATCCGCGTCGACAAGGACGTACCGTTCAACAAGATCCCGACCAAGGGCAGGTAATCGTAGGTAACCGTAGGGTGGGTTAGCCGAGCGGATGCGCGAAGCGCAATCCGCGCGGCGTAACCCACCACTTCTGCCGACGCTGAAATGAAAGAGGTGGGTTACGCCTTCGGCTAACTAACCCACCCTACGAAGAAAGCAATCTCCATGGATGCGAAGTCGCCCAACACCCGCTACTCCACCTCCGACCGCATCGGCGTGCTCGACGAGCTCCTCAACGAGCGCTACTCCGTCCGCGCCTTCCTGCCCAGGGAAGTCGACCGCGCCACCATCGAGCACGTGCTGACGACGGCGCAGCGCACCGCGTCCTGGTGCAACAGCCAGCCCTGGCAGGTGCTGATCGCGAGCGGCGAGGCCAAGGAACGGTTTCGCAAGGCGATCTATGCGGAAGCCGCCTCCGGCGCTGGCGACAACCACGATTTCACGCCGCCCCGCGAATATGTCGGCGTCTATCTCGAGCGCCGCCGCGAGAGCGGCTTTCAGCTCTACAACACGCTCGGCATCGCGCGTGGCGACAAGATGGCCTACGCCAAGCAGGCGCTGGAGAACTACAATTTCTTCGGCGCGCCGCATGTCGCGATCATTCACACCAACGAGCCGCTCGGTATTTACGGTGCGATCGATTGCGGCGCCTACGTCTCTAACTTCATGCTGGCCGCGCAGGCGCTCGGCCTCGGCACCATCCCGCAGGCCGCGCTGGCGCGTCACTCCGGCCTGATCCGCCGCCACTTCAATCTGCCGGACGACCGCCGCGTCGTCTGCGGCATCTCGTTCGGCTATGCCGACCACGCCGCCAAGGTCAACAGCTACCGCACCTCACGCGCGAGCGTCGCGGAGACCGTAACGTTTCTGGACGAGTGAGTGCCTTCGAAGGCCGCGAGCGATACGCCCGCAACCAATGGCGGCCCGGAATTGCCTGATTCCGATAGGGCGTTTTACGTCACGCTAGCTGCAAATTTATGCCGCTATCCACCCCCCGATACCGCATCCGCGCCGTGGTGCTGAAGCGCTGGAAGATCGTGATCGGATTCAACGGCTTAAACGGCTGCTGTCGTCGCGGGAGTCACACCTAACGCTTCGTTGTCGAATACAGGAATTTTTGGCGACGATTTTCACTACAAGTCGAATCTCCTTGTCTAGGTTTTGCGGGCCAAGGAGACCAGATGCCCAGCTTCCGTTCCATCGCGCAACGCCTCGACAGAGGGCTGACGAGCCGGCTTGACCGCTTTTCGCGGCAGGTCGGGTTCTATGGCAGCGCACTGTTCGCTATCTCGGCGATCGCTCTGGTCTGGATCGGAATTCTCTACAGTATCGCGGAAGAGCGCTCGCGCACGGAACGCGCGGCCTTGCAGAACGGATCAAATCTGGCGCGGGCGTTCGAGGAGCAGATCATCCGCTCGATCAGGGCGGCGGACCAGACCCTGCTCTATGTACGGGACACCTACGCAAGGGATCCCGGAAATTTCGACATCTCGCTGTGGACCAAGAACAGCCAGTTCCTGTCGGACTTCTCGTTCCAGGTCGTGATCATCGGCAAGGACGGGATCATGCTGACGAGCAATATCGATCCCGGCATGAAAGGTCTCGATCTGCACGATCGCGAGCATTTCCGCGTTCATGCCGAGAGCGCCGACGACTTCCTCTTCATCAGCAAACCGATCTTCGGGCGCGTGTCCAACAAGTGGTCGATCCAGTTGACGCGACGGATCATCGCGCGAGATGGCGGGTTTGCGGGTGTCGTGGTGGTCTCGCTCGATCCCGCGTATTTGTCGCGCTTCTATGATTCAGTCGACATCGGAAGGAAGGGGGCCGTGACGCTGGTCGGGCTCGACGGCATCATCCGCGCCCGCGGCGCGAGCGGCCCACTGGTGGTCGGAGCGTCGATTGCAGGCGGCGCGCTGATGAACCGTCTTCAGCATGAGGCGAGTGGCGCCTATCTGGCTCCCAGCCAGATCGACGGCATCGAGCGCATGTTCTCGTTCCGCAAGGTCACGGACTATCCGCTGGCGGTGGTGATCGGTCAGGCGTCCGACGAAATCTTCGCGGCCGACCGGCGCGACAGGGATCGCAACATTATAGTAGCGGCCCTGCTCAGCCTGTTCATCGGCGTCGTGGCCGTTCTCATCATACGCTATCAGGCGGGCCTGGCGAGATCGCGGGATGCCGCGGAGGCCGGCACGCGTGCACGCTCGGAGTTTTTGGCCATGATGAGCCACGAAATCCGAACGCCGATGAATGGCGTGATCGGGATGGCGGACCTCCTGATCTCGGCGCAATTGCCTTCGGAGCAGAAGAAGATCGCGACGACGTTGCGCGATTCCGCGGACTATCTCCTGCAGATTCTCAACGACGTGCTCGACTTCTCGAAACTCGATGCTGACCGGCTCGATCTCGAGCATGTCGAGTTCGATGTCCGCCGCTCTGTCATCGCGACGACCGAACTCCTGATGCCGCGCGCCGACGAGAAGAGCCTGCGCCTGAGTTATGAGATCGACAGCCAGGTTCCCAGCCGGGCCGTCGGCGATCCTGCGCGAATCCGTCAGATCCTCTTCAATCTTGTCGGCAACGCTATCAAGTTCACCGAGACCGGAAGCGTCGAGGTCAAGGTCGCGGCCGAGTCCGCGGGAGAAGGCCGTACAAAGCTGATATTTGCCGTGCGCGACACCGGCGTCGGAATCCCGCCCGATGCCATCAACCTCCTGTTCCGCGAGTTCTCCCAGGTCGACAGTTCGATCTCACGCCGGTTCGGCGGCACCGGATTGGGATTGGCGATCTGCAAACGCCTCGTGACCTGCATGAGAGGCGACATCACGGTCGAGAGCACACCCCGAAGAGGCAGCACGTTCAGGTTTTCGGTCGAGGTTTCGACTTCAGCGGGAAGCAAATCCATTCCCGACCGGACCGTGCCGCAGTTCGCTTCCGCTGTGGACGATCTGACCATGCTCCGCGTGCTGGTGGCGGAGGACAACACCACGAACCAGTTCGTGATCCGAAAATTTCTCGAGAAGCTCGGGTCAAAACCGGATGTGGTCGAGAACGGCGCGAAAGCGCTGGAGGCTGTCAGGAACGGCTCCTATGACCTCGTGCTGATGGACATGATGATGCCCGAGATGGACGGGCTCACCGCAACACGCGCTATCCGGCAACTCCCACCGCCTGAGCGCGACGTCTACATCATTGCCCTCACGGCAAATGCGAGTCAGCAGGACCAACTGGCGTGCATCGCGGCCGGCATGAACGATTTCGTCACCAAGCCGGTCACGCGGCAGCAGTTGAGCGCGGCCCTGCTTCGCAAGAGTGCCGCACATGACAAGAGGTTGATCGCATGACCGACGCACCGGCATTCGACAAGAGCGTGCTTCGCCAACTCGTTTCTGAACTCGGAGCGGAGGATACGGCCGAGGTCCTCACGGCGTTCGTGGAGGACACCCAGCGGAAGGTCGATCTGATGCTCGCTGACGCGGCGAATGCGGCGCTGATCCGCCAGGAGGCGCACGGGATCAAGAGCTCTGCGGCAACCTTCGGCTTTGCCCGATTGTCCGCGCTGGCGTTGGAACTGGAGCAGGGGGCCGCCGTCGTGGCGTCAGACCAGTTGCGCCATGCGACCGGTCTGCTCGGTCAGGAATTTCAGAGGACCTCGCATTATGTGCGGTCAGTCCTGCTTCCCTCGAACCTAGAGATTGCGTGATGAGAGTAATTGCACGGCAAACGACCGAATCGATGGGGCGGCTGCTGGTCGTCGATGACGACCTCGTCCAGCGAAGTATCATCGGCAAGATTGGCGCGAAACTTGGCTACGACACCGTGACCGCCTCGTCGTTCGAGGTCGCAGCCGGCTTGCTGCAGCGCGGCGCCTTCGACGTCATGACGCTCGATTTGTCTCTCGGCGAGCATGACGGCGTCGAATTGTTGCGAATCGTTGCGGATCGCGGGCTCCACGCGATGTCGATCGTGATCATCAGCGGATGTGACGACCGCATCCTGAACTCGACCAAGCGGTTTGCGAACGGATTGCGATTGTCGGTCGCGGCCGGTCTGACCAAGCCGCTCGATCTGGATCAGTTGAGGGACGCCCTTCAATCGCGCCGGTCTGCCGCGGCCGTCGCCGCGACCGACCAGACGTCGGCCAACATCACGCCCGAACGCATCGCTACCGCTATAGCCCGTGGTGAACTTTGCGTGGAATTCCAACCCAAGGTCGACATCGTAAGTGGACGGGTGGTGGGCGCGGAAGCCCTGGCGCGCTGGTGTGCTCGCGACCTCGGCATCGTGTCGCCGGCCGTGTTCATCCCGATGGCGGAGCAGTGCGGTCTGATGCCTGCCATGACCGACTGCATTCTGTCGTCTGCGATCGCCCAGGGACGGAAACTGATCGAGCGAAATCCAGGCTTCACGATCGCGGTCAATGTCTCGGCAGCACTGATGTCGGATCTGGCGCTGCCCGAACGCATCGAAGACATTCTGCGCCGTGAGCAGGTCCCGGCGCATGCTCTGATCGTGGAGATGACCGAGACGACCGCGATGGCGGATGTCGATCGGGCCATCGACATCCTGGTGCGGCTCCGCATCAAGAACATCGGCGCTGCGATCGATGACTTCGGCACCGGCTATTCGTCGCTTGCCGCGTTGGCGAGACTGCCGTTCAATGAACTCAAGATCGACCAGTGCTTCGTCAAGGGCTGCGAAACCGACGACGACATGATGAAGATCATCGACGCATCCGTCGGGCTCGCGCGTGCCTTCAACATGAAGGTGGTCGCCGAGGGCGTCGACAGTCCCGAGGCGCTGGCCAGGGTCCGGCACGCCGGATGCGATATCGCTCAAGGGTATTTCTTCGCACCGTCGCTGAAGCTCGCGCGGGCCGAGAATTGGGTGTCCCAGCGCAACGCATTCGTCGCGCAGCATTCGCTCTTCGTCGATCGGTCAACCGAACCGAATGGAGACGGCGGTCGGCTCGCGGGATAGGGGAACATGATTGGCGACATCATCGAGATCGAGCGCGCAAAGCGCTCGATCGGTGGGCCGGAGACGAAAACCCCGGCCGCCATGCGGCCGGGGCTTCTTTGCAAGATTCGTTGGATCAGAATGCAGTGTAACCGCAGACGTTCACGAGGCGAACGCGCAGGCCGTGACGGGTCTGGACCAGGCGCTCCTGGTAGCAGTTGCTGACGCCGGTGTTGATGTACAGGCCGCCAACGCCCCAGTAGGGGCTCCAGTGATGATGGAAACCGATGCCATGCGCGGAGGCCGCGCTGGGGGCAAGAGCGGCGGCGCCGAGCGAACCGGCAGCGATCAGACCAAGGGCAAGCTTACGAAACATTGTCATTCTCCAGTGTGGCACGAGGCCGTTGTTGCGTCCCTGCTTCTCCGTCGGCACGACGGCGCGATGCGTTCACGCGCGTGGTCAGGAATCGTGTTTCTGGAGTGTTTCGTGGGAACGCGCATGTTGCGCGCCGTCAGGCTTTTCGCGCCATGGCGCGGACCGACGGGCGAGTTCGTGCTGACGCCGTAGCGTTAATCTCCACTCGTCGTCCCGGACAAGCGCGCAACAAGCGCGCGCCGATCCGGGATCCATAACCACAGGGAGACGTTTGGCGAAGACTCGTGGTTACCAGCTTCGCGCTACAACCTCTCCCTGGGGTTATGGGTCCTGGCCCCCGTGCGCAATTGCGCACTAGGCCAGGACGACACCGAGAGTGTGGAACGTGCTTGCGCTCCTCACACGAACCGCCCCCCTCAAAACTTCGGCGCCCGCTTCTCCGCAAACGCCTTGATGCCTTCCTTGATCTCGTCGCCGCGCATGCTTTCGCGGTGGCGCTGGTCGGCGGCCGCCTCATCGAGCTCGCCGCGGGCGAATTCGTTGATGGCGCGCTTCATGCCGCGCATTGCCAGCGGCGCATTGCCGGCGAGCACGGTCGCCAGCCTGTCGACTTCCTCGTCCAGAAGCTCCTCGGCAACCATGGCGGTGAGGTAGCCGATGCGCAGCATTTCCGGCGCGCTGATTTTTTGCGCGGTCAGAAACAGCTTTTTGGCGTTGTCGACGCCGAGCCGCGTCACGTAGCGCTTGATGCCGCTCGTGTAGTAATGCAGCCCGAGCCGCGCCGCCGGCATGAACATCTCTGATGTGTCGACGCCGATGCGGAAGTCGCAGGCGAGCGCGAGATCGGTCGAGCCGCCATAGACGCCGCCATTGAGCCGGCAGATCGTCGGCACGCCGAGATCCTCCAGGCGATTGACGACGACCTCGAAGGCCGAGCCCGCGCTCTGCTGCTCGTTGGCGCTGACCGCGCGCTCGGCGACCGAGTTGAGATCGTAGCCTGCCGAGAAGGCGCGGCCCGTGCCGGTCAGCACCAGTACGCGGATCGCGGGATCGGCCTCGATCCGGTCGAACAGCTTTATCAGCCCGCCGAGATCCTCGGCCTGAAGCCGGTTGAGATGCCGGGGACGGTTGAGGCGGATGGTGGCGCGCGCACCGTCAATGCTGAGGACAGGGGCGCTGGCGGTCTCGGCCGCGTCGGACATGGTCGTCTCCGTTTCTTTTTCTTTCGGCTATTTGTTTTCCAGCGTGCGCCGCTTGGCCTCGGCATCGATGGTCTCGGCAAGATCCGGATGCCGCGCCATCAGCACGCGGAAATCGACGAGGTCGAGCACCAGCAGCCGCGACACTTTCGTGGTCGTGACGTTCGCGCCGCGGACATTGTTGCCGAGCAACGCCATCTCGCCGAAGAAGGCGCCCTCACCGAGCTGCACCTTCTTGCCGGGCAGATCGACCGCGACCTCGCCCGAGGCGATGAAATACATGCAGTCGCCCTGCTGGCCCTTGCGGATGATCATGGTGCGCGCGGGCAGGTCCATCGTGCGCAGCATGTGGGTGACGTCGGCGATCGCCGCGGGTCCAAGCGCTGCGAAGAACGGCACGTTGCTGACGGTCTCCCAGGTCTTGAGAAAATTGTCGCGCCGCGTTTCGGCGGCAAAGCCGGTCGCCAGAATACCGGTCCAGAGCCCGAACACGCCGAGGCCGGAGATCATCACGAGGCCAGCGATCAGGCGCCCGAGCGGCGTCACCGGAACGACGTCGCCATAGCCGGTCGTGGTCAGCGTCACCACCGCCCACCACAGCGCGGACGGCACGCTGCCAAAGGTCTGCGGCTGCACCTCGTGTTCGAGGAAATATTCGGCGACGGAGGCGAGCAGCACCACCATCAGGAAGATCACGAGCACGCTGAGCAGCGGGCCGGATTCCAGCACCAGCACGCGGCGGAGCTGCCGCAGGCCGGGAATGCCCGGCACCACCTTCAGCACCCAGAGCACGCTCAGCAGCCACGCCGTTTTGGGCTCGACCCCCACCAGGAGGGCGAGGGGAATGGCCAGCGCGCCGATCGCATCGACGATGCCGGCGCTCGAGCTCAGATAGAGCGGCAGGCGTTGCTGCCCCGCCATATGGCGCAGCCGCACCACCCATTCGAACACGAAATAGGCGAGGCACGCCCACAGCACGGCGTCGACCCAATGGTGCGCCGCCTCATAGGCCGGATTGACCGTCAGCAGCACCATGGTCACGACGCCGGCCGTGACAGCCACATAGGCCGCCCGGGTCATGTTGCGGCCGGCCGTGGCGGCCACGAACTGCGCCAGAACGGGGATCAGCGGTTTCGACATGCGGCGAGGGTGGCCCGGTGCTTGGGTAAATGGCTTTGTCCCGGCTGGGACTTATCCCCCAAACTGCCCGGGCCGGCAGGGCCCGTCAACGACCGGTCGTTTCTCGCAGGTGCAGTGTCGGCCGCTATTCGTAATGCGGGGGCTCGTCGTAGCCGCGGCGGCTGCTGACGAACAGCAGCGTCATCAGTCCGACGCCGACGGCCACCGAGAAGGCCGCGCCGAGGGTGAGGGCAATGTAGCCTTCGGTCGGAATCGGATCGCCGTCGACCGCCATGGCGGAATAGGCGAAGTAGCCGGCCGCGCTCAGCATGGCCAGCAGGATCAGCACGAGGAGTGTCCGCATGGTGCGATCTCCGGTTGAACCGGAGACAACGATCGCGCGTTCATCCGGTTCCGCCGGCGGCCGGTGCCCTTTGGGCACGGACTTAGGGTAAGGAGCAGGGCGCGCCGCGGCTCAGGCGCTGTGCGCGGTCTTCACCACCACGACATTGGTGTCGTCATTGGGCAGGGCTGCCTTGTCGGCTTCGGCCTGACGTTTATCGGCCTCCGCTTCGGCCTGTCGCTTGTCGCTCGCGTGGCGCTTGAGATAGTCGCGGCGCATGCCGATCTCGTCGCGGACGAACTCGTAGCCGAGCTTGAACGTATCGAGGCCGTCGGTACTTATCGAGCCGTCTCGCAGTCCCACGATGGCGCCGCGCAGGATGCCTTCGAGCTCCTCCTGCAGGCATTCGAGCTCGTCCAGCGAATGCGCATGCTCGATGCGTTCGCCGATGTCGAGGATGGCGGTGGAGAGCTGGCCGGCTCTTTCAGGGGCGACGCGTGTGATCTTGGCGTAGATCGTGGCGAAGATCGAGCCGATGACGCCGAGCGCGCCGCCGCCCAGATACATCATGTCGCTGTACTTATCCATGAACGACTTGGTGTCGTCGTTGATGTAGTCGGCGGCGCCCTGGTGCGCCATCACGAAGGCGTCCTTCTCGACGGAGGCCGGCTCGATCCGCGTCGCAAAGCCGTTCTCGAGGCCCAGCTCGGACTTGTTCTCATAGATGATGCGGGCGAGCTCGCCGGCCGAGGTCAGCGACATCTTCGATTGCGTGATCAGCAGCCATTCCAGCCCGATGGTTTCGAGATCGTCGTCGGGAATTTCCGGCGAGGCCGACAGCGTGCCGGCGGTCAGCGTCTCGTCGAAGATGCCGGGGATTTTTCGCGCCAGCGCCTTGGATTCGTCGATGGCGTTCAGCGTGAAGCCGCCGCGCTTGGCGACCTGCTCATAGCCCTTGTCCCGCACCGCCTTCGAGGCATGGACGATGGCGATGACGGCGCCGTTGCCGCCGGGCGAGAACAGCTTGTCGAGCGGGATGCCCTGCGGCGCCATCTGGATCTTAGCCGCGGCCTCCGAGCCCTCGGGGGCGTCCAGCAGCGCGCGCACGAAGGCAAGCGACGAGTCGTTCTCGGCGATGACGGCGACCTTCTTCTTCTTCAGCTCGGCAAGCGACTTGATCTTCTTGTTGCCGGGGCCGAGCAGCAGCACGAGGTCGTGCTCCAGGATCGCCAGGGTCCTTGCGCGCGACGGCACCTTGTTGTCGGTCCTGGCGATGGCGAGGTCGGCCTGCTTGCGGTCGAATTGGGCAAGAGCCTTGGCATTGTCCGGATTGTTGACGATCTTCAGCCGGAAGCGCGAGGTGTTGTTCTTCAGGACATCGGCGAGCTTGGCCGCAAAGCGGGCCTGGTCGCTGCCGGGATCGCCGACCGCAAAGGTCAGCGTCTCCGAATTCCGCAGCAGGGTCCGGCCGCCCCAGACGGTGATGAGCGACAGGATCAGGGTTGCCACGACGTACAGCAAGACCTGCTGCTGGTTGGTCTTGATCACCTTGGGCCGCGACGGGGGCTGGTCGTTGGCGGGCATGGGGCCTTCAGCACTCATGGCAGCACTCCGGCCTTATCCGGTTGCCGGGCGGCGGCATCGGCGAAGTGTCCGTGCGGGCGCCCGAAAAAATCGTAAACGCCTGAAAAATGAACGCGCTAGTCTCGACTTGGGGATGATAGCCGTCCGGCGCCAGAAAGCAAATTTCGAGCCGGAGGTAACCTTAACCCCTATCGCCGTTCGGCCACACTGTGCGATTTTCCGGTTCCCCCGGATGCAATCCGGCGCGGGAAATGTCATAAAACCCCAACCTCGGTGATCCCAACCGGGCCCAACAAGAAGCTGCGCTGAACGCTCCATAATTTCCGTTTCCACGTCATGAGGGCGTCCAGCTTTGTCGTTTCCACCCATGTCATCGGCGGTTCCGGTCGACGCGCTCATTGGCTGGATGTTGCTGCTCACGTTCAAGCACATCATCGCCGACTTCGTGCTGCAAAATTCCTGGATGGCCCACGGCAAGGACCAGAAGCACGGCTGGGCACTGCCGCTGCTGACGCATTGCCTGATTCACCTTGCAGTTGCGCTGCCGCTGATCCTGATCTTTGCGCCGAAGTTCTGGTTCGTGGCCTTCATCGACTTCGCCATCCACATCACGGTCGACCGCGCCAAGGGGCTGGTGTCGGCCAATCTCGGCGTCAACCAGGAGCACCCCTGGTTCTGGACCGTGATCGGCGTCGACCAGGCGCTGCACCATCTCACCGGCTTCGGCCTCTCCATCTTCATGGCCGCGAACTGAGGCCTCGAATCTCGGCCCAAGAGGTCGTCATGCCCGGGCTTCTCCCGGGCATCCACGTTCTTTGTGCCGAACGAAGGTCGTGGATGGCCG
>NZ_PPPT01000041.1 GCF_006483445.1 Bradyrhizobium guangdongense | reverse complement strand
CCCCCGCCGTTTTTGTTTTGTCGTCCGCCTCGAGCCCGAGGGTGCGGCCGGGGAAACCGGCGACGTCGAAATAGCGTTGGCTGCCGACGCGCTGGAAGTTCAGCACGGTACGCAGCCCGCTCTCGCTCGGCCGTGATTTCACCGAACCGACATAGGCCTTCGGCGTCTCGCCGTTCGGCATCGCTTCCGTCATCACGCGGCCGATCAGGCTGCCTTTTGGCTTGGTGGTCAGGCCCATGAGCTTGGCCGCGGTGGCGCCGACATCGGCATTGCTGACCGGAAGCTCGTCGACGTAGCCGCCTTTGAAGTCGGGCCCGATCGCCGCCATGAAGTTCATGGTGTCGCCGCGGCTGAAGCTGCCATGCATGCCCTGGCCCTGGCGCAGCACGGTGTCGGCGACCTGCACCGAGCAATTGGTCGGCGCCTCGCCGCAATCGCTGGCGTAGGAACGGAAGTTGACGACGATGGCGGGATTTGGCGTTGCCGCCTTGCCGTTCAGGCTCAGTTGCGACATCGGCAGCGTGCCCGGGAAATTGCCGAGCTCGTCGTGCACGAAGATGCCGCTGACATAGTCCTGCTCGAGCAGCGCGTTGATCACCTTGCGGGCGAGTTTGCGATCCTTGCTCGGGATGTAGATCAAATCGGATCCGCCATTGGTGGCGACGATCACGTCCGGCTTGGTCGGATCCTTGCCGAGCACGCCGTTGCCGGCCTTGGGATGCTTGTTGCCCTCGACCTTCGCGTTCTTGTCGTTGGGGTCGTAGAGCGGCAGATCCAGCGCCTTGGCAAGGTCGAGCGCGACAAAGCCCATCGGCAAGAAGTCCTTCGGCGTGTCGTCATAGCTGACCTTGGCCGAGGGGCTGGTCTTGCTTTCCTTGGAAATCGTCGAGAAGCCGTGGTCGGCCGAGACGATGATGTTGGTCGAGGCGGCGAGGCCGAGTTCGTCGAGCGCCTTGCGGAGCTGCGCGAGATTGTCGTCGGCGTTCTTGATGCCCGCCATCGAGGTCGGACCGTTGATGCCCGGCTTGATCTGGTTGAGGCTGTCGCCGGTGTTGTGCTGGCTGCCGTCGGGATCGCGCGACCAGAACACCAGCACGAACGGCTTGTTGCGCGCCTTGAACATGGGAAGCACGACCTTGGTGGCGACGTCGGCGAGATAGGCTTGCTGCGCCACATTGGCGACGGTGGTGCCGGGCGTCTTGGCATCGCCCGCCTTGCCGTTGTCGCCACGGGGCGGGGTGGCGAGCGGCAGGCCGGCCTTGGTCAGGGCGGCCTTCATCTCCTCCGACAACGGCACGCTGTTCTTGCCGCCGGTGGCATCGTCGAGCACGATCGAATGCAGGCCGGCCTCGCCGGGACGGTCGGTGTGATCGAACTGGAAAGTCGGCCCGAGCTTGCCGATCGCCGCGGTGCTGTATTGCCTGTCGCGGGCGAGCTTCAGGATCGTCTCTTCGTTGAGATAGTTGCCGTTGAAGTGTTCGTCGATGTCGCCGAGCACGGCGTCGTTCTCGATGAAGGGCACGACGGTGTCGCCGGCCGGCACGGAGGTGTAGCCGGTGTAGATCGTATTGGAGAACACACCGGTGTCGCCGAGATAGTGCCCGGTCGACATCGCCGAGCCGTTCGCCATGGTGAAGGTCGGAAACAGCGAGTGCGGATTCTTGAAGTTGACGCCCTTGTCGCGGACGTCGGCCATGGCGGGCGCCGTCTGCGGATTGACCTTCAGCGCGCGCAGGCCGTCGGGAATGAACAGGATCAGATTGCGCTGCGTATTGTTCTGGGCCGACGCCAGTCCAGTCGACATCAGCGTCAGTCCGGCAGACAGCAACAATAGTGAACGGCGCATCGAATTTCTCCCCTGCATGAGGCGGCGCTGCCAAACCGGCCGGCCGCCGCCTTCGTTTAGTTTTGCTGCGTGACGCTTTTGTTACAGAGGGGCGTAGGGCAGGCAAGGATGATGTGGAGCGACGTCAAATCGCTGTCATTGCGCGCGCCGGAGCGCAACGGGAGGCCTTGCCGAACCTGCGATCCCCAGCCGCAGCCGATCCCGTCATTGTGAGCCGATAGGCAGGTGCCGCGCGGGCTCCCCGTGTTAATAATACCCCTTAACTAACAATTAAGTATGGGTTTGCGGGCGGCGGACGACCCGGCCTAGCGTCCCCAAAAGGGGAGCCGTTTTGAGCCAACGAGTTGGTGCGTAACATGTCGTATCGAGTATCCGGGGCGGTGATCGCCTCTCTGAGCGCAGCGACGCTCTTGCTTGCCGCAGACCACTCTTTTGCGAGATCGGGAGGCGCGGTGGCGGCCCCGGCCGGCGTTGCGGCTCCAGCCGCCCGCGGGCCGATCGCGCCGGGCGCGCGCTTCCATCACCGCGGATCGCGGGGTGCATGGAACATGTGGCCGGCAGGCGGCGGCTTCTTTTACGGGCCGTCGGGCAGCGAAGGCTATGCGGAGGTGGCACCGCCGCTCTCCAACGACATCCGCTACACCTACACCTACGATGTGCCCTGGGATTGGACGCACCGCTATCCGCCGAACGTCGTACCATCAGACAAGCCCTACATTCCGAGCTGCCCGACGGAAACCGTGATCGTGCCCGGCCGCGGCGGCCAGGAGCACGCCGTCAACGTGACGCGCTGCTACTGAGGCGCTGGCCCGATGCGCGTCGTGCTGCTCATCGCGCGCCGGCCGCCGCGTGCGATCGCTTGAAGTGAAGCAGGCGTGAAAGCTCGATGTCCGGCCGGCGAACGAACCATTGCTCGATCTCCCAGCAATTGAGCTGCTCGGCGACTTCCGAGAAGAACTTTCGGCGCTTCTCTTCGTCGGTCATTCCGTCGCTGAGCGATATCCGCACGCCTGCGGTCATGACGTCGCGCAGGTCACGAACATAGTTTGACGGCAAGTCGTCGTCGTCGAGCCAAAAGTCCTGAAACTGCTTGCAGTTGCAGAGCTCCCAGATCCAGATCACCCAGCTTCCAAAAACCTCCTCCGGCAGCACCCGGAGCGTGCGGAAGCGCGTCGCCATCTCGAACAGATTGAGCATCTGGCATACGTACTGCCGCAGGCAATAATGCGACGTACGCGGGTCCTGCGGTCTGTCGGAACGAGGAGGGGGCGCGTCGTCGTACCAGAGCTGTCGCACCAGATCGGGATATGCACATTCGAACCGGAACAGCTCGATCGATTGTAGTTCGAGCGTTTGGTAGAGCTGCTGCTTGGAATTGCGATTGGTCTGCTCCGATTTCATCACATAGGTGAAGGCAATGCCCAGCGCCGAGATCAGGATGCTCGCGCTCTGGATGAGATTTTCGTAACTGATCGCCTGCGTCAGGTTGAGCTTGACCAGGTCGCTGCCGAGATAGAGCAGCAGCAGGGCCGAGACCGTGAGCGCCGCGGTCGCCGCCCACATCATCACGGTGTTCTGGATGCGGAAATCGGCCGAACGGATGAACTTCTTGAAATAGGCGAAATAGAACACGCCGTAGGCGACGATGCCCCAGCCGAGGAAAATGACGGCCAGCAGCAGATATTTCTGCTGCGCAAAGATGTGCGGCGGCACGATGCAGATGGCCGCAACCAGCGGGTTGGCGATCAGCACCGCGACGACGCCCTGGCGTCGCCGCCAGAACCGCAGATTGATCGCGTTGCCGACGAAGACGAGATAGTAGACGATGCAAAGAAAGAAAAATGAGACGACGTCAAAAAGTGTCAGTATGGCCTCGCTGACTATTCCGACGTCATGCGAAACAGTCGATGATATCACGACCCCCTCCTGGCCGGTTTGGGCTACAGCGTTTTCATCATCACCATCGATACCTGGCTGAAGCCGAGCTCTTCGAAAAATTCGTGCGCGTGTTCGTTAGTAATGCCGCTTTCGAGGAACAGCCGCGCAATTCCTCGCTGCCTCGATTGTTCGAAAATCCAGTCCATGAAGGCGTGGCCGACGCCTTTGCCCCGCGACGTGTCGGCGACGACCATGTCCTCGATTTCGGTGAAGGGCACGGCGCCGGACCTGTTGAAAGAGACGAGGGAGACGGCGACGTTGGTGCCGCTGACGCTGCCCCGCGCCACCAGCCGGGCCCGCTCGCCATTCGCAGGATCGAGCGGGGAGGCGACGCGCGAGGTCAGGTCCTCCTCGAGCAGCTTGCCAATGTCCGGGGACCAGGTCCCGGGATCGAGGGCGCGCAGGCCCTGCAGTTCGGCGTGCGAAATGTAGGAGGTCGTCAGGTTGTCTGCGAACAGCCTGCTCAGCGCGACCGCCTCGTCATGCGAGCGGCACCATTCGAACGCAGCCCCGACCCCCGCCACGCGATACCCTCTCAGGTTGTCACCGCGATCCTATACGTCATTCACGGGCGAGCCAAGCAGGCGCCATTCCGCACATGCGAACGGGACGCCTGTAGTCCAGTACCCCGGGCGTTCAGAGAATTCCCTGAGCGGCCGCGGTGTCGCGGTCGGCCTGCCGCTGCCTGACATGGGCGAGTTCGAGGCTGCAGGCGATGAAGTCGCGCGTGCCCGGACGCATCCCGAAGGAGCCGCAGACATCACGATCCTCGTCGGCGATGATGCGCTCTAGGTGCGCCTGGGCGTCCGCGCGCATCGCGGGGCCCGAGATGAACAGCGCGTGCAGTCCGTAAGCGGTGACCACCGCGAGCAGCGCGGCATAGGCGAGCCAGGGACGCGCCAATTGGTCTGCGGTGCGGGAATCGGCTTTGGCGTCGGCCATCGGAAAAATCCTTACAACGATAAACAATGAACTCGGCAACGGCTTGGCGGCTTACCGAAACGGCGAGTCAAATGGATCTGATATCCATAGCTGGTCGATGCCTGGCCTGATCGGAACAGTTTGCGGAGATCTGGTCTAGAGAGCCGGCTGGCCCCGTCGGTGGCGGTGGTTCACCACAACCATGCGGATGCGATGACCTCCACGATGATGATGACGCCCATGATCCCGCAGGCGATGGTGTAACCGCGCCGGAAGTCCGATGTCTCGCGCCCCTCAGGGGGAAGAAAGCCGCACAAAATGATTGTCCCTGTCCCCGTCTGACCGGCTTGGTCGGGAGTCTAGGGCAGGTCGGCGGCAGCCGGTCGAAACAGTTTGCGCAAATCAAATGCGCAGGCTCCGTCTGCCGGATTGCGCAAAAACCGGGCCAGTGATGCGCTGGCGCTTGCAACACTTTGCGTATATCGGAGCGTGGTTCCGGTTTGGTGGGATGGGGGCATCCATTGGACGACGCTGAAGTCGAGCGACTGTTGGGTAGGCCGCCGCGCGTAACCCATCACGATATCATCGGCCATCCGCGCCTGGCGGACGCGCGGCGCCACTATGTCGACCGTTTCCTCGCGGTCTATGACGGCGATCCGTTTCTGGTCCGGCTGCTCATCGAGTCCGGCCGCTTTTCCCTCTACGTTCTTGCGTTGGTGATCGAGGCGGCTCAGGATCCGCTCCGACGGGAGACCTGGCTGACCATCGGCGCCCTGAAGAAGTGGCTGGCGATGACGGGCACGGCGAGCGACCGTCATGTCGATCACTTGGTCGCGCGGCTGTGTGCGGCCGGGTTCATGACGGCCCGGACGTCCGAGTCCGATCGCCGGGTGCGCCTCCTCTCGCTGACGGACAAGGCGCGCGCCCATGACCGCGCCTGGCTCGCGGCTCATTACGCACCGCTATCGGTGCTCTATCCGGAGCACGACTATCGGCCGGTGTTGGCGCCGAGTGCGGAATTCCAGGTTCTGCATCGGCGGACCGCGATGACATATGCCACGTTCGGGATGCGGCTGTTCTTCTCCGAACCCGACATGCTGCTGTTCCTCAACCATGCGGCCGGCTATCCGATCCTTGCCGCGCTGCTGCAGGCCGCGATGCGCGCCGACGACACGCATCCGGCGGTGCGCTACTCCGATGTCGGCGATCGTTTCGGGGTCTCGGGCGCGCAGGTACGCAAGCTGCTCGTCGCTGCCGAGGAGAGGGGCCTCGTGAAGCTGCACGCGCGGGGTGGCAGGAAGGTCGAGATCACGCCTAAACTGTGGGCCTCTCACGATCGCGGAATCTGCGGCGGCATGTATTTCCACGACGTCGTGTTCGTTGCCGCGATGCAGGCGCGCGCTTTGGCCGCGAGCGAGCTGCGCGGTGCAGCGTCCTGACCGTCGCGTTCAGGACGTCCGCGATGCCGTCTCCAGGATCGTGCGCGCAAGCTCGCTCACGCCCGTGAGCATGATCTGCACGCCCACGCAGAGCAGCAGGAAGGCGGACAGGCGCGTGACCACGCTGGTGCCTTCCTCGCCGAACAACCGCGCCATCACGCCTGCCTTTGAGTAGGCATGGTAGATCGTCGCGGAAACGGCCATCGCGACCACGAACGACACGATCGACGACGTGAACAGGCCGTCGAGATCGTCCGGCCGATGCGTGCCGATGGCGATCGCCGTTGCGATGGTGCCGGGGCCGGTGGTCAGGGGAATGGTCAGCGGGAAGAACGCCATCCGCTGCACGATGGCGAAGTTGGCGGTGGACGTCGCATGTGCGCCGGGCGCGGCCGTTGGCGCGTGCAGCATCGACCAGCCGGCCGCCGCGACGACCAGTCCGCCGGCAATGCGCAGCGCCGGCATCGAGATGCCAAAAATCTTCAAAACCTGGGCGCCGACGAACAGCGAACCGAGCATGACGGCGAATGCGTAGAGCGCGACCCGCAGCGCGACGCGGGCGCGCTCGCCGTCGGACAGCCCCATGGTCCGATCCAGGAAGATGAAGGCCAGTCCGTACGGATTGATGATCGCAAACAGCGCACCGAATGCGAACAGGAAGTCGCCGATCCAGCGTGATGCGAAGAACTCGCTCATGAACGTCATTCCGGAAATCCCACCATTCGAAATGCCTGCGTCAACCGCTGGACATCGGCCGGTCTGCGGAACGCCGACCTGACTCTGATGACAGAAATCCGCGGTATCGCGCCGACTTTCTCGAGGCGCGCAAAAATGTCCCGCGCCTCGGCGATCCGCCCCAACGTGGCAAGACACGCCATCATGATGCGTTGGGCGCTCACATAGTCCTGCTGCTGAACCGCCTTCGTGGCCCACATCAGCGCCTCTTCGTCTCGGCCTGCAAAGAAGTGTGCGTAGGCCAGTCCATTCTGGACGACGAATATGCGTGGATCCAGCGGGCTTAAGCGCAATGCCACATGGAATTGGGCGATCCCGGCATCGATCTCTCCGGCAAAGAGATGGACCCATCCTCGCCAGATTCGCGCGACAGCCAGGTTGGGATCGATGGTGATCGCCCGCGAGAGGTGGGCGGCGCCTTCCTCCACCAACCCCACGACGAGTGCTAGCGCGTGTCCGGAAAAGGCGAGCAACGATGGGTCGTCCTTGTCGAGCTCGAGCGCGCGTCTGGCGAGGCGTTCGGCCTCCGCGATCTCCTCGGTCCTCGTCTTGATGCGCCAGCCGAAAGCCCTGGCCTGCACATAACAGGTGCTACCAAGCGCGTAGGCGCCGGCAAATTTTGGATCGAGGCCGTTCGCGATCTCAGTCAGTCGGAGCGCCTCAATGCTCCCTTCGTGCGAGAACCGGTACAGATTGGCGATGGCGCGGAGGTAGTAGTCGTAGGCCTGGAGGCTCTCGGTTGGCTTGCGCTGGGCCCGCATGATCTCGGCGCGTTCCAGTTGTGGCGAGATGGCGCCAATGACGGCGCTCGTCAGGCGGTCCTGGAGGTCGAAGATGTCATCGAGATTGTCGTCAAAACTGTTCGCCCAGACATTTATGCCGCTGGATGCGTCGTTCAATTGTGCGGCGATGCGAACGCGGTTCTCAGATTTGCGGATGCTGCCCTCGAGCACGTAGCGGACGCCAAGCTCCCGGCCGACCTGCCTGATATCGACGGCCTTGCCCTTGTAGGTGAAGCTGGAGTGACGAGAGATGACGAAAAGGGATCGCGTGCGGGACAATCCCGTGATGATGCTTTCCACCATACCGTCGCAGAAATAGTCCTGCTCCACGTCGCCGCTCAGGTTCTGAAACGGCAGCACCGCAATCGAGGGCTTGTCGGGTAGGGGAAGGGCGACTTTCAGTTCGTCGGTCGGTCCGTTCGTCACGACGCTGTCGGGCGCAGGCACCTCCCGCACGGTGCCGACAAAGCGGACACCCTTGCGCGGAAACGTCTTGATCAGGCGTTGCTCGTCGCCGGTATCCCCGACCGCGCTCCTGACGGCGTTCAGGCGCGTTGTCAGCGCTGCGTCGGATGTGAAACGCCCGTTCCAGATTGCGCTCACCAGGTCGTCCTTGCTGACGACGCGCTCCCTGTTGCGGATCAAATAATCGAGCAGATCGAAGACCTGTGGCGCAGTCCGGACCAGGTCGGAGCCGCGAAGAAGTTCGCGCCGATCGGTGTCGAGAGCAAAATCCTCGAAGAAATAGCGCACGGGCCCGTCCTCACGGCTGTGCTCCAGATCGTTTCGCGCGGAAGAATAGGGCGTCGATCCGGAAAATGTAAGTCGCCGAACCTATCCCAGTTCGAAAGTGGTGACGCCGAAGACACGGTCGATCCGCAACGGCGGGATCGCACCGGTGTACATGCGCGCCGTCTCGAAGGTCGGGGCGAGGCCGAGCGATTGCGCCAGCGCGACGGCATCGCGGTTGACGGCGGGAACGTCGAGGAAGATCTCGCGCGCGCCCGTGCTTGCGAGCAGGGCGGACAGGACGGTTTCCGCGGCCGCGCGGTCGTCGGCGACCAGCGGACCGATCTTGTGGCCCTGCCGGCAGGGACGGATCACGCCCCATCCGGCCAGACGGCCATCGCGCATCAGCGCGCGGCCGACATGGCCTGTTGCGCCGATCCAGGCGCGCAGGAACGCGGCGCGCGGCGCGGGGAAGACCGTCGCGTCATCGGCCTCGATCAGCGCAAGCGGGACGTTGTCGAGCGCGACGATGTCGGCCTTCGGCCCCGGCACGGATGCAACCGTCCCGCCATAGCGGATATTGGCATAGGCCAGCGTAAAGCCGGACTTGCGGTAATTGTCCTGCTGCGCCACCACGCCGTCGAGGCCGATCACGCGCGGCCGCGAATGCGCCATCGCGACGTTCCAGATGTCGAGGCCATGGCCGCGGCCGCGCATGTCGGCGCGCACGATGTAGAAGCCGAGGAAGGCGAAGCGCGAGCCATAGTTGACGCAGGAGATCGTCGCGACCGGCTCGCCGTCGATCTCGCCCACGAAGAATCCTTCGGCATCGACGGTCCCGAAGCAGGCGGCGTCGGCGGGGCCGGGGTTCCAGCCCTCGGCGGCGGCCCAGTCGACGGCAAGGCCGATCTCGTCGGGCCGCAGGTTGCGGATGTGCAGATCGCTCATGGCAGTTCCCGGTCGGGCGGACTTACGCTGACGCAAGTCTGTTCGTAAAAGAAGTCTGCTTGTAAAAGACCTTCCGATGATAGGTCCAGTGTTCGGTGGACCTCAACCGAACGATGGGGAATCGCCATGGCAGAACAAAAGGTCGCGCTCGTCACGGCGGGCGGCAGCGGCATGGGGGCCGGGGCGGCGCGCAGGCTCGCCGCCGACGGGTTTCGTGTCGCGATCCTGTCGTCCTCCGGCAAGGGCGAGGCGCTGGCGCAGGAACTCGGCGGTCTCGGCGTGACCGGCTCGAACAAGTCGAACGACGATCTGAAGCGGCTGATCGACCGGGCGCTCGCAAAGTGGGGCCGCATCGACGTCCTCGTCAACAGCGCAGGCCATGGACCGCGCGCGCAGATCGTCGAGATCACAGACGAGCAGTGGCACACCGGCATGGACACCTATCTGCTCAACGTCATCAGGCCGACACGTCTCGTCGTGCCGGTGATGCAGGCGCAAAAGTCCGGCGCCATCATCAACATCTCGACGGCCTGGGCATTCGAGCCGAGCGCGATGTTCCCGACCTCGGCCGTCTTCCGTGCCGGGTTGGCCGCCTTCACAAAAATCTTCACCGACACTTATGCCGCCGACAGCATTCGCATGAACAACGTGCTGCCGGGCTGGATCGACAGCCTCCCGGCCACCGAGGAGCGGCGGGCGAGCGTGCCGATGGGGCGCTACGGCAAGGTCGAGGAGATCGCGGCGACCGTTGCGTTCCTGGCGTCTGACGGCGCGGCCTACATCACCGGCCAGAATATCCGCGTCGATGGCGGGCTGACGCGCTCGATCTAGCGACGGAATCACTTAGCCGACAGGATAACTATCGTTGACGGCGCCTCGTGCGTCGTCTATAGTTAGCTTTATGGCTAACAATGAAACCCAGCTCGACCGCATCTTCGCAGCGCTCGCCGACCCGACGCGGCGGGCGATCGTGATGCGGCTGTGCGACGGCGAGGCCTCGGTGGGCGAGCTCGCAAATCCCTTCGACATGGCGCTGCCGAGCTTCATGAAGCACATCCATGTGCTCGAGCTGAGCGGCCTGGTCCAATCGGAGAAGGCGGGGCGCGTCCGCACCTGCCGGCTGCGGCCGGAGGCGATGGTCGGCGCCGAAGATTGGCTGCAGCACCAGCGCGCGATCTGGGAGGCACGGCTCGACCGGTTTGAAGCCTATGTCATGAAACTCAAGAAGGAGAAGGGGGAGGCCAAACCGGTCGCACCCCGTCGCAAAAAGAAAGGTCCTGCGTGATGACGAACTCTGCCAACCCTGCCTTGTCGCAATGGTCGCTCGATCGCGAGGTCGTGCTGTCGCGCGTGATCGACGCGCCGCGCGATCTCGTCTTCGAGGCCTGGACCGACCCAAAACATCTGCCGCAATGGTTCGGTCCGGCGGGTTTCAAGATCGTGACAAAAGAGATCGACGTGTGCGTCGGCGGGCACTGGCGTTTCGACATGATCGCGCCCGACGGGACGCTGTATCCGAACCGTATGCAGTTTCGCCGCATCGAGACGCCGCGGCTGATCGAGATCGATCACGGCTCGGACAAGGACGACGATCCCGGCATGTTCCGGACCACCGTCACGTTCGACAGCCAGAGCGACGGCAAGACCGTGCTGACGCTGCGGCAGTTGCACCCGACCGCGGCACAGCGCGAGGCGGTGATCGGATTTGGCGCCGTCGAATACGGCAACCAGACGCTCGACAAGCTGGCGGCCCATGTGATGGGGATGAAGCGCTGATTGGTTCGGCGCTTAATTGTGACAGTCGCCGCCGGCAATTGTGACAGCCGATGAATTATGACAGCGGGCGAAGATCGCCCGCTCACGCATTTTTTTGTCGCGATTCGCTTCGGTTGTGTGACAGAATTGCTACCGTTGAATGTCGGTTTGACGACGACGGAGCGAGAAGCATGTTGCGATGGCAGGCACGAACCAATCCCCTGGCCTGGTGGTGGGGTTCGCTGACGCTTGTCAGCAACGTCAACATTCTCGTCTGGTTCATGCTGTACCGCGCGTTCTACGAGGCGCCGGTCGGCAACGTCTCCGCGCCGTCCGGGATCGGGCTGATGCTGCTGCTTTGCGCGGCCTATGTGTTCGGCTGCGCGTTCCGCTCGTTCCTGCCGCGTGCCGACGTGCAGCGCATCTGCCTGTTCGACACCTGGCTGTCGAGCGTGTTCGTCGGACGTTCGGTGGCAACGGTGGCCGAAGTCTGCTTCGCCGCGCAATGGGCGATCATCCTCTATCAGCTCGGCGGTATGACCGGCGCGGATACCGCAATCAACATCGCCTGGGTGATCGTGCCCGTGATCCTCATCGCGGAGTGCTTCTCCTGGTACGCGGTCGTGACGACCAACTATCTCTTCAACGCGATCGAGAATTCGCTGTGGGCGGTAGTCTTCTTCCTGGTCGCCGTCGCGCTCGTCCGGCTGGTGCCGGAATTCTCCGGCCCGGTGCGCTGGGGCCTCGTCGCAGGAATCATCGGCATCGCCTGCTATCTCGCCTTCCTCATTACCGTCGACGTGCCGATGTACTTAAGTCGCTGGCGTGCCGGGCACGGCGAGGGTGGCCGGCTGCTCGGCCTGCTCGAGGGGTTGCGCGATGTCAGCACGCGCTGGGTCGTGACCCACGACGTCGCGCATTGGAAGGGGGAGCTCGCCTGGATGGCGCTCTATTTCAGCGTGGCGGTCTGGTCGAGCCTGGCGCTCTGCGCCTTCTACGCGATGCCGGAGTATCTTGCGCGCTATCTGACCTGAGCGGTCAGGCTTCGCCGAGATCGACCTCCGTCAAAAGTCCCTGCCGGAGTGCAAGGCGCACCAACTCGATGTCGGAGCCCACGCCGAGCTTGTCCTTGATCAGCGAATGTAGGTTCGCCACCGTCTTTGGGCTGACATGCAGGGTCTCGGCGATCTCCTCGGTGGTGCGCTCGGCAAGCAGCAGGCGCATCACCTCGAATTCACGCGGAGTGAGCACGTCGGCGGCGGAGGATTCGCCGGCGAGCCGGCTCAGCGCCAGTTCGTGGTCGATGTCGGGGCTGATCGCGATCTTCCCGGCAAGCACGTCCATGACGGCGCGCACCAGCGTTTCAGGCGGGCTTGTCTTGGTGACATAGCCCCTCGCGCCGGCACGGATCGCCTGCACGGCAAAGCCCGCATTCTCGTGCATGGTGAAGACCAGGATCTTTGCCGCCTTGTCCCACTGCCTGATGCGCCTGACCGCCTCGATGCCGCCGATGCCGGGCATGCTGAGATCCATGATGACGAGGTCTGGCTTCACCGCCTTGAACTGCCGGTAGGCCTCGGCGCCGTCGGAGGCCTCGGCGACGACGCGCAGGCCCGGCTGCTTCTGCAGCACCGAGCGATAGCCCTCGCGGACCACGGCGTGATCGTCGACCAGCAGGATGGACCAGCCTGCTTCGCTCATGCTGCCTGTTCCAGCGCGGCGGGCTCGTTTGCCGCGGCAGGTATGAGGACACGCAAGGTGCTTCCGCGATCGGGATTGGTCTCAAAACTCAGGCGGCCGCCCAGTGCAGCGACGCGCTCGCGCATGCCGAGCAGGCCCATGCCGCTCCTGACGGCCGTTTCGCTCGGGCGGCCGTCATCGGTCACGACGAGGTCGATGTCGCCGTCACCCATCGTCACCTGCAACGTGACCCGCGACGCACCGGCATGCTTGGCCGCGTTGGTCAGTGCCTCCTGCACGATGCGATAGAGATTGGCGCTGACGGCGGGGGCGAGGTGGTCGAAGGTCCCGGAGAAGCCGATCTCGAACCGGGTCTGTCCGCGGCTGCGGCCGTTCCACCCCGCGACCAGGCCATCGAGGCTTGCCATCAGGCCGAGCTCCTCGACGTCGGGCGGGCGCAGCCGGAACAGCGTGCCGCGCAGCGTCTCCGCCATGCCGGTCGCGGTCCGTGCGATGCCGTCGCATTCGGGCAGCAGGGTAGGGCATTCCTGGGCCGCGGTCTGGCGCGCCGATGCGGTGAGCGCGCGGATGGCGGCGAGCGACTGCCCGAACTCATCGTGCAGCTCGCGCGCCAGGTGCCTGCGCTCCTCGTCCTGCAGCGCGATCAGTTTTCGCGTCAGCTCGCTACGCGCGGCAAGCGCGGCTTCGAGGCTTTCGGCGAGGTGATTGAACACGCCGCGGATCGCGGACAGCTCTGCGAGATCGAAGGGCGGCAGCCGGGCCGAGAGATCGCCGGCGGCGATTCGTTCGAGGCCACCGCGAACCAGTTGGGTCGGCCGCAACGCCCGCGCCAGCGCCGCGTAGACCAGGATGCACAGCAGCGGCAGCGCGAGCGCCAGCGCCACGATCAGGCGACCGGCGTCATGCCAGGCCTCCGCTGTCAGCACGGCCGGATCGATCCAGACCACGGCGTCGCCGAGGCGCGCGCCGCGCGCGATCACCGGACGCGCCGCCTCGCGGCCGGGTTCGAACAGCGCGCGGTAGAATGCGGCAAAGGCCTGCGGGGGCTCGCTGGCGCCCCCGGGCGCTCCGCCGCAGAAGCGCTGCAGTGTCTCGCCATTCGGGGTGCGGAAGGCGAGACAGAGGCCGGGCGCCATCACATAGGATGCGACATTGTCGAGGTCGGGAAAGCTGTTGCGGGGATTGCTGACCCACTGGATCTTGCGCTGCTGCAGTTCCAGCGACTTGGCGGCGAGGTCGGCGACGGCTTCGGTCCGCGCCTGAACGGCGCGGTCGGCCTCGACCAGGAAATAGGCCGAGATGGCGGCGAAACAGAGCGCCACAATTGCCGCCACGCGCAGCGTCAGACGCACCTTCAGGTCGGGTTTCGAGCGCTTCCACATCGGCGTGCATCCCTGGCGGATGGTCTTGATTATCAGGCATTTAACGGCAGAACGGTACAGGCGGAAAGCGCCGGCGGCGTCCTTTCAGGCAATGTCGTGAAATTTTCCCGGCGCTTGCCGGGTCGGGCAAAGCTGCGGAACCGGCGGCATCCGGCCTAGCATCGCGGCCTTTCCATTCGCGAGGCTGCCCATGCATCGACCGCTCCTTGCCCTTCTTGTGCTGCTCATGCTCGTCGTCCCCGCGGCTGCCGGCGGTCCCGTGGGCGTCGTGATCGACGACTTCAGCTATACCGATACGTCGAACGAGCCTGCCAATCAGACCGCCGCGCACGAGAAGCGGCTCGCGGCATTCATGGCCGCGCTCCGGCGGGACGTCGCCGCCGATCCGCGCTATCGGCTGGCGCCGTCGTTGCAGGACGGGGCGGCGTTCAAGGTCATCGGCGGCATCCAGAAGACGAGCACGCTGGTGCAATGGGCCAAGGTCGCCGTGATCGACGTCGGTGCCAAGAAGCTCACGATGGACAAGCTCTACACGTTCCGCGGCGATACCGACGAGGCGTGGGCCCATGCCGAAACCTTCGTCGCCCGTGAGGTCTTGGCCGCGCTTGCGGCGCCGGCCGCGCTTGCAGTGTTCGATTTCGAGCTCGACGACAACACGGCTGCACCTCAGGCGGGCCTGGCGACAGCCGATGCATCCTATCTCGCGGAAACGACATCCGCGGTCCGCGATGCGCTCAGCCAATCCGGCCGGTATCGCATCGTCGACGTCAGCGGTGCGCGCGATGAGGCCGTGAGCTCCCGCGCCTTGCGCGACTGCGGCGGCTGCGATGCGGCCATTGCCGGCAAGCTCGGTGCGGACCAATCGCTGATCGGCGTGGTGCGACGCGTCAGCCGGACCGAATATACGGTCGGTTTTCAGCTCCGAAATGCAAAAACCGGTGCGGTTATTGCGCGCGGCGACAGCGGTTTGCGCATGGGCGCCGACTATTCCTGGAAGCGCGGCGCCGTGCGATTGGTCAGCGACATCCTCGTCGAGGCGCAGCGCTAGCTATTTGCCGACCAGACCACATTTGCTGCGGTCGAGCGGGCGAAACGCCTGGTCGGGCGGGATCGTGGCGACGAGCTTGACGAAGTCCCACGGTCCCTTCGATTCCTGAGGGGTTTTGACCTGCACCAGATAGAGGTCGTGCACCATGCGCTGGTCGTCGCGGATTTTGCCGTTCGGCGTATAGGCGTCCGAGACCGGCGTTGCCTTCATCTTCGCCATCACGGTCGCGCTGTCGTCGGAATCGGTGTCCTTTACGGCCTGCAGATAGTGACGCACGGCGGAGTAGACGCCGGCCTGGATCTGCGACGGCATGGCGTTGCGGCGGGCGTAGAAGGCGTCGGAGAAGCGGCGCGCGGCGGGCGAGACGTCCTCGAAGAAGCTGGTGACGATGAGATCGCCGCGCGTCGCCTTCAGCCCGACGGCGTGGATGTCGACGTTCTGGAACGACATCGGCACGATCTTGATGCCCTGCGCCGCGAGGCCAAACTCCTCGGCCTGCTTGATCGCGGTGGCGTTGTCGCCGGCGACGTTGAGCGCCAGCACCTTCGCGCCGGAAGACTGCGCCTGCAGCAGGAAGGAGCTGTAGTCGGGCGTGCCGAGCTGCGCCTTGACGCTGCCCGCGACCTTGCCGCCAAGCTCGGCGATGCGAGCCCGCGCGGTCGCCTCGATCGAATGGCCAAACGCGTAGTCGCCGGTGATGAAGAACCAGGGTTCCTTAGAGGTCTGCATGATCCCCGATACCACCGCAGTGGCCGTCGAGTAGGCGTCCTGGGTCCATTGCACGCTGGTCGGCGCGCAGGCGTCGTCGGTGAGCTGGTTGGCGCCGGCGCCCGAGACGAGGAATATCTTGCCGTTGCCGCGCACCAGTTCCTGCACGGCAAGCGCAGCACCCGAGCTGCCGCCGTCGGCGATCGCCTGCACTCCGTCGCTGAACCATTTGCGGGCGAGCGAGGCGGCGAGATCCGGCTTGTTCTGGTGGTCGGCCTGCAAGATCTCGATCGGCTTGCCGTTGACCTTGCCGCCGAATTCTTCAGCCGCCATCCGTGCCGCCTCGACGGAGCCCGGTCCCATTGCGGTTGCAAAGATGCCGTTCATGTCGGTGAGGACGCCGATGCGGATGGCGTCGCCCTTGATCTCGGCCTGCGCATGGCCGGCGAGAATGAGAGTGAGTAGCAACGCGGCAGCGGAAGTGGTGCGATGGAGGCCCATGTCGTTTCCTGAATGTTATGGTTGTTCGCGAGGCGTGGTGGTTACGCGGGTTCCGCGATGACCTTGTTGCGGAGGACGCCGATGCCGGAGATCTCGACCTCGACGGTGTCGCCGGGCTTCATCCAAAGCGGTGGCGTGCGTTTCATGCCGACGCCGCCGGGCGTGCCCGTGACGATGACGTCGCCGGGTTGAAGCGGGCAGATCGTCGAGATGTAGGCGATCAGTTCGGGGATCGCGGTGATCAGAAGGTCCGTCGTCGTGTCCTGCACGACTTTGCCGTTCAGCCGCGTCTGCAATGTCAGCTTTGACGGATCGGGAATCTCGTCTGTCGTCACGAGCCACGGCCCAAAGCTGCCGCTCTCGGCAAACGTCTTGCCGGACAGGAACTGGCTGGTGTGGCGCTGCCAGTCGCGGACGCTGCCTTCATTGTAGCAGGCAAAGCCCGCGATATGATCGAGTGCGCGACTTGCCGGGATGTGCCGGCCTGCCTTGCCGATCACGAGCGCAAGCTCGCCTTCATAGTCGAAATCATCGCTTACCTTGGGCTTCACGATCGGCTGTCCATGTCCGACCTGGCTACAGGCGAAGCGGGCGAACAGCGCCGGCTTCTCCGTCACCGTGCGGCCGGTCTCGGCAACATGGTCGCGATAGTTGAGGCCGACGCAGATGATCTTTCCGGGATCGGGAATGACGGGGGCGAAGGCGATCTTGTCGAGCGGATGGTCTGACTGCGCGGAGGCGGCGATTTTTGCTGCGTCAGCAAGGCGGCCGGCCTCCAGCAACTGCCGAAGGGTCGCGCAGCCTTCCGATCGCAGGCGTGCGCCGAGATCGACGACGCCATTATCCTTGACGGCGCCAAAGGATGCGCGGCCGTCGACGGTGAAAGACATGAGCTTCATGGAGTATCCTTGTTTGGAGAATGGTCAGGCCGCTGATGGCACGTGGTTTGGCGCCGCGGCGGCAGCGACGAGATCGTCGAGCTCGGCATCGGTTCGTGCGGCGCCGCGGATGTAGCGGTCGGGGCGGACGAGCGCTGCCTTGATGTCCTGGTCGTGCAGCCAGCGTCCGACGCCTTCGGCATCTGCGCTTGTCAGGACCAGGATGTCGGCTTGCGCGAGGGCGGATCGAAGTGGCGTTGTGAGCGATGCGGCTTCGACGAGGAGGACATTGTTGTAGCCCGTGCGATCGTCGCTGCGCCGGCCGTCGGTGAGCGTAAACTGCGGCGCAAGCTGTCCCGCCAGCGGAACATCGCCGACCGCAAGCCCGGGGCCGAGCAGGGGCTTTTTCACCTCCAGCTTCACAGGTGCACCCTCGCGAGCTTGGCCGGCGGCAAGACCGGCCTCGATCGCCTTGGTGTTGATCACGCCGCCGAGCCGGATGGCGAGCTCGATGAACTCGCGGACATGCGGGTAGCGCTCGGTCTGGTAGGTGTCGAGAAGATCAGGCTCGGCGCGCTCGTGCAGGACTTCGCGGAGCTTCCAGGCAAGGTTGGCGGCATCGCGAATGCCGGCGCACATGCCCTGGCCCAGGAAGGGCGGGGTCTGGTGCGCGGAATCGCCGGCGAGCAGCAGCCGTCCACCGCGCCATTGCTGGGCGATCACCGAATGGAAGGTGTAAACAGCCGCGCGCTCGAGGTCGGCATCCTCGGGCGTGATCCATTTCGACAAGAGCTCCCACACCTTTGTGGGCTGCGTGACCGCATTGCTGTCCTCGTCCGGATGGATGGTGATCTCCCAGCGGCGCCGGTTGCCGGTACCGCGCACATAGGTCGCCGGCCGTGCCGGGTCGCAATGCTGGATGCTGTAGTCGCCGAGATCGCTGCGGTCGCGCTTGAGCAGTGCGTCGATCACCAGCCAGCGCTCGTGAAAGCCGAGATCGTCCATCCCGGAGCCGATGAAGCGGCGCACCAGCGAACGGGCGCCGTCGCAGCCGATCACATAGGCCGCGCGCACCTCGGTGAGTTGTCCGTTGGAGAGATCCTCATAGCGTACGCGAACACTGGCCTCGTCCTGGTCGAGCGCAAAGACGTCGCAACGGTTGCGTAGCTCGACATGCGGCCAGCGCTTGAGCCCGCCGATGAGGACGTCTTCGAGGTCAGGTTGGTGAAAGCGGTAGCTGAGATTCCAGCCCATCGGCGTCAGCGTCAGGGGCCGCGACCAGTCCAGCAGCATCTTGCCGGCGGCATCCCTGAACAGCATGCCCGGGCTCAGGATCAGCTGCGGCAGAATGGAGTCGGCGAGGCCAATGGTCTGGAACACGCGCATGCATTCGTCATCGAAATGCACCGCGCGCGGCAAGTGATATGTTCGCGCCTCGCGCTCCAGCACCAGCGTCCGCACGCCGCACAGGCCGAGCAGATTGGCGAGCGTCGCTCCGACCGGGCCGCGCCCGACGATCACGACGTCAAAGTCCCGTGATGTGGATTTATCTTGCATGGCGGTCATCTCTTCCCCAGCCGCACCGCGCCTTCAACGCCGCAGCGCTGAGTGTCCGCCCAGCGGACGAACCCTGCCGGCTGCTCCATTCAAATGACATTGCGGCCTGTCCGCCAGACGGACAGCTCAATGATACCGCTACGCGCGCAGGGCCGGGTTTGGCTAGGGAGGAGTCAAAGGCAATAAAATGCAGGCTGTCCGCGCGGGCAGCCAGATGGAGGAGGCGACAATGCTGCGATCCGTGCTGGGTGTGTGTCTTGCGGCGCTTCTGTTTCAAGCGCCGGCCTCCGCGGCCGACATCAATGTCGGGATCATCCTGTCGGCGACTGGGCCCGCGGCGGCGATCGGCAATGCCGAGCGCAACGGGACCGTGTTCGGCCCCACCGAGATTGCCGGCAAGAAGGTCAACTATCTCTTCCTGGATGAAGCCTCGGATAGCACGGCGGCCGTGGCCGCCCTTCGAAAACTGTTCCAGGAGAGCAAGATCGATCTGCTGGTCGGCCCGACCACGACGCCCGGATCGTTCGCGGCGATCGACCCGGCGGTCGAGTACAAGCTGCCCGTGATCACGCTCGCGCCCGTCAACGCGCTGGTCGCCCCGGTCGACGCGCGGCGGCGCTGGATATTCAAGACCACGACCAATGACGACCATGAGGCGACGCCGTTGTTTGCCAACATGAAGAAGACGGGCGTCAAGAAGCTAGGACTGATCGGTTTCGGCGATTCCTATGGCGATGCCTGGAGCAAGGTTGCCGCCGACATGTGCGCGGAGGCCGGGATCGAGCTCGTCGCCAACGAAAAATATGCGCGGACCGACACCACCGTCGTGGGCCAGATCCTCAAGATCATCGCGGCCGGTCCCGATGCGGTGCTGATCGCGGCCTCGGGCGCGCCGGCTGCGCTTCCGCTGCTGCAATTGCGGGAGAAGGGGTATACCGGGCAGATCTACGGCACGTTAGGTGCCACCTTCGGCGACTTCCGCAAGCTGACGGGCGCTCAGGGCGACGGCATCTTCGTGCCGCTCAGTCCGGCCGTCGGGGCGGCGTCCTTTGCGGATGACTATCCCGCGAAGAAGGCGGCACTCGAGTTCATCCAGCGCTACGAGGCCAAGTTCGGGGCCGGCAGCCGCAACATCTTTGCAGGTTCTGCCTATGACGCGCTAATCCTGCTGGAGAAGGCGGCGCCGACTGCGTTGAAGGCCGCTGAACCCGGCACCGCCGAGTTCCGCGAAGGCTTGCGCACCGCGATCGAGTCCCTTAAGGGCGTCGCCGGCTCGCGCGGCGTCTACAATTACGGCCCCAACGATCACACCGGGCTCGACCAGAGCGCGCTGGCGCTCGGCAAGCTCGAAAAGGGCGAGTGGGTCGCCGTTCGCTGAACCGGCGACCGGGGCATGCGGGCGAGGCAGCGATGACCACGATCGAAACCGGTTGTCCCGTCTACGACGTCGACCTCTATGACGACGCGGTGCTGCGCGATCCCTATCCGCATTACCGCGCGCTGCGCGATCTCGGCGCGGCGGTCTTCCTGCCGCAAAACGGGCTTTATGCGATCAGCCGTTTTGAGGATGTCCGCGCCGCCTTGCGCAATGCGGCCCTGTTCTCGTCCGCCCAGGGAGTCGCGGCCAACGATCAGGTCAACGAGATGTCGCGCGGTACGACGCTGGCGAGCGACGCGCCACTGCATGATCGGCTACGGGCGATCATCGCGGCACCGCTGCTGCCGCGGGCGCTGGAGGACATCGGGCCTCAGATCCGCTCCGAGGCGCGGCGGCTGGTCGATGACCTCGTGGGGCGGGGACAGTTCGACGCCGTGACGGACCTCGCCCAGCATCTGCCGCTCACCATCGTCTCAAAGCTGGTCGGACTCGAGGATTACGGCCGCGGCAGCATGTTGCGCTGGGCATCGGCCACCTTCAACGTGCTCGGCACGATGAACCCGCGCGGCTGCGCCGCGATGACGGAGGTCCGGGAGATGCGTAGCTATCTCGGCGGGCCGGATATCCGCGAGAGGTTGCGGCCGGGGAGCTGGGGCGAACGCATCTTTGAGGCAGCCGATCGCGGCGAGGTCGAACCGGAGCGCTGTCCGGTCCTGATGCGGGATTACCTCGGCCCAAGCCTCGACACCACGATCTTTGCGACCGCGAACCTCATCCTGCTGTTCGGGCAGCATCCAGAGCAGTGGGATCTCGTGCGCCGGGACCCGGGGCTGATTCCGAATGCGATCAACGAAGCCCTGCGCCTGGAGTCGCCGATCCGGGGCTTTACGCGGCATATCTCGGCTGATGCCGGGATTGGCGATGTGACCATTCCCGCAGGCAGCCGGGCATTGCTGCTCTACGCGTCGGCCAATCGTGACGAACGGAAATGGCAAAACCCCGAGAGCTTCGATGTCCGTCGCCGCGCGAGCGACCACCTTGGCTTCGGCAACGGCACGCATATGTGTGCAGGCCTCCATCTGGCGCGCCTGGAAATGACGGCGCTGCTGGAAGTCCTCATCGAGAAGGTCGAGCGCTTCGAGATCGGCGCACCGGTGCTGGCGCTCAACAACGTGCTCCGTGGCCTTGCATCGCTGCCAGTGCGGGTGCGTTAAGCCGTCACGGGGATCGCCGCTGCCGTTTCGCGCAGCGTCGCCGCGAACTGCGCCACTGCCTCGTCCAGGGACAACGCGGAGCGGATCCAGATGATGGAGATGCAGCCGAAAACGGCTTCGTCCCTGACGATCGGAACCGCGATCGAGGCGGTCTTTGGATTGAACTCACCCTCGCTGCGGATGGCGTAGCCGCGCTTGGCTGTCTCCGCGATCATTTGCGAAAGGCGCTTGTCGTCGAGGAAGGGACGGTCGTCGGCCTCGTCGATCCGGCGCAGATGGTTGACGATCATCTCGCGCTCGCGCGGCGGGCAGGCGGCGAGATAGGCGCGACCGGCCGACGTCCGCAGCATCGGTAGGCGCTTGCCGATCATGCCGCGGTCGATCGACAGTGGGCTGCGCGAATGCGTGGTCTCCTGCACCACCATTGCCGCATTCTCGTAAGTGGACAGATCGACGGGCCAGACCAGGGTCTTGCTGAGCTCGGCGAGATACGGTGCCGCCGCCTGGCAGATCACGACGCCGGGATCGTAGCCGTCGCCGAGCCCGAGCGCATGCCGCGTGACGCGAAAGCGGTCGTCGCTGGCGCTGCGTGCGACATAACCGAGTTCCTCCAGCGTCTCGAGCAGCCGGTACACGGTCGGGCGGGGAAGGTCGAGCGCGCGGGCGACGTCGCCGGCGCGGATGCCGCCGGAACGGTTGACCTCGCGCAGCACGTCGAGGCCCCGCTTGAAGGCACGAACGCCCTCGGATTGCCTGACACGCCCGGACGGCGTCCGCTCCTTGGACACTCCCAAATTCCTCCCTTGTGCCGTCTCACGCCGCGGCTATCGTGATTGCGAACGCGAAGCGGCTGCGAGGGCCACTGTAGGGCCCCGCAGCGCTGGTATCAAATCCGTGTCACGGCGGATGCGATGCCCTCGGGAGGACGTGCATGGAAATCACCGCGCTCGGCTATATCGGCATCGGCTCGTCGCAACTGGAGCAGTGGAGCCAGATGGCGACTGGGCTGCTCGGCATGCAGCAGGTCGATCGGGGTGGCAAGATGCGGGCCTTCCGCATGGACGACCGCAAGCAGCGCCTGATCGTGGACGGCAGCAATGACGGCGGCCTCGCTGTGATGGGCTGGGAGGTTTCTGATCTCGCGGCGCTCGATCGTCTCGCTGGCCGGCTGGAGGCGCACGGCGTCAAGGTGACGCGCGGATCGCGCGCGCTGGCCGATGAGCGGCACGTGACCGAGCTGATCGCGTTCGCGGACCCCGCCGGCAATCGCCTCGAAGCCTTTTGCAAGCCGGCGCTTGCGACCGAGCCATTCAAGCCGGGGCGGCCGATCTCGGGCTTTCGCACCGGCGCGCTCGGCATGGGGCACGCCGTGCTGAATGTCGAGAATGTCGAGGTGCTGCTGCCGTTCTATCGCGACGTGCTCGGCTTCCACGTTTCCGATTTCGGGCTAAAACCCTACGGGCTCTATTTCTTCCACGTCAACGGCCGCCACCACTCTTTTGCGATGGTTGGCTCGGGACGGAAGGCACTGCATCATTTCATGGTCGAGCTCGGCAGCCTCGACGATGTCGGCCAGGGCTATGACCTCGCGCAGATGGACGAGGGGCGCATCGCCTACACGCTGGGGCGCCACACCAACGACCACATGACCTCGTTCTACGTGAACACGCCGTCCGGCTTCTTCATCGAATATGGCTGGGGCGCGCGCGTGATCGACCCCGACACCTGGCAGCCGCACGAGACTTTTGACGGCCCGTCGCTCTGGGGCCATGAACGTCTCCACATGCCCGAGGAGCAGCGCAAGCGCATGCGCGACATGCGGCTGGATGCGGCGGCACGCGGCGTGCGCGTGCCCGATCCGCTCGTGCCGCCGCTGAACTGCGCCTGGCTCGATCAGGTGATCGCGCAGGAGTGACCGTCAGAACGTCAACTGCACCTTCATCGACTTCGAACGGTCGCTGGCGAGTTCGAAGGCTTCGACCGCGTTCTCGAACGGCATCACGGCCGTGATCAGCGGTTTGACGTCGATCAGGCCTTCGCCCATCAGTCGGACCGCGAGCTCGAACTCCGGATCGAAGCGGAAGGTGCCGCGCAGTTGCAGCTCCTTGGCGACAATCGAGTTGATCGGCAGCGTCATCTCGCCGCCGAGGCCGAGCTGCACCAGCGTCGCGCCGGGCCGCAACAGGTCGAGCGCGGCGCGCAAGGCGGCCTGATTTCCTGAGGCCTCGAACAGCGTGTCGAACACACCCTTGCCGGCGCGCCAGGGATCGAGTGCGTCGGCATTCGATGCGACATTAATGGCGTGGGTGGCGCCGAGCGCTTTCGCGACGGCGAGCGGCGCGTCGGCGACATCAGTGACGACGATCTCGGCCGCGCCGCCGAAGCGTGACACAAGAATCATCAGGGCCCCGATCGGGCCGCAGCCGGTGATCAGCACGCGTTTGCCGAGGAGGGGGCCGGCCTGCTTGCCGGCGTGAAGGCAGACGGCGAGCGGTTCGGCGACCGCGGCTTCGGCGAGTGACAGTTTGTCCGCGATGGGAACGGCCTGCGCGGCGTCGACCGTGATGAATTCACGAAAGCCGCCCTGCACGTGGGGGAAGCGCATCGCGCTGCCGAGGAAGCGCATGTCCAGGCACTGGTTGCGCATGCCTTCCTGGCAATGCAGGCATTGGCCACACGGCTTGCTCGGATTGACCGCGACGCGCGTACCGGGCTTCACGCCGGTGACGTCGTCACCGACGGCCGCGACCACGCCCGCGATCTCGTGTCCCAGCGCCATCGGCTGCTGGATCCGAACCACGCCGAATCCGCCGTGGTGGTAGTAGTGCAGGTCCGAGCCGCAGATGCCGCCATTGGCGATCCTGACGCGGACCTCGTTCGCGGCAGGCGCAGGATCCGGAAAATTGTCGATCCTGAGATCTTTTGGTGCGTGAATGACGACGGCGCGCATGGTCTATTCCCCTGGCGTTTCGCGATCACATCGCGGCGAGCATGCCGCCGTCGACATAGATGATCTGGCCGTTCACATAAGTCGACGCGTCGGACGCCAGGAAGATCGCCGCGCCCACCAGCTCGTCCGGCTTGCCCCAGCGCTTTGAGGGGATCCGGCCCATCAGCCAGGTGTTGAACTCCTTGTTGGACATCAGCGCCTCGTTCATGTCGGTCAGCATGTAGCCGGGCCCGATCGCGTTGGCCTGAAGCCCATGCTGCGCCCATTCGACCGCCATCGAACGGGTCAAATTCTTGATGCCGGCTTTGGCGGCGACATAGGGCGCGATGGTGGGGCGCGCGAGCTCACTGCCGAGCGAGCCGATATTGATGATCTTCCCACGCTTGCGCGGGATCATGCGCTTGGCGGCCTCGCGGCCGATCACGAAGGCACTGGTGAGGTTGGTCTCGATCACCAGGCGCCACTCCTCGGTGGTGAACTCTTCCAGCGGCTTGCGGCGCTGGATGCCGGCATTGTTGACAAGGATGTCGATCGCGATGCCGGCGCGATCGAAATGCTCGAAGGCGGCGACGACTGCGGGCTCGTCGGTGACGTTGAACGGTACGCCCTCGGCCTCAAGGCCCGCGCTGCGAAACTCTGACACGGCCTTGTCGACGCCCTTGGGATCGACGCCGTTGATGATCAGTTTCGCGCCGGCCTTTGCCATGCCTTCGGCGATGGCGCGGCCGAGGCCGCGCGAGGAGCCGGTCACGAGCGCGGTGCGGCCGGAAAGATCGAACAGGGCGGTGCTCATGTCGGGTCCTTATGCGTTGGTGCGGCGCACGGTGAGATCGCTGCGGTTATACACCGCAGGGAGCAGATCGACGCCGAGCCCGGGACCTTCCATCGGATAGACATAGCCGTCCTTGATCACGGGCATGGTGGTGACGAGTTCATTGTACCAGCCCCTGTAGAAAGCGCGCACGGATTCCTGGATCAGGGTGTTGGGCTGGCTGAACGACATGTGGATGGCGGCGATGAAGCCGACCGGTCCGATGCAATCATGCGGCGCAAAGGGACGGTGGTAGGTCTCGGCCATGGCCGCGATCTTGCGGCCTTCGGTGAGGCCGCCGGTCCAGCACAAATCGGCCATCACAACATGCATGGCGTCGCGGTCCAGCATGTCCTTGTAGGGGAAGCGCGAGCCCAGCGTCTCACTGGCGCAGACCCAGACGTCGGTCGAGCGGGCATATTCGGCCAGCGCCTGCGGCGAATTCATGCGGATCGGGTCCTCGTACCAGGTCGGCTTGTAGGGCTCGAGCGCCCGCGCGATCTGTTTTGCGGTCGGAAGATTCCAAAGCGAATGGAGCTCGACCATGATCTCCATCTTGTCGCCGACGGCCTTCCTGATCTTCTCGAACGGCTCGATCGCCTGCTTCATTTGTGCGGCCGTGATGTAAAGGCCATTGTTCTCCTGCGCTGCCGGATCGAACGGCCAGATCTTCATGGCGGAGATGCCGCCTTCCAAAAGGCTTTCGGCGAGCGCATCGGCGCGAGTCATGAAGGCATCGAGGTCTTCATACTGGCCTTGGTCACCGCGATTCCAGTTCGCGACCGGGCTGATATTGGTGGAGCGGACATAGCGGGTGCCGGCGCAGGTGTTGTAGATGCGCTGCTTGTCGCGGCAGAGGCCGCCGAGCATCTGATGCACCGGTTGGCCGCAGACCTTGCCGAAAATGTCCCACAGCGCGATGTCGATCGCAGAGGCCGCGCGGTACTCGACGCCGGTGGACGATTGCGCCATCGGCAGGTTGAGCATGTCGCGGTGGATCGCCTCGATGTGCAGGGGATTGCGGCCGATGAGGCGGCCCGCAAACGTATCGTGGATCTGCGCCGCCACGGCGCCCGCGCCATAGAAGGTCTCGCCGAGGCCGATGATCCCGGCATCGGTGTGCACGCGCACCCAGATGACGTTGGCGAATTCTTCCGTGTACAGGGTCTCGATTGAGGTGATCTTCACCGCGATATCCTCCCGGCTGCCACGGCTTGCGGCGCCTCATGTTGTTGTCGGTTCCGAACGGCTCTTTGACGGCCATCGTGGCGGTCATTCTTAACGCCGCTTGTAATATATCACAACATGTTTTATGACGGTCACAATTAGACGCGGCCCGGGAAGGGCGGAAGCTAGTCGACAGGGAGGACTACATGGTGCGGCGCAAACGCGCGCTTGAGGTGGTGCAGCCCAACGACGAGGGCAGGCCCGGCCGGCGCAATCGCGTCAATTTCTTCCAGCTTGCCTATCAGAAGATCGAGGATCTCCTCGTCAATTGCGAGCTCAAGCCCGGTCAGTTCCTGACCATGCTGGAGCTTCAGCACCTCACCGGCTTTGGCCGCACGCCAGTGCATCACGCGGTCAATACGCTCGCCGCCGACACGCTCATCATCATCCGTCCGCGCCATGGCCTTCAGATCGCGCCGATCGATCTCGCGCGCGAGCGCATGTTGCTCGGCTTGCGCCGCGACATGGAGCGCTTTGTCATCCGGCTCGCCGCCGATCGCGCCAGCCTTTCGCACCGGAACCAGGCGCTGCATATCGAGCGTCTCTTGAAAGAGCGGCGTGCGAGCCTCACGATCGACGAGTTCAACCAGATCGACCGCCGCATCGACGCGCTGATCCTGGACGCGGCCGGCGAGCCGTTCCTCGCGCATACCCTGCGGCCGCTGCACACGCTCTACCGCCGCATCGGCTTCATCCATCACCGCTGCATGCCCGGGCAGGCTGATCTGTCCGGCACCATCGACAGTCACCTCGCCATTCTCAGCGCGGTCGCCAACCGCCGCGTCGATCGCGCGGTGAAGGCCAGTGACGCACTAATCGACTTCATGGACTCGATGTTCGAGGGGATGGAAGCGGGGATCGATCCGCGCCTCCTGGATTGCAGCATCGAGCCGCTACTCGGCGCCTGATCAACAAGCAACAAGGGACAAGGGAGGACCAGGAATGACGACGATGGCCGTGCCACAACAGACCACGATCGACAGCGCGGTGCGCTACCTCATCACCAACTACAGTCCGAAGGGCAACAAGGTCGGCTGGCTGATGATGGCCTCGATCCTGGTCGAAGCCTGGGACCTCTATTCCATCGCCTTCGTGCTGATCTTCATCAAGGAGCAGTACAATCCCGATCCGCTCATGCTCGGCCTTGCCGCGGCCGGCACGCAAGGCGGCGCCTTGATCGGCGCGCTGATCGGCGGCTGGCTCTCCGACAAGATTGGCCGCCGCGTGATGTTCCTGGTGACGATGGTGCTGTTCATCATTCTGGCACTGGCGCAGGCCTTCGTGCCCGGCGTCGGCTGGCTTATCGTGATCCGCTTTCTGCTTGGCATTCCCCTCGGCAGCGACATCTCGACCGGCTACACCTACATCATGGAATCCATGGCCAAGGGCGAGCGCGAGGTCATGGGCAATCGCTGGCAGTTCATGTTCGCGGTCGGCGAAGTCCTGACCGTCGGCGTCATCGTGCTGTTCCTGCTGGTCAACATCAACCACGAGACGCTGTGGCGCGTGACGCTCGGCCTCGGTGCGCTGCCGGCGCTGATCATCCTGATCATGCGGCATGACGTGCCGGAGACGGCGGTGTGGCTGGTGCAGAAGGGCCGCTTCCGCGAAGCCAAGCAGGTGGCACGCGAGATGTTCAACGACGATCTCGCCATGCTGCCGAACGAAGACGTCGTGCTGCCCAAGACCAATACGATGGCCTTCCTTGCCGACCTCAAGAAGGATCCGATCCGCTGGCGCGCCACGATCTATGGTTGGGTCGCCTGCTTTGCCCAGGCCAGCGAGTTCTCCACCTTCGCCTTCTATCTGCCGGTGCTGTTCGCGATGGTCGGCGTGTCCTCGGTGCTCGGCAACAACCTCGTGACGATGGCGCTGTTCTCCTTTGCCGCCGTTTCCGGCTGGGTCGGCCCGCTGCTGACGCCAAAGATTGGCCATCGCGGCATCGCGATTGCCGGTTTCTCGATCGTGTTGGTGTCGCTGCTGGTCGCGGCCTTTGCGCTCTACACCGACAACAAGATCCTGCTGCCGCTCGCGGCCGCCGGCATGCTCTGGGGCCACTATTGGGACGCCTCGAACTGCATGACGATCCCGACCATGGTCGCCCGTCCACAATATCGCGGCACCGCCAGCGGCTTTGCCTACATGTTCGTGAAGCTGCCGGCGTTCCTGGCGATCTTCCTGTTCCCGTCGCTGTTCGCAGCGATCGGTCAGGCCAATGCGACGCTGTTCGTCGCGATCTTCCCGCTGATCGGGTTACTCGCCGCGATCTTCATCCTGCCGGAGGTCTACGGCTACGAGAACGACTGACGTGAGACCTACCTGATCGCGGCCGCGAGCGCCGCGATCAGGGCAGGCGGCGTCACCAATAGGCCGAGCTTGAGGAATGGCCAGGCCCCAACCTCGATCTTCTCGCGGCGGAGCGCGACCAGCCATAAAATGGTCGCAAGCGATCCGGTGATCGAAAAATTCGGACCAAGGTCGACGCCGATCAGGATCGCGCTGACGACTGAGACCGGCAGGTGATCGGCCGCCGCCACTGATCCCGCGACGAGCCCGACCGGCAGATTGTTGGCGATGTTGGTGGCGAGCGCGGTCGAGATGCCGACGCTCCAGGCGGCCTGCGGCACGGATTGACTGACGGCCTGATGCAGCAGCGCTGAGAGATGGCCGATCACTCCGGTCTTGACCAGCGCCTCCACCATCACGAAGAGCCCGCCGACCAGCGGCAGCACGCTCCAGGAGACGTGTTTCAGCACGGGCATCGGCGATTGCCGGCTGAGCAGTAGCACGAGCGCGGCCGTGACCACACCGCAGATGAAGGTCGGCAGGCCTAGTTGCTTGTCGAGCGCCGAGGCCGTGACCAGCACGACGCCGATCGCGACGATCCCGATGGCGGTCAGCTTGCCGCCGCGGCTGAGTTTTTGATGCGGTACTTTCCGCGCGATGGTCTCTTCCTTCAGCGCGCGGTGCTGGGTCAGGCGCAGCACAATGTAAGTCAGCACGATCGAGGCGATCGAGGGCAGGGCGAACTGGCGCAGCCATTCGGTCAGGTGCGGCATGCGCGCGCCGAACACCACGAGGTTGGCCGGATTGGAGATCGGCAGCACAAAGCTCGCGGCATTGGCGATGAAGGCGCAGACGAAGAGATAAGGCAGCGGCTTTGCGCCGGCCGCGCGCGTCGCGGCATAGACGGCCGGCGTCAGCACGATCGCGGTGGCGTCGTTCGACAAGAGCACCGTGACCAGCGTGCCGACGATGTAGATGAGCAGGAACAGCCGCTGCGGCGAGCCGTGCGAGTGCTCGACGGCAAGGGCCGCGAGATAATCGAACAGGCCTTCGAGCCGGGCGAGCTCGGCGATCAGCATCATGCCGATCAGGAAGAGATAGACGTCGACACCTTTCTCGACGCCGTCGAGCGCCTCGCGAAGGGTCAGGAAGCCGAACAACACCAGCGCGGCCGCGCCCAGCACGGCCCAGATCGCCTCCGGCAGGCGAAAGGGCCGGATGATGACGCCTGCGGTCGCGGCTACGATGATGCTCCAGGCCCAGAATGCGTCATTCGGCACGGTCGAAAATTTCCTTCTCTCGGAAGCTCTGACTAACGCGTCGAGAGGGGATGCTGCAAGCTCACGCCTTCACGGCGAGCAGCACGGCGCCCGCGCCGATCATGGCGATGCCGAGCCAGCCCTGCGCGCTCGGGCGCTCGCCGAGGAAGGCGAAAGCGAACAGTGCGACCAGCACGACGCTGAGCTTGTCGATCGGCGCGACCAGCGTCGCCGGTCCGAGCTTCAGCGCACGGAAATAGCAGAGCCAGGAGGCGCCGGTCGCAAGCCCCGACAGCACCAGGAACAGCCAGGTCTTCGAGGAGATTTCGGAGGGAACGGTGAACTGCCCGGTCGCGAACAGCAGCACCGAGAAGGCCGATAGCACCACGATGGTGCGGATGAAGGTCGCGAGATCCGGATTGATGTTCTCGACACCGACCTTGGCGAAGATCGCGGTCAGCGCGGCGAAGCAGGCGGACAGCAGTGCCCAGGTTTGCCAGGCGGAGAAGAGCGCGGATTTCATGGGGAACCTATGGTTTACGACGGCGCGCCAGCGCCGTCATTGCGAGGAGCAAAGCGACGAAGCAATCCAGGCTGTCACCGCGGAAACAATCTGGATTGCTTCGCTTCGCTCGCAATGACAGCCGTTCCAACAGCGTCACCTCGCCACCGGCAGCTTTTCCGAGATCGCCTTGCGCAAAATGCGCGAGAGCGCTTCCACCGAATACGGCTTCTGGATCAGCTCAAAACCGCGATGGGCGTTTTCGGCGAGCACGTTGCTGTAGCCGGAGGTGAGCACGACAGGCAGGCCGGGATAGCGCTCGCGGATCACGCCGGCGAGCTCGACGCCGTTCATGCCGGGCATGATGACGTCGGAGAACACGAGGTCGACCGCGAACTCGTCGTCAGACAGGATCGAAAGCGCGGCATTGGCGTCGGCAACACGCCGCACGACATAGCCGAGGTCCTCCAGCAACTCCGTGGAGAAGCGCCCGACATCGTCATTGTCCTCGACCACGAGCACGCGGTAGCCGCGCCCGGTGGTCGCGGATTCGCTTGCGATGGCGGCCGCCGCCTTTTCGCCGACCGGGCTCGGTGCCTGCGGGAGGTAGATGGTGAAAGTCGCGCCCTGGCCGGGCGTGCTGGTCACCGCGATGTCGCCCTCGGACTGCTTTGCGAAACCGAAGGCCTGGCTGAGGCCGAGGCCGGTGCCCTTGCCGACCTCCTTGGTGGTGAAGAACGGCTCGAAGACCGCATCGATATGTTCCGGCGCGATGCCGGTGCCGGTGTCTTGCAGCGAAATCGCGACGAAATCGCCGCTGCGCGCCGGTTGCGCCCGCAGGCTCGGGATATCCTGGACCTTCTTGACCGAGATCGTCAAATGCCCGCCGTCCTTCATCGCGTCGCGCGCGTTGATGGCGAGGTTGATCAGCGCGGTCTCGAACTGCGCGATGTCGGCGATGGTGAAGCAGTCCGGGGCCTCGATGTCGACCTCGATCTGGACGCGGGCGCCGACGAGGGGACGGACCAGCTGCGCCACGCTCTCGACCTGGGTGCCGACGTTAAACACCTGCGGCTTCAGCGGCTGCCGCCGTGCAAAGGCAAGCAACTGCGCGGTCAGGTTCGAGGCGCGTTCCACCGTGTCGGAGATCGCATCGACATAGCGGCGGCGGCGCTCCTCCGGCAACTCGCGGCGACGCAGGAAGTCGGTGGCGGAGCGGATGATGGTGAGCAGATTGTTGAAGTCGTGTGCGACGCCTCCGGTGAGCTGGCCGATCGCCTCCATTTTCTGCGACTGGCGCAGCGCTTCCTCGCCGCGGCGGCGGTCGGTAATGTCGACGGCCTCGGGCACCGCGCCAAAGATCTCGCCGTGCTGATCGCGCAGCGGACGCATGCTGAAGTCGAAATAGCGCTCGCCGATCGGCAGGCGAAGCCGCATTTCCATGCGGACCGGCTCGCCCTTCAGCACGGTGTTGAAGGCGTCGCGGACTGCCGCCGGCATACCCTCGCTCGCGGTGAACCACGGCGTGTCCCAGAACGGTTTGCCGATCACGTCGGATGATGTTGCCCGGATGCCGGCGAGCGCGGTGTTGTTGGCATAGAGCAATTCGCCGGCGAGGCTGACGAGGCCCTGATACTGGTTGCTGGTTTCCAGGATCGCGCGCAGCTGCGCCTCATTGGATTCGAGCTGTGCGGTGCGCTCGGTGATGCGCTCCTCGAGCGTCTCGTTCAGTCGCCGCAATTCAATTTCGGCCTGCTTGGCCGCGGTGATGTCGTGGGCAACCCCGATGAAGCCGATATGCCGGCCGGTCGGGTCCCAGCGCGGCTGCGATTCCGAGCGCAGCCAGCGCCATTCACCTTTGGCGTTCTTGTAGCGGGCTTCCAGCACGAATGGCTTGAGCGAGGCTTCGCCCTGGACCGATTGCTGCAGGACATGCGGCAGGTCGTCCGGATGCAGCACCTTGCGCCAGTCGAAATCGATGGCCTCCTCGAAGGGCAGGCCGAGAAAGTCGAGATAGGCCTGGTTGGCGAAGGAGCGCTTGCGGTCGAGCTTGGTAACCCAGATCGGCACCGGCGCAGAATCCGCGATCAGGCGAAAGCGCTCCTCGCTCTCCTGCAAGGTGGCCTGCGCCAGCATCTGGTCGGTGGCGTCGATGTCGGCGCCGATCAACCTCAGTGCGCGGCCGTCGGCATCGCGCTCGATCTTGCCGACGACGCTGATCCACCTGATCTCGCCGTCATTCTGGCGGATGATCCGGTACTTGTCGGAATAGTCCTCGCTGTCGCTCTTGAGGGCTGCGAATAGGCGATCGACCGTCCGCGTGCGGTCTGCAGGATAGATGCGCTTGACCCACTCGTCATAGGTCTCCTCGGCAGCCTCGGCCGGCAGACCGTGGATGAGGAGATATTCCGGCGTGCGCCGGTTCCTGACGCCGCGGCGCAGATCGATCTCGAGGCCGCCGACGCCGGCGATGCGCTGGATTTGCGCGAGCTCGGCCTCGCGCTCCTGCAGCGCGCGATAGGCGGCGTCGCGCTCGCGCGCGATCTCCTCGAGATGCTGGCGCAGCCGTTCGGCGGCGATGGTTTCGGGCAGTGGATCGTTCAAGGCGTCGGCCGTTGTGATGCATGCCTGCACGTGCCGGAGCGATACTCACACATGCGGGGCGCGAATTCCATCGCCTCATGGCGAAGCAAACAAGAAAGGCGTCTGGCCGTTCTTGGTCGATCGTGCAAGGTGCTTGGTCCGATGTCGGGAAAAGACGATTGGCAAGCCAACACTTGTCCGCGCAAATTGTTCCAGTCGTTGGAACGATACCAGCGCGGACGCGTCTTCGCAGGCACCAGCGATCGATCTGCTCAAGCATCACTTGCGTAAGAGGTTAAACCTTGAAGCTTTTTGCCTGCCAGGCCTGCGGCAACGTCCTGTATTTCGAGAACCGCGTCTGCGAACGCTGCGGCCACAGGCTCGCCTTTCTGCCCGAGAAGGAAACGCTGTCCGCGATCGAGCCCGACGGGGCGGCCTGGACGACGCTCGCCGACAAGGGCAGGGGCCGCATGCTCTGCGCCAATGCCGAGTACGACGCCTGCAACTGGCTGACCGAACCCGGGAGCGATCAGGCCTATTGTCGCGCCTGCCGGCACAACGGCATGGTGCCGAACCTCTCCGATCCCGCTCAGCTCGCCGGCTGGAGGGAGCTGGAGGTGGCAAAACACCGGCTGTTCTATTCGCTGATCCGCTGGCGGCTGCCGCTGACGACGCGGTCGGAGGACCAGGCGCACGGGCTGATCTTCAATTTCCTCGCCGACGATCCCAACGGCGGGCAAAGGATCATGACGGGCCATGACAACGGCCTGATCACGATCGCGCTGACGGAAACCGACGAGATCGAGCGCGAGCGACGGCGGCTGGAGATGGGCGAGCCCTACCGCACGCTGCTCGGGCATTTTCGCCACGAGGTCGGGCATTATTTCTGGGACGTCTTGGTCCAGCAAGGCGGCAAGCTCGACGAATGCCGAGCGGTGTTCGGCGACGATACGCTCGACTATGGCCAGGCGCTGCAACGCCACTATGGCGAAGGCCCGCCGCCGGATTGGCAACAGAATTATGTGTCGGCCTATGCCACCACGCACCCCTGGGAGGATTTTGCCGAGACCTGGGCGCACTATCTGCACATCGTCGACACGCTGGAGATGGCCTCCGAGTTCGGCATGCAGGTGCGGCCCCGGGTCGACCGGGACGGGGAGCTCACCGCGCGCATCCGTGCCAACCCGTACGAGGCCGAGGACTTCCAGCTCCTCGTCAATGCCTGGTTGCCGTTCACCTTCGCCATCAACAGCGTCAACCGCGCCATGGGCGTGCGCGACCTCTATCCCTTCATCCTGTCGCCGGCGGTGATCGCCAAATTGGACTTTATTCACACCCTGGTGCAGGGCGCGGCCAAGAGCGGTATCAAGGCCGGCAGCAAGTAGGCGCAAGTTCGTCCGGCGGAAGGGTAATTCGGGCGCTGGTCGGCCGCCGCTGGGCGGATTTAGACCGTTGCCTCCGGCCCATTTTGATGTACCACGGACACCACACGGCCCGTCCGCCCAGGCCTCAACGGCCGGGGGGATGGGTCCCGCCCAAGGTTGAAGTCCGATAAGAAAAACATGTTCAAGCGCATTCTGATTGCTAATCGCGGCGAAATCGCCTGCCGGGTCATCAAGACTGCCCGTCGCATGGGAATTCAAACCGTCGCGGTCTATTCCGAGGCCGACCGGGACGCCCTGCATGTCGAGATGGCCGACGAGGCGGTCCTGATCGGGCCGCCGGCCGCCGCCGAGAGCTATCTGGTGATCGACAAGATCGTCGAGGCCTGCCGCAAGACTGGCGCAGAAGCGGTCCATCCCGGTTACGGCTTCCTGTCCGAGCGTGAGGCGTTCCCGCGGGCGCTCCAGGCCGCAGGAATTGTCTTCATCGGCCCCAATCCGGGCGCCATCGCCGCCATGGGCGACAAGATCGAATCCAAGAAGGCGGCCGCAAAGGCAAAGGTCTCGACCGTGCCGGGCTATCTCGGCGTCATCGAGGACGACAAGCACGCGGTGCGGATTGCGGATGAGATCGGCTATCCCGTCATGATCAAGGCCTCCGCCGGCGGCGGCGGCAAGGGCATGCGCATCGCAAACTCCAAGAGCGAGGTCGCCGAAGGTTTCAATCTCGCCAAGGCGGAAGCAAAGGCGTCGTTCGGCGACGATCGCGTCTTCGTCGAAAAGTTCATCGTCGACCCCCGCCACATCGAAATCCAGGTGCTGGGCGACAAGCACGGCAACATCATCTATCTCGGCGAGCGCGAGTGCTCGATCCAGCGCCGCAACCAGAAGGTCATCGAGGAAGCGCCGTCGCCGCTGCTCGACGAAAGCACCCGCCGCAAGATGGGCGAGCAGGCGGTCGCACTCGCAAAGGCCGTGAATTACGATTCCGCCGGCACGGTCGAGTTCGTCGCGGGGCAGGACAAGAGCTTCTACTTCCTCGAGATGAACACCCGTCTCCAGGTCGAGCATCCCGTCACCGAGCTCGTCACCGGCATCGACCTCGTCGAGCAGATGATCCGCGTTGCGGCCGGCGAGAAGCTGGCGATCGCGCAGAAGGACGTCACGCTGACCGGCTGGGCGGTGGAATCCCGCCTCTATGCCGAGGACCCGTTCCGCAACTTCCTGCCCTCGATCGGGCGCCTGGTGAAGTATCGCCCGCCGGCGGAGCTGAGCAAGGACGGCATCACCGTGCGCAACGACACCGGTGTGCAGGAGGGCGGCGAGATCTCGATCCACTACGATCCGATGATCGCAAAGCTCGTCACGCATGCGCCGTCGCGTGCGGCCGCGATCGAGGCGCAGGCGACCGCGCTCGATGCCTTCTATGTCGACGGCATCAGGCACAACATTCCGTTCCTGTCGGCGCTGATGAATCATCCGCGCTGGCGCGAGGGCAATCTGTCGACCGGATTCATCGCCGAGGAATTTCCCAAGGGCTTTGCGCCGCGCGCGGCGGAAGGCGAAATCGCGCGCCGGATCGCTGCCGTCGGTGCCGCCATCGATCACGTGCTCGGCGAGCGCAAGCGGCAGATCTCCGGCCAGATGGGCGGCCGCGTCGTTCAGCGCGAGCGCCGCCGCGCGGTCTGGCTCGATCGCGAGGAGATCCCGCTCGAGGTCGCCCGCGAAGGCGAGGCCATCGCGATCCGCTTCGTCGATGCAGAGGGCAAGGCCGGTAAGCCACATTTGTTGGACTCGCCGTGGAAGCCGGGCGATCCCGTCTGGCAGGGCACCATCGACGGCCATTTCATCGCGGTGCAGGCGCGCCCGATTCCGAACGGAATCCGTCTCGCCCATCAGGGCGTCGAGGTCCCGGTCTATGTCTGGACCGAGACCGAAGCGACCTCCGCACGGCTGATGCCGGTCACCGCAGCCTCCGACACCGGCAAGAAGCTGCTGTGCCCGATGCCGGGCCTCGTGGTCTCCATCGCGGTGAGCGAAGGGCAGGAGGTCAAGGCCGGCGAGACGCTTGCAGTCGTCGAAGCCATGAAGATGCAGAACGTGCTCCGCGCCGAGCGCGACGGCACCGTGAAGAAGATCCATGCCAGCGCCGGCGCAACGCTTGCGGTCGATGCGCTGATTTTGGAGTTTGCTTAGCTCGTCGTGAAGGGGTGGCGGCGCCAAAAGCGCCGTCATTGCGAGCGAAGCGAAGCAATCCAGAATCTTTCCGCGGCGGCAGCCTGGATTGCTTCGCTTCGCTCGCAATGACGGAGTATATTGCTGCAGCGTCGCAACTGACCGAGACACCACGATGACCTACCGTGCCCGCCGCGAAAAACTGCGCTCGGTCCTCTCCAGCTCCGACTGCATCCGCCCCGGCTCAGTCTATGACGCGATCTCGATCCGTATCGCCGAAGACCTCGGCTTCGCGATCGGCATGTTCGGCGGCTCGGTCGCCTCGCTCGCGGTGCTCGGCGATCCCGACATCGCGCTGATCACGTTGACCGAGTTTGCCGAACAGATCCGGCGGATGTCGCGCGCCGCGGCATTGCCGGTGCTGGTCGATGCCGATCACGGCTATGGCAATGCGCTCAACGTCCGCCGCACCGTGCAGGAGCTGGAGGCCGCGGGCGCGGCCGGCCTCACCATCGAGGACACGCTGCTGCCGCAGGCCTTTGGCGAGGCGAAGACGCAGCTGATCTCATTGGAAGAAGGCGTCGGCAAGATGAAGGCGGCACTCGACGGCCGCGGCGATCCCTCGCTGGTCATTCTCGGGCGCACGGGTGCGGCCAGCATCACGTCGCTCGACGATGCGATCCGCCGCGCGCAGGCCTATGAAGCCGTCGGCGTCGACGGGCTGTTCTTCACCGGCATCAAGTCGAAGGCGGAGCTGGAGGCGATTTCGGCCGCGACAAAATTGCCGATCGTGCTGGGCGGTGCGCCGGAGGAGATGAGCGCGCTGGACTATCTCAGGGCGCAGCGCGTGCGCATCGCGCTGCAGGGCCACGCGCCGATCTCGGCGGCCACGCAGGCGGTCTACGAGACCCTGAAAGCGCTGCGCGAGGGCACGCCACCGAAAAACCTCAGAGGACTCGCATCGTCGGAGCTGACGAGCCGTGTCATGCGCGAGGCCGACATGAAGGCACGCAGCGCCGATTTCCTCGGGTTGAAAAAATGAGCCGGGCGATCCTCCAGGTCACGATCCGCGGCCGGGTGCAGGGCGTTGGCTATCGTGCCTGGGTCGAATACCAGGCCAACACGATCGGGCTGGAAGGCTGGGTCCGCAATCGCCGCGACGGCAGCGTCGAGGCCCTGTTCGCGGGGCCGCCGACGCGCGTTGCCGAGATGGTCGCGCTCTGCCGCCACGGCCCGCCGTCGTCGCGCATCGAGAGTGTGACGAACGAAACTGCCGGTGAGGAAGATTTGAACCTGCGTCGGGCAGGGGAGCGGTTCTCGGTGCTGGGGACGGTGTAGCCGCGTGGGAGATGCGCTCCCTCGCCCCGTTCTTACGGGGTGAGGGTTGGGGTGAGGGGCTTTCTCCGCGGGTGAGATCGGCGTGAGACCTGCACCCCTCGCCCGGATATCAAGCGCGATCCGACCTCTCCCCGCAAGCGGGGAGAGGTGAAAGAAAATCACCGCGGCAGCTTCGCGATCGCCTCGCTCAGCTCGTGGATCTCATAGGGCTTGCGCAGGATCGGGAAATCGCCGCGGACGTCGGCGGCGGCATCGCTGTAGCCGGTCGCGAGCAGGATCGGCAGGTCGGGGCGGATTTCCCGCAGGCGCAGGGCGAGGCTGAGGCCGTCCATCTTGCCGGGCATCACGATGTCGGAGAACACGAGATCGACGCCGTTGTGCTCGATCTCGCGCAGCGCTGCCTCCGCGTCGGCAACGCGACGGACCTGGTAGCCGAGTTGCTCCAACAGTCCGGTGCTCACGGTCGCGACATCAGGATTGTCCTCCACCAGCAGCACCGTGCCGCTGCCGGCCGCCGGTGCCACGGTCTTGTCCTGCTTCGGCTCCGACGTTTCGCGCGGCAGCAGGATGGTGAAGACCGTGCCCTTGCCGAGTTCGCTCTCGACCTTGACGGTGCCGCCGGCCTGATGCGCGAAACCGTGCACCTGGGAAAGGCCGAGCCCCGTGCCCTTGCCGATCGGCTTGGTCGTGAAGAACGGCTCGAAGATCTTGTCGAGCACGTCGGAGGGGATGCCTTGCCCGGTGTCGGCGACGCTGATCGCGACGAACTCGCCGGCATGGAGGGGGTCCGACAGCACCGCGTTGCGCGCGCTGATCGTTACCGTGCCGCCGTCGGGCATGGCGTCGCGGGCATTGATCACGAGATTGAGCAGGCCGGTCTCGAGCTCGGAGACGTCGGCATTGATCGGCCAGACGTTGCGGTCGATGTCGTAGGCAAGCTGAACCGCGCTGCCGACACCGGTCTCGAGCACCTCGCGGATCGCCTCGATCCGGTCGGCGAAATTGATCGGCTGCGGGTTGACGCTCTGGCGCCGGGCGAAGGTCAGGAGCTGGCTGGTCAGCGCCGCGCCGCGCCGTGTCGCGGTTTCGATCGCCGAGATCGCGCGCTGCAGCTTCGCATCCTCGCCGGTGTCCCGTTTCAGGATGTGCAGGCTGCCGCTGATGATCATCAGCAGATTGTTGAAGTCGTGCGCGACGCCGCCGGTGAGCTGGCCGAGTGCGTCGAATTTCTGGGATTCGGCGAGCTGCTTCTGCATCGTCTCGATCTGCATCTGCGTATTGCGCCGCTCGGTGATGTCGCGGGTGATCTTGGCGAAGCCGACGAGGTGGCCGTCCTCGTAGATGGGGTCGATGATCACGCTGGCCCAGAAGAAGGTGCCGCCCTTGCGGACGCGCCAACCTTCCTCCTCATAACGCCCCTGGTCGCGGGCGATGCCGAGCGCGCGCATGGGCTTGCCATTGGCGCGGTCGGTTTCGGTATAGAAGCGCGAAAAATGCTGGCCGAGGATCTCGTCAGGCGTGTAGCCCTTGATACGCTCGCCGCCGATGTTCCAGCTCGTAATGATGCCGGTGGGGTCGAGCATGTAGAGGGCGTAGTCCGCAACCCCCTCCACCAACAGACGGAAACTACGTTCGCTCTCGAACAAGTCCCTCTGTTGCTTGAACTTTTGCACCATTTCCGGATCCCAGCCTGAACCCTGACAAACGCACGAGACCGGGCTTGGTTCCCAACGGCTGGGACATTTTTGTGCAAATTCGGAGAAAGTGTGCAGGGTTGCATACCCGTTCTCGCTGAGTGACGCATGCGACCGGATCGTCGAGGAAAGGAGACGGAGCGTCTGATGCCTTAGGCCGCGCTGCGGAAGGTCGCCGCCACCGTGCGCAGCGCGGCGAGCTTGGCCTGATCGCTGACCTTCGAATGCAGCATCACGCGCGAGCTGCCGATCCGCGGCAGCTTGTGGCTCGGCCCGATATCGACGAGCCCGGCCGGCGCGATCCGGCGCGCCAGCGGTGCGACCGCAAGGCCGGCAAGCGCAGCCGCGACCACCGCGGTGACGCCGCCGCCGACAAAACGCTCGCGCCAGGCAAGGCCGGCCTTGTCGAGCGCGCGCACGGCGATGGCGCGGACGCCGCAGGGCGGCGCCAGCGTCGCGAGCGGCAGCGCCTCGCCGCGCGGCAGCGTCAACCGCGGCGAGGCGAACCAGCCGAACTCGTCCTCGACGAGCTTTTCGCCGCCGCGCCGGCTGCCTTCCTGGCGCACGATCACGGCGTCGAGCCGGCCTGCATCATAGGCCTCCTGCATGTCGCGCGAGAAGCCGATGGTGACGGCGAGTGCGAGCTGCGCCGACATCGCATGCAGCCGCTCCAACAGCCGCACCAGCTCGGGACCGGCCGCGTGATCGGAGATGCCGAGCGACAAGATCTGCGGTGTCGAGGCGGTGCCGGACAGGGCGCGGTCATGCGCCTCGATCAGCGCGCGGGCATGCGGCAGGAAGCCGGCGCCCTCGGCCGTGAGCCTGACCGCGCGCGGCGATCGCTCCACCAGCCGCTTGCCGAGCAGCGTCTCGAGCCGCTGCAGCTTGAGGCTGACGGCGGCCTGCGTGGTGCCGAGCGCTTCGGCCGTGCGGGTAAAATTTTGCAGGTCGGCGACCAGCAGGAAGGCCTGGACGGTGGCGATGTCGAGTGCGGTTGTCATTATCAATCGTTATCACTGTTATCAACAGAGATAAGATACAAAAATGACGGCCCAGGGTCTAGTTTTCCCTCAGCGCAATGAATATCCGCGCAACCGCCTCAGGAGACCGACCATGCCGCTGATCACCGTCACCTACGCAACCTCCCGCCAGTCCGCCTCGCTGAAGGCCGACATTGCCAACGCCGTGACCGAGCTCACCGCAAAGATCCTGCACAAGGACCCGAAGGTGACTGCCGTCATCGTCAAGGCGGTCGATGCCGCCGACTGGTTCGCCGGCGGCAGGTCGCTCGCCGAGCAGAAGCTCGCGAGCTACTGGATCGACACCCATGTCAGCGAAGGCACCAACACCAAGGACGAGAAGGCCGCCTATCTCGCCGCGATGTTTGCGCGGATGAGCGATTTGCTCGGCCCGCTGCATCACGAGACCTATCTGCATGTCGACGAGGTCAAGGGCGACGCCTACGGCTTTGGCGGCCTCAGTCAGGAGCGCCGCTACATCGCGGGCAAGCTCGAGGTCGCGGCCAAGGCGGCGTGACCGCGCGAGACGCGGGCAATTGTGATCGCCCGCGTCTCGGCTCTGGGATTCAGCGCGCGGCCCAACAGAAGTGCAGGCGGGTCACGCGATGACGGACGTCGTTGCCAGCGGTTCGTGATGGTCGCCGAAGGCGAGGCCATGGCCGAGCGACCAGTCCACCGGCGCGTTTTCGGCAAGCGCGATCATGATGTCGTCTCCGGCAAAGCCGGCTTCGACGGCGCGCGCCACGATCGACCGGAACAGACGCTTCTTCTGATCGACCGTTCGTCCTTGGAGAAACAGGATCTCGACGATCGATGCCTCCGCCGTGCGCGCGACGTCGGGAAAGGTCGGGTCGATCAGCATCATCTCGGGTGCGTAGCGGGAAATGAGCTGAAAGCGGTCCTTGGGCGGGACGCCGCAGGTCTCGACCAAGCCTTCATGGACGGCGTCGGCGAGTGCGTGAATGCGTTCGATCGGAAGCTGCGTAGGGACGGAAATGCGGGCGAGGGGCATGGGTTGGGGCTCCTGGATTGACTGGTGCGACCCTATTTGTGCTGTAATCGTAGATAAACTGCGATATTGAGAAGCAATCATTCCAAAAAATCACGAATATGGCGTCGCACCCCATTCCCGATCTCAGCGCCTTTGTGCGGACCGTCGATCTCGGAAGTTTTGCCGCGGTTGGCGCCGAGACGGGCCTTACCGCGTCGGGCGTGTCCCGCATCGTGACCCGCCTGGAGCGTCGCCTCGGGGTGACGCTTCTACACCGGACGACGCGGCGGCTCGTCCTGACCCAGGAAGGCGAGACCTTTCTTGCTCACGCGCGCAACATTCTGGCGGCGGTGGAGGCCGCGGAGGCTGACGTCGCCTCCGTCCACGGACGTCCGCGCGGGCCGATCCGGGTCAACAGCGGCACCGCATTCGCACGACGGCGGCTCGCGCAGCGTCTGCCCCGCTTCATGGCGCAATATCCGGACATCCGCATCGATCTCACCGTCAGCGATCATCGCATCGACCCGATCAGTGAGCAGGTCGACGTGACGATCCGGGTCGGCCCGCTCGCCGACAGCGACCTGATCGCGGTGCGCCTCGGTGAAGTCCGGCGCATCATCGTCGGCAGTCCGCAATATCTCGAACGCAACGGCGTGCCTGAACGGCCCTCCGATCTGCTGCGGCACAATTGCCTGCAGCTCAGCGGCACATCGCGGCTCGCGCAATGGCCGATGTTCGAGGACGGCAAGCCGGTGATGATGGCGGTCGACGGCACGATCCGGTCGGACAGCGCCGAACTGCTGCTCGACCTGGCGCTCGCGGGCGCGGGCCTTATTCGCCTCGGCGATTTCCTGGGCGAAGAGGCCTTGCAGGACGGCAGGCTGGTGCCCCTGCTGTCGCACTGCCACGACGCCGATCCGCAGCCGATCACGGCGCTGATCCTGCCCGGGCGGCAAACGATTCCACGGGTGCGCGCCTTCGTCGATTTTCTGAAGGCGAATTGCTGACGGGTTCAGACCGCCGTTTCGGCCACGCGCGTCTGCGTTGGGCCGAATGTCTGCTCGAACGCCTGCCGCAGCGCGACGTCGACATCGGCCATGGTGACGAGCTGGCCGAGATCGGCCAACGAGGTGACGCCATAGCGGGGATCGGCGACGCCGCAGGGCACGATGCCCTGAAAATGCGAGAGCTCCGGCTCGACATTGATGGCGATGCCGTGGAACGAGACCCAGCGCTTCAGCCGCACGCCGATCGCCGCGATCTTGTCCTCGTGGCCGGCGCCCTTTTCCGGCCGCCTGACCCAGACGCCGACCCGGTCCTCGCGCCGTTCGCCGCGGACGTTGAAGGCGGCGAGCGTCCGGATGATCAGCTCTTCCAGACCAGCGACATAGGCGCGGACGTCAGGCCGGCGGCGCTTGAGGTCGAGCATCACATAGGCCACCCGCTGGCCGGGCCCGTGATAGGTGAGCTGGCCGCCGCGACCCGTCGCAAAGGTCGGAAACCTGGGGTCGAGCAGGTCGGAGGCCTTGCCCGAGGTGCCGGAGGTATAAAGCGGGGGGTGCTCCAGCAGCCAGACCAGCTCGGCGGCCTCTTTGGCCGCAATGGCCGCCGCGCGCGCTTCCATGACAGAAACGGCCTCGGGATAGGGCACCGGGGCGTCCGAAATCTGCCACTCCACAGGGGCACCGTCGGAGGCCGAAAACGACGTTAAATCGAGGTCTTGGCGGCTGTTAACCATTGGCTAACCATAACGGGGTGATGATTGCGGACGCAAATGCAGAGTCTCATGTTAGTGGCGGTGCCGTAGTGCCTACCCTCGATAAAGTCACCGTGGATCTCATGGTCGTCCTCGGGACCACCACCATGCCGATCCATCAGGTATTACGTCTTTCCCGCGGCGCCATCATCGAACTGGACGCAACCGAGGCCGACGAGGTCAAGGTTTTGGCCAATAATCTGCCCGTTGCCAGCGGCGTCGTGCTGGTCGACCGCAACCGCATCGCGGTCGAGGTCAAGCAGATGCTGCCGCGGTCCCCGGGCACGCGGTAAGCAGCCGGGCAGGGCCTGGAACCAATCCCATAAAGCTTGTGGAATTCGGGCCTTCGGCGGGCTTGTACCCCTCTGATCGATTTGTTACATCGGCGCCGTTGATCCGGCAGGCCTCAAGCCTTATAGCCGGCTTCCCAAAGCGCTCGTGGCGGAACTGGTAGACGCGCTGCCTTGAGGTGGCAGTGAGTAAAATCGTGGGGGTTCGAGTCCCTCCGAGCGCACCAGCCTCAAAAATCCTGACATCGAACACGCGGGGTGCGGGCCCTACGCGCCATATTCGTTGATGCCATGTTCCCGGTAGATATCCAGCGGATCCTGGTCGGGGAACAGGCGGCATTTGGTCTGCGCGAGGTGCAGGGCTGACGGTAGCTGGCTCCTTGCCGCTGGCGAGCAGCCTGCGGATGTCGTCCAAATGGGCCTGCGGCTGGTGCTTGGGGGCAGGCTGCTTCAGCGCGACGATGGCCGTCGCAAGGGCCTCGGTGAGGATCCATTCGTTGTGGCCCGTGATTCCCTTCTTCGGCATCGGCAGACCCCACTTGTGAACGATTTCACATCGCTAAGAACGCTGTCTTGCTAACCTTCCAGCCGGCACTCACCCTGCCGGCATGATTGCAGAATGAGTTGATGCCGATTTCTTGATGCCAACTCCGCGACTCTCAGAGGGGGGGCCGGGTATGCGTCGGTTGCGAATGAGCAGGATCAGCGTCTGCCTGCTGGTCGGCCTGATCGTGGCAATCTCGACTTTGGCAGGCCATGCCTATGCAGGCGACGTCGACACCGGCGACCATCCCCCGCCACCTCCGGAATTTCTCATTCCTATCGCGCCTCCACCGCTCGACCTTGCGGCTGCACTCGCTCAACAAGACGGCCGCGCCATGGTCGCGATCGAGTATCTGGCGTGCGGGGACGACTTGACGTTCCAGGGAAGCGCCGACATCCCCGGCGAGGATTTCAGCCCTTTCCTGATTGCCAAGATGCAGTGGCTGCTGCTGAAGGCCGCGGACCCGGCCGCGCTACGAAGCGCGGTTTGTATCCACACGACCAATTTGCAGTTTCCACCTGACCCCAACCGTTATCCCGTCGATCTCTTTCCGCCCGACAAGCTCGATCAGTTTCAGGCCAAATTCAACGAGAGCTCGGCAAGAACCGGTCCGGACTGCACGCAGACCATTGCAGGCATCAAGGATTTGAAGCCCTTCGGCGGCTGGGCGAGCATCACCTATCAAATCAGTGCGCTGTGCCTGAAGGCGCAGCTGGAACGGGTGGTGGGTCAGCTCGAATACAAGGACGCCCAGGTCGGCACCGACGGCTTGCCATGTCTTTCGAAAGCAATCGGCTCCTTTCTCACGCCTCCGATCGTTCCGAACAACGAGTTCACCTTCAGTGTGAAAGGCGATCTTGACGTCGACGTTCGCGATGCAACGCGGCTGTACTTTCTGAACGAACGGGCACGTGACAAGGGATTTCCGATCCTGAGTGAGGAAGCCAGGATTCACGTCCGCGACAAGCTCCTCATCCTTCACGGTCCTCCCGGTGATGCCGCCAATGGGGTGCTGAACTGCGGCAATTCCGAGCACAGCGACGAGCCGCCTTCTGAACTTCTGGATGATGACAGCTGGCTGGAGTCGGCTATCGACGATCTCGGCGATGCGGCGTTCTGGCTGTCCAAGCGCCTGGCCCTGCTGCTCGTCCTCAACGCCGGAGCGCCGGCCGTGCTGGCGCTGCTCGGCGAAGGGGCTGCGATCCCGCCATTGGCCGCGGCGCTGGCGATCGCCCCCGCGGTTGCGACGGTCGCTGCCGGAACCGCCAAGATTCCGGAGACTGAAAATCACCGGTTGATGATCGAGACCTCCCGGTACCTGAAGAACCAGATCATCTTGAAAGAGGTACCGAAGAATAGTGAAGCGCTGGCTGCGGAGCAGGCGGAGCTCAAGCGGTGGCTTCTGGATTTCATGGGCGGCGTGATGCGCCACGACTTCGCTGAATACAACTCGCGGCCCTATCAGCGCTACTCGCTCGTTGCGATTCTCAATCTCGCCGACTTCGCCGAAGACAACGACGTGCGTCAGGGTGCGCGAATGGTGCTGGAATACACGGCTGCAAAGTTTGCGGTCGCCAGCCGGGAAGGCATCCGCGTTGCGCCCTATCGCCGGCGCATCGAGTACATGGACAAAAATCCGAAGATGCTCGAATTCGGCGGTGAAGGTACGGATTACTCGATCGCAATGATGCTGGTATTTGCCGGGCAGACCCAGCGCTTGCCGAACATGAACTCGGAGCCCGGGAAAAAAGGCATCGGCTACGGCGCTCCCGCGATGATGATTTATGCCGCGACGTCGACCTTTGCACCCGATCCCGCCATCGTCGAACTGGCGATCAACAAGAAGACACCCTACGTTCAGC
>NZ_PPPT01000040.1 GCF_006483445.1 Bradyrhizobium guangdongense | reverse complement strand
GCCGGCACCATGTCCGGCGGTGAGCGGCAGATGCTCGCGGTCGGTCGCGCGCTGATGAGCGATCCGAAGCTGTTGATGCTGGACGAGCCGTCGCTGGGCCTGGCACCGACCGTCGTCGAATCCATGTACGAAACCTTTGGCCGCCTGCATCGCGAAGGCCTGACTATTCTGCTCGCCGAGCAGTCGATCGAACTCGCGCTCGAAGTCTCCGATTTCGCGACCGTGCTCCAGGTCGGCAAGAGCGTGCTGTCGGGCACGGCTGCGGCCCTGGCCCAGGATCCGCAAGTTCAAAAGGCCTATCTCGGCGTCGGATGATTGATCTCGGCTTGAAGCATCAACAGCAAGCAATCGGCAAGCCGGGTCTCCATCTCCTTGGCATGGAGCGAGAGCGGGCCGGGATCGTTGAGGATCGCGTTGACCAGCGTGCCCAGCACGATCTGGAAGCAGAAGGCGATCGTCTTCGTCTTGGCGGCGGTGCGGCCCTTGCCCATGGCGGGCAGCAGGAGAGGAGTGGAGCGCTCGGTGGTCGCGCGCGCCAGCGCCTTGAACGTGGTCCATTTGTCGGGGCGGGTGTCGTCGTGCTGAAGCGCTGCCCGCAATACGCCTTCGTGGCTGCGGATCCAGGCCACGATGCCGGTCACGATGATGTGGCAGATCTTGTCGAGCGAGGCTTCGCCGAGAGAACCGCGCGCCATGTCGGAGAGCCGCTGCTCGCCGTCGCGTGCGGCAAGCGCCATCAGCGCGTTGAAATAGGCTTCCTTGCTCTCGAAGCGGCTGTAGAAGGCGCCGACGGTGACACCGACTTTGTTGCAGAGCGCTTCGATGGAGAGCTCGGCAAGGCTTCGCGTGCGCAGCAGCTCGGCGCCGGCCTCCAGCAGCGCAAACGTCGTCTCCCGGCTGCGCTTCTGGCGCGACGGCGTGACGCCGGGCAGGTCGACATCGCCAACTCCCGCTAGCTCCGACAATGGCCGCATTCGTGCTTGCATCGCTCCTAAACCATAATCATAATTCGGATTATGATTTTGAGCAAGGCGGCCCGCGAGGGCTGGCAGGGCGAGCCGCGGGTCAACCGCGGCGGTCCGCAAGGCTGGTCAGGGAGGATCACATGAGCGTAGGCAGCGGCAAGCCGTTTGGCGGCACCGTCGGCAAGACGGTTGCGGACTCGAAACCCTGGTGGCCGGAGGCGGCAAAACCGCCCGCGGGTGCGCCGAACATCCTGATCGTGCTATTCGACGACGTCGGCTTCTCCGATTTCGGCTGCTACGGCTCGGCGATCAAGACGCCGACCATCGATCGCCTCGCGGCCGAAGGGCTGCGCTATTCGGGCTTCCACACCACCGCGATGTGCTCGACCACGCGCGCAGCATTGCTCACGGGGCGCAACCATCATTCGGTCGGCGTCGGCTGTCTTGCCAATTTCGATTCCGGCTATCCCGGCTATCGCGGCAAGATCGCGCGCGAGGCGGGGACGCTTGCGGAGATGCTGCGCGGCCACGGCTATCGCAACTACATGATCGGCAAATGGCACGTCACCCCACTGACCGAGAGCGGCGCCACCGGCCCGTTCGATGGCTGGCCGCTCGGCCGCGGCTTCGACCGCTTTTACGGCTTCCTCGATGCCGAGACCGATCAATATGCGCCCGAGCTCGTCTCCGACAACACGCATATCGATCCTCCCGGCACCTATGCCGACGGCTATCATCTCACGGAAGATCTCGTCGACCAGGCGATCCGCTTCATCGGCGATCACGTCGCAGATCGGCCGGATATCCCGTGGCTGACCTGGGTCGCGCTCGGCGCCTGCCATGCGCCGCATCAAGCGCCGGCCGACATCATCAGGAGCTACGACGCCGCCTTCGCGCACGGCTGGGACGTCGAGCGCGAGCAGCGGCTGGCGCGGCAGAAGGCGATGGGCTTGGTGCCGCCGGAGACCCGGATGCCGGCGCGCAATGACGGCGTGAAGGCCTGGGAGGAGCATTCCGCCGACGAGCGCCGCGTGTTCACGCGGCTGCAGGCTGCATTTGCCGGCATGCTCGACCATTCCGATCGTCATCTGGCGCGCCTCGTTGCGTTCCTGGAGACATCAGGCGTTCGCGACAACACCGTCGTCATCGTGATGTCGGACAATGGCGCGAGCCAGGAGGGCGGGCCGCTCGGCTTCGTCAACGCGATGGGTCCCTTCAACTTTAAGCCGGAGCCGATCGCGGAAAAGCTTGCACGCATCGAGGACATCGGTGGCCCCGACACCCACAGCAATTTCCCGCATGGCTGGGCGATGGCGTCGAACACACCGCTGCGCCGCTACAAGCAGAACACCCATGGCGGCGGGATCCGCGATCCCTTCGTCATCAACTGGCCGAAGCGGATTCCGGCGAAGGGCGAGTTGCGCCATCAGTTCGTCCACGCCTGCGACCTGACGCCGACGCTGCTGGAGCTGATCGGCATCGAAGCGCCCAGGCAGATCGCGGGCTGCCCGCAGATGCCGCTGGAAGGCGAGAGCTTTGCGCGCTCGATCACGGAGGTATCTGCGCCCTCAAAGAGCTCGCCGCAATATTTCGAGATGTTCGGCCATCGCGGGCTCTGGCATCGCGGTTGGAAGGCGGTCGCATTTCATCCGCCGGGCACGCCGTTCGAGAACGACAAATGGGAGCTGTTCCATCTCGATCGTGATTTCTCGGAGACCGACGACCTCGCCGCAAAGGAGCCGCAGCGCCTGAGCGAGATGATCGGCCTGTGGTGGACGGAAGCCGAAAAGCATCAGGTGCTTCCGCTCGACGATCGCTTCGGTCCGCGCTTTGCGGAGAACGCCGCGCGCTTCCACGGCGCGCGCCACAGTTTTACGTTCCACGCCGGCATGGGCCATGTACCGACCGACGTCGCGCCTGACGTGCGCAGCCGCAGCTACACGATCGAGGCGCATGTCGAGATCGACGAGGTCGGCGCGGATGGCGTGCTGATCGCCCATGGCGACGCCACCTCGGGCTACAGCCTCTACGTCAAGGACGGGCTGCTGGTGCACGATCTCAACATCGGCGGCAGTCACCAGATCGTCTCGTCGAACCGCATGGTGCCGCCGGGCGCGCGCCGGCTCGGTGTCCATGTCGAGCGCCTCGTGCGCAAGGAGCCGCCGGCAAAAGGCTCACGCACCGGCGTGTCTGAATACACGCTGCTGATCGACGGCGAGGCGGCCGGATCGCTGCAGACGCAGCTCGGCTTCCACACGCTGATCTCTTGGTCCGGGCTCGACATCGGCCGCGACCGCGGCAGCCCGGTGTCGCACTACGAGGCGCCGTTCGAGTTCAAGGGACGGCTGTTGCGGGTGAACGTCACCATGCACAACGACCAGAAACTCGACGGCGAGGCCGTCGGCAACGCGCAGATGGCGCGGCAGTGAATCGGGGAGGGACCTACTTGATCTTGTCGTAGGCCGCCGCAAAGTCGGTCAGCGACATCGGAATGGCGATGGTCTCCTTGGCCATGTTCTGGAAGGACACCTTCAACTGCTTGCCGGACTTCATGCTTGCAAGCAGCTCGGCCGAGATCGGCGTCGAGGCGTAGCAGCCGCGGTTCTCGCAGGTCTGGATCTGGAGGTCGATCGCCTTGCCCTCGTCGACCTGCAGTTTTGCGCCGGCCGGCAGATTGAGGCCCAGCGGCAACTGCACGAGCGCGACGGGCACGCGGCTGTCGGCGGGCACGCGGATGTTGATGAGCACGATGAGCTGACCGGTCTTGGTCAGCACCGCATTCTGCTCGATCGCGCATTCGAGCGGCGCGTCGCGGCTGACGCTGGAGCAGCGCGCGGCCCAGCCGGGCTGCGGCGGTGGCGTGGCTTCACCTTGCTGCTGCGCAGCGGGAGCGGGCGTCGCGGGTGCCGCCTTCTGCTTCGTGCTCTGGGCGTGCGCGGCGCCGGTGACGAGCAGGAGCGAAGCGATGAGAGCTGCAAATCTGGATTGCATGTGGTTGGCCCGAACGATGATTGGTGGAGGGGCAAGATTGCCAAGACTACTCGTGCCAAAACTACTCGGCGGCTTCCTTGACCGTGCCGTGCTCGGCCGTCTCGTGCCCGGAACCGTCGGCGTCGCGGCCCCAGCTCGAGAACCAGTTGTTGAGCTCATCGAGATAGAGATAGACCACCGGCGTGGTGAACAGGGTTAGCGCCTGGCTGACGATGAGGCCGCCAACCATGGCGTAGCCGAGCGGCTGGCGGATCTCGGCGCCGGTGCCGTGTCCGAGCATCAGCGGCACGCCGCCGAGCAGGGCGGCCATCGTCGTCATCATGATCGGGCGGAAGCGCAGGATCGCAGCCTGGCGGATCGATTCCTCGGGCGTCTTGTGCTGGTCGCGCTCGGCGGCGATGGCGAAGTCGACCATCATGATGCCGTTCTTCTTCACGATGCCGATCAGCAGGATGATGCCGATCAGCGCGATCAGGCTGAAGTCGAAGCCGGCCGCCATCAGGATCGCGAGCGCGCCGACGCCGGCCGAGGGCAGCGTCGAGAGAATCGTGATCGGGTGGATGTAGCTCTCGTAGAGGATGCCGAGGATCAGATAGACCACGACGAGGGCTGCGAGGATCAGGAGCGGCACGGTGCCGAGCGACTGCTGGAACGCCTGCGCGGTGCCCTGGAAGCTCGAATTGAGCGTGGCGGGCGCGCCGAGATCGGCCATCGCCTTCTGCACGGCTTCGGTCGCCTGGCCGAGCGCCACGCCCTGCGCGAGGTTGAAGCTGATGGTGATCGCGGGGAACTGGCCCTGGTGGCTGATCGAGAGCGGGCGGACCGGATCGGTCGTCCAGCTCGCGAAGGTCGACAGCGGGACCTGCTCGCCGGTCAGCGGCGACTTCACATAGAGCTTGTTCAGCGTATCGAGATTGCCCTGCAATTCGGGCAGGATCTCCAGGATGATCTTGTAGGTGTTGAGCTGGGTGAAATACTGCGTAACCTGGCGCTGGCCGAAGGCGTCGTACAGCGTGTCGTCGATCACCTGCGGTTGGATGCCGTAGCGGGCGGCGGTGTCGCGGTTGATCCTGAGTTGAAGTGTTGTGCCCTGGGTCTGCTGATCGGTGGCGACGTCGCGCAGTTGCGGCAGCGTCTGCATCTTGGCGAGGATCTTTGGCGCCCACTCGTTCAGCTCGCCGAGGTCGGCGTCCTGCAACGTGAACTCGAACTGGGTGCGGGTCGGCCGGCCGCCGAGCCGAACGTCCTGCGCCGCCTGCATGTAGAGGCGGGCGCCTTCGACCTTCTCGAGCTTGGGGCGCAGCCGCGCGATGATCTGCTGGGCGGATGCGTCGCGCTGGTTGCGCGGCTTCAGGGTGATGAACAAATTGCCATTGTTGCCGGCGCGGCCGCTGCCGCCGATCGCCATCGCAACGGTGGCGACGTCAGGATCGGCCATCACGATCTTGCCCAGCGCCTCCTGCTTCTTCTTCATCTCGGCGAAGGAGATGTCCTGTGAAGCCTCGGACGTCGCGGTGATCAGGCCGTTGTCCTGCTGCGGGAAGAATCCCTTGGGGATCAGGATGAAGAGGTAGACCGACAGGCCGAGCGTCGCGAAGAAGATGAGCAGCGTGATCCGCCGCCAGCTCATCGCGATGTCGAGGACGTGTTCGTAGCCGCGCAGCATCGCGTCGAAGCCACGCTCGCTCCACGCATAGAAGCGGCCATGCTTGACCTCGCCATGGGCGCGCAGGAAGCGCGAGGCCATCATCGGGGTGAGAGTCAGCGACACGATCATGGAGACGAAGATGGTCATCGCCAGCACCACCGCGAATTCGCGGAACAGGCGCCCGATGATGCCGCCCATCAGCAGCAGCGGAATCAGCACCGCAACCAGCGACACGCTGATGGAGACGATGGTGAAGCCGATTTCCTTGGCGCCCTTGTAAGCGGCGGCCATCGGCGATTCGCCCTGCTCGACATAGCGCGTGATGTTTTCGAGCATGACGATGGCGTCGTCGACCACGAAGCCGACCGCGATGGTGAGCGCCATCAGCGACAGATTGTCGAGCGTATAGCCGACCAGCCACATCAGCGCGCATGCGCCGAGCAGCGCCAGCGGCACGGTCACCGTCGGAATCACGGTTGCCCAGAAGCTGCGCAGGAAGATGAAGATAACCATGACCACGAGCGCGATGGTCAGCAGCAGGGTGAACTGAACGTCCTCGACCGCGGCGCGGATGGTCTGGGTGCGGTCGCTGATCAGCTCGATCTTGATCGCGGGCGGGATCGCGGCGACCAACCGGGGCAGGGTGGCCTTGATCCTGTCGACGGTCTCGATGACGTTGGCGCCCGGCTGCTTGAATATCACCAGAAAGACGCCGCGCTTGCCGTTGGCCCAGGCCGCCTGCTTGGCGTCCTCGGGACCGGTCACCGCCTGACCGATGTCGCGGATGCGCAACGGCCCGCCATTGCGATAGGCGATGATGACGTCGTTCCAGTCCTTGGACTGGGTGAGCTGGTCGTTGGCGTAGATCGTGTAGGCGCGCCGCTCGCCGTCGATGTTGCCCTTGGGGCTGTCGACGGTGGTGATGGCGATCTGGCTGCGCACGTCCTCCAGCGACAGGCCCTTGGCGACGAGTTTTGCCGGATCGATCTGGACGCGGATGGCCGGCTTCTGCTGGCCGCCGATGAAGACCTGCGCCACGCCGGAGATCTGGCTGATTTGCTGCGCGAGCTGGGCGTCGACGGCGTCGCTGACGGTGGTCAGTGGCAGCGTGTCGGAGGTGGCCGATAGCAACAGGATCGGCGAGTCCGCCGGGTTCACCTTGCGATAGGTCGGCGGCGACGGCAGGTTTTTCGGCAACTGGCCGCTGGCCGCGTTGATCGCGCCCTGAACGTCGTTGGCCGCGCCGTCGATGCTGCGGTTGAGGTCGAACTGGATTGTGATCGAGGCGGTACCCAGATAGCTCGTCGAGGTCATCTGGGCGATGCCCGGGATCTGGGCGAACTGGCGCTCCAGCGGCTGCGCCACCGAGGAGGCCATCGTCTCCGGGCTGCCGCCGGGCAGGTTCGCCGTGATCTGGATGGTCGGGAAGTCGACTTGGGGCAGGGGGGCGACCGGCAGCAGCGGGTAGGCGACGAGGCCGACGAAGAGGATGCCCGCCATCAGCAGCGAGGTGCCGATGGGATAACGAATGAAAGGTGCTGAAATTCCGCCGCCGTTCATTCCTGTCGGACCTTGCTCTGGCCGGGATCGGAGCTTGCGACCGCCGTCGAGACCAGGCTGCCGGGCTGCACCCTGAACGAGCCGCCGGTGATGACCTGTTGTCCCGGGCTAAGCCCTTCCTCGATCACCGAACGGCCGTCGATGGAGTAACTCACCTTGACCTTGCGAAGCTCGGCCTTGTTCTCCTGGCTGACCGTATAGGCATAGAGCCCGTTGGTCGAATGCTGGACCGCATCGTCAGGCACGACGGTGGCATCCTTTACGGTCCGGATCAGGAGACGTGTCGAGACCGACTGCCCAGGCCACAGCGTCCGCCCCTTGTTGTCGAACACCGCCTTCAGCCGGATAGTCCCGCTCGTCGTGTCGACCTGGTTGTTGACGACGGAGAGCTGGCCTTCGGCGAGCGTCTTCTTGCCGTCGGTGGTGAGCGCGATGACCTTGAGCGGGGCGATCTTCTGGCTCTCGCTGATATAGGGCAGCTGCTCCTCGGGCGCGGTGAAGATCACCGTGATCGGCTCGATTTGCGCGATGGTTACCATCGCGGTCTGGCTCGATGCATTGACGATGTTGCCGACATCGACCTGGCGCAAGCCGGCAACGCCGGTGAACGGCGCCGTGATCTGGGTGTAGTCGAGCTGGGTTTGCGCGTTGGAAATGGCGGCTTCGTCGGCCGCGATCTGCGCGGTGAGCTGGGCGACGGTGGAGCGTTGGGTATCGACCCGCTGCGCGGTCGCGAAATCGCCGAGTTTCATCGAGCGCTGAAGCTCGAGATTGGCGTTGGCGAGGTTCGCCTCGTCCTGCGCCTTCTTGGCCTTGGCTTGATCGAGCGTGGCCTGATACGGCCGGGGATCGATCGAGACCAGCAACTCGCCCTGCTTGACGATCTGGCCTTCGGTGAAGGCGATCTTGTCGATCTGGCCGTCGACCCGCGTCCGTACTTGCACGGTGTTAAACCCCTGAACCGTGCCGAGCCCGGTCAGATAGACCGGGAAGTCAGCTTTCTGGACCGGCGACACGCTAACCGGCACGGGGGGCGCGCGGGGCGGGCCCTTTTGCGCGGTCTGAGTCTTTGCCGCATCAGGAGAGAGGTAGCGTTGCCAGCCAAAATAGCCCGCCAGGGCCACGGCTGCGATGATCGAAATCCAGAGGATCGGCCGTGACTTCTTCATGTCGGCTTCGTGTTGGCTCGCCTGCCCAAAGGGATTAAAATTATGGGTCTTTGAAAGCGTTCGGCACGTGCAGGTATAATACACGCCAAGTTCCACTGTAAACAGCACTTCGGTTGAGAATCCTAAACAATTGGAAAGCTTTGCGGGCCATTCCGAAGGCCCCTCGGAATGGATACCGCCGGGCGCAAATCGATCAGCGTGCATAGGTTTGGTCATGCTCGTTGACCGAGCACGACCGGCAGCATTTCCGATACGTACAGACTCCGCTGTCGAACGGTTCTAAATTGCGCACGCAGCGTTTCGGTTGTCAGGGGATACACGTCGTCATATCAGCGCCAGCACATTCGGGAGCGCATGATGGACGAATTGAACGGCAAGATGATCGCGTGTCAGATTCTGATCACTGGACTGATCGCACGCGTCGCCAACGAGCAGCGCGATCCTCTCGCCTTCCTCACCGACTTCCGCGACGAGATCAGAGCGGTCGTCAACGGCGTCAACATCGCCGGCCTCGACAACAGCGATCGTGTGCGATCGGTGGCGCGGCAGACCGTCGATGAGTTGTTTTCGCTGATGAAGCCGCCGAGCAGCGATTGATGCGATTGCGTGCGACGCGCGTGCAGAAGAGTGCTGTTTTTCAGGCAATTTAGAACGTTTACAAACCAGCGTTTAGAACGATTTCAAACAACGATTTAGAATCGTTTTGATCTGGAGCAATTCAAGCGTAATCGCAGCCGCTTTGCGTTGACCCGACTTTTTGCGGCCGATAACCAACCCCCAACGCTCGTCGCATGTGGGACACGAGCGATTTGAAAATTGGGGCGTGTTGAAATGGGGCAGGTAGTAGCACCGAAGTCGCTGCGTTCGTTCGCAGCAGTCGAGTTGGTGGATGACAGGTTTGACGGCGGATCGGCGAAGGCGGTGTCGGCGGTGGCCGGCCTGATCGCGGTGGCGTCGTTCTCTGGTACGGCGGAGGCGCAGTAATCGAATCTGCCGCCGGTCTCGGTCGACGCACCGGTCGAACGTCCGCGCCCCGCCGCTTCAAAGCCGTCCGCAGAGCAGATTCGCGCGCGCAACGCGCTCCGGCGCGCCGCCCAGCGTCAGCAGACGGCGCAGGCGCCGGTGCCGTATCCCAACGCCGGCGGTCTGCCGGCCGACCGCAACCCCTATGCCGATCCGGCCGCGCCCTACAAGGTCGATCGCGTTCAGGCATCGGGAAAGTTTCCCGAGCCGCTGCTCAACACGCCGAAGACCATCACCGTGCTCAGCAAGGAAGTGATGGCCGACAAGAACATGACTACGCTTAAGGAGATCGGGCGCTCCACCGCCGGCGTGACGTTGGGCTCGGGCGAGGGGGGCAACGCGTTCGGCGACCGCTTCTTCATCCGCGGCTTCGATGCGCGCAACGACGTGTTCGTCGACGGCATCCGCGATCCCGCGGTCTCGATTCGCGAAAACTTCTTCACCGAGCAGATCGAGATATTGCGCGGCCCGGCCTCGTCCTACGCCGGCCGCGGCACCGCCGGCGGCGCCATCAACATCGTGACCAAGCAGGCCGCCGACTATAACTTCACCAATGCTGAAACCACCTTCGGCACCGACCGGACCAAGCGCGTGACGATCGACACCAACAAGGTGATCAATCCGACCTTCTCGGTGCGCACCGGCGGCATGTTCCAGGATGCCGGCGTTGCCGGCCGCGACTACGTTACCGACAATCGCTGGGGCACCTTCATCTCGACGAAGTACTCGCCGACCACCGACTTCAAGCTCACCACGAACTACGTCCATACGGACCTCAGCGGACTGCCGGACTTCGGCGTGCCCTACTACAAACAGGGCAACGTGCCGGTCACCGAGGCCGGCATCCCGCGCACGAACTGGTACGGGTTCGTCAACCGCGACTGGCAGACCGCGCGCCAGGATTTCGGCACGCTCGCGCTCGAATACAAGCCCACCGACAACATCACGCTGAGCAGCCGGACCCGCGGTGAGCAGTCAACGCTGGCCTATATCGGCACGCTGCCGCAATCGCCGGTCACGACAGATGCCAATCCGGCAAACTGGAAGTTCACCGCGAGCGCGCAGAGCCGCAACCAGTGGGTCGATGTCTGGGCCAACCAGGAAGACGCCACCTTCAAGTTCGATACCGGATCGGTCAAGCACACGGCCGTGGTCGGTCTCGAAGTCTCCAACGAGCGCGTCGGGATCGGCCGCTACACCGGGCTGGCGTCGGAATTCAACGGTGCCGGCGCGTTCGCCAGCAACGGCGCCTTGTCGGGTCAGTCGATCTTTGCGCCGGGCTATACGTTCATCCCGTTCACCACCGTGCCAGTCCTCGGCGGCGATCCGACGCGCTACAATGTCGACAGCAAGGCAGTCTATGTCCTCGATACTGCGAATTGGGATGACAAGATCATCGTGAACGGCGGCGTGCGGTATGATGGCTACGACCTCACGTCATCGACTGCTGCGAAATCGAGCACCGTCAACTCGGATTTCGTCAACTACAACGGCGGCATCGTCTTCAAGCCCGTGCCGATCGGCAGCCTCTATGCTGCCTACGCGACCTCGACCAATCCGTTCGGCTCCGAACTCGACGGCACCGCGGCGGACTACGGCGGTGCCGTGCCGGGCGGCGTGGTGCTCGGTCCCGAGCGCAACAAGGCCGCGGAGGTTGGTACCAAGTGGGAGCTGTTCGACCGTCACCTGCTGGTGAGCGGCGCGCTGTTCCAGACCGACAAGGACAATGCCCGCGAGACCGTCGGCACCACGCTGACGTCGGGAGCCGCGTACCGGATCCGAGGTATCGATATCGAAGCCAGCGGCAATATCACAGATCGCTGGAGCATGTTCGGCGGCATCGTGCTGATGCAGTCGCAGGTGACGAAGAGCGGCGTGGCGGGCAATGTCGGCCTGCCGCTTGCCAACATCGCGCATCAGTCGTTCAGCCTGCTCTCCAAGTACAAGTTCGACGGCGATTGGGAGGTCGGTGGCCAGGCGGTGTTCCGCTCGAAGGTCTTCGGCGGCACGTTCGGCGCCAACACCGGCACGTTGATCCCGAGCTACTGGCGCTTCGATGCCTTCGTCGAGAAGAAGATCGACCAGCATTGGAGCATCAAGCTCTCCGCGCTGAACCTCACCAACAAGCTGTACTACGACACGCTCTATCGCAGCGCGACGCCGTTCGTCGCGGTCGCGCCGGGGCGGGCGTTCTACGTCGTCACGACCGCGAAGTTCTGATCATGCTGACCTGCGTGCCGGGCGTCCTGAGCAAACATGATGTAGCGGATTTCCGCCGCATCATGGATGCGAGCGAGTGGGAAGACGGCCGTTCCACGGCCGGCGCGCAATCTGCAATGGTGAAACGGAACGAGCAATTGCCGCCCGATAGCGATGTCGCGCGAAAACTCGGCAACCGCATCATCTCGGCGTTGACGTCGAATCCGCAGTTCCTGTCGGCGGCGATCCCGCTGCAGATCTTCCCGCCGCTGTTCAACCGGTACGCGGCCAGCGGCGGGCATCATTTCGGCCTCCACGTCGACAATGCGATCCGCGGCGACCGGCTGACCGGCCTTCGCATCCGCACCGATCTCTCGGTCACGCTGTTCCTTAGCGAGCCGGAGGACTATGACGGTGGCGAACTTGTGATCGAGGACACCTACGGAACGCATGAAATCAAGTTGCCGGCCGGCGACTGCGTCCTCTATCCCTCGACCAGCCTGCACCTCGTGACACCGGTAACGCGGGGCGCGAGGGTCGCGTCTTTCTTCTGGTTGCAGAGCATGATACGGGATGACCAAGCCCGCAGCCTGATCTTCGACCTCGACACCGCCATTCAGGCGTTGGCGGGTCGGCTTGGACGCGACGACCCTGAAACGGTCAAATTGACCGGTATCTATCACAACCTCATTCGCACCTGGGCCGAAGTATGAAGTCGATTTTTCTCCGAGCGAGCCTTGCCGCAGCCGTGACGCTGGCGGCCGTGTGGCTGGCGCAGCCGGTTGCGGCGCAGCAGCAGCAGGCCCCGCAGGCACCACCGCCCGCGACATCGCAGCCGGCAACCGATCCGGCGCCGACGCCCAAGGCATCGCTCGCTCCGGCTGCCGCGACTGGGGGGCCGGTCGTCGAAGCGACATCTGCGAAATCGAGCGGCGGGCCCTTGATGAAGGAACTGTCGCCCTGGTCGATGTTCATGTCGGCGGACATCGTCGTGAAGGGGGTCATGATCGGGCTCGCCTTCGCCTCGCTCGTGACCTGGACCGTCTTCATTGCGAAGTCGATCGAGCTATCGGTCATGCAGCGCAAGCTGCGCTCGGCGCTGAAGAAGATCGCCGAGTCCAGGTCGCTCGCGGAGGCGCAGTTCGCGCTCGGCGCCAAGGAAGGCATTCTGCCGTCCCTGCTCGCGGCCGCCATGCGCGAGGCGCGGATGTCGGCGGGTATCTCCAGCGACGCCGGCATCAAGGAGCGCGCGGCCTCGAGCTTTGCCGAGATCGTGCGCGCCGAGTCACGCCGGATTCGCATCGGCATGGGGGTGCTCGCGACCATCGGCGCGACATCGCCCTTCGTCGGCCTGTTCGGCACCGTCTGGGGCATCATGAACAGTTTTATCGGCATCTCGAAGTCGCAGACGACGAACCTTGCGGTCGTCGCGCCCGGCATCGCCGAAGCCTTGCTCGCCACCGCGATCGGTCTCGTCGCGGCGATCCCGGCCGTGATCATCTACAATCACTTCTCGCGCCTGACGAAGGGCTATCTCGAGCTCGTCAGCCGCGCCTCGGGCGTGTCGGCGCGGCTGTTGTCGCGCGATCTCGACCGCAGCCATGGCGGCGCGCATTCGCGCGCGGCGGCGGAGTAGGCGATGGGTGCTTCGATCGCAGACAATGATCTCGACGACGATGCGGACTTCTCCGAGACGCACGAGATCAACGTCACGCCCTTCATCGACGTCATGTTGGTGCTGCTGATCATCTTCATGGTCGCCGCACCTCTGTCGACCGTCGATCTGCCCGTGGACCTGCCGACATCAAGCGCGACGCCGCAGAAGAAGCCGGACAAGCCGACCTATGTCAGCATCAAGTCCGATCTGACGCTGGCGATCGGCGAGGATCCGGTCCGGCGCACCGAGCTCGTCAGCTCGCTCGACGGTGTGGCCGACATGACCAAGGACAAATACGTCTTCCTGCGCGCCGACAAGTCCGTGCCCTATGGCGAGCTGATGGGCGTGATGGAGATTTTGCGCGCGGGCGGCTATTCTAAGGTGAAGCTGGTCGCCATCGAAGGGGTGCCGGCGGGAACTCCGGGAGGCCCTGCGCCGGCCCCGGCGGCGGAAGCCGCAAAGCCCTGAGAAGCACGTGCTGCCATGACCGACCTCGACCACGAGCCAAAGGCGCCCAAACGGCTATGGATCGCCGCCGCCGTGGCCGCGCTTGCGCTGCACCTCGGCGGCGCGGCACTTGCGATCGCGCATCTGCCGTCTAGTGACGGCAACGAAGGATTGGGTGCGAGCGGTGCGGAGTTCGCTGTCGAGATGGCCTCGCCGAAGGTGGTCGACTACGACCTTCCGCCCGGACCCGACACCGAGGCCCAGCAGGAATCGCCGCAGCTGACCGAGCAGAAGGCGGAGGTGAAGGAAACCGAGCTTCCCAAGGATCGGCCGAACGAGGCGGAGGATCCGGACCGGATCGTGACCCAGAACGACTCCAAGAAGCCGATCGAGGACGAACCGAAGGTCGCAGCGATCGAGACGCCCGCTTCGGACGAGTCGCATGCCCAGCTCGAAACGGCGCGGCAAGCGCTCGACGAAGATGCGCGCGAGGCCGACAAGACCAAGGCGCCGGTGATCGGGATCGGCAAGGACGCACTTCAGCTCACCGCGGAATGGGGCCGTAAGATCAGCGCCTATTTCCAGCAGCATCTACGCTATCCCAAGGAGAAGAAGGGCAAGGCGGTCGTCACCGTCAGCGTCGTCCTCAACCGTCGCGGTAATATCGTCTCAGTGGAGGTCGTGGAATCCTCGGGCGATCAGGCTTACGACCGCGAGGCGATCTCGATGGTCCGGCGCTCCGACCCCGTGCCGCAGCCCCCGGCCGCCCTGACCGAGGAGACCTTCAGCTTCCGCCTGCCGGTGCTGTTCAGGGACGAGCAGAAGAAAAAAAACGGCTGAGCCGCACCTCGCAGCTTCGGCGGGGCTATTTCCAGAGCATGCGGATCGCGACGTAGACCACGACCAGGCAGATGAAAATCAGCGCCACCGGAAGCGGCCGCTTCCCGGAGCTCCCGGTCGCGCTTACAGAGAACCGGCTTGCCGTCTTTGGCTTCGGCGCCGGCCGCCGGAAGGCGGTAACATTGTCCGCCACGGGCTCGCTGGCCCGCGGACGGACGTCAGGCGGGGTTCCGCCGCCGCCCATCTCGGCATAGTAGGCCTTGTAGACCTCGGTGATCGTGGCTTCGGTCGCCTCGTCCTCGCCCAGCTGATCCAGCAGCGTCTTGTAGCCGGCGAGGAAATTCTGGGCCTCGGGAGGCAGGGCCGAGAAGCCGTTGAGCTTCGCCATCATCTTCCAGGTGGCAAAATCGGCGCGGGCGCGGGTGTCGGCCCGTCGCGCGATCAGCATGTCGGCAGCTTTGACCAAGTTGGCCTCGGGCCCTTCGGGTTTGGCGTCGGATCGGTACTGATCAACTACGCATTGCCGGTCAGGAGGAGAACCACCTGAATCACATATCCGGTCAACGTTCGCAGTATTACAGAAATAACATCAAGATTTAGACCGAACTGGGAACCCGCCAGCGGCAGCAGGATCAGCAGCCCGATCAGGATCAGCATGCCGAACGGCTCGAGCCGCGCAAGCGGCAAAGCGAGGGGCCGTGGCAAGAGCCCGACCGCGACACGACCGCCGTCGAGGGGCGGTATCGGCATCATGTTGAAGACGGCCAGGACCGCGTTGATCACGAGCGAGTTCTTGAGATTGTCGGCAATCCATTTGGCAGAGCTTGCCGGCGCGAAGGGCAGGGCATGGAAGGCGAGGGCTGTGGCGAGCGCCAGCAGGATGTTGGTGGCGGGGCCGGCAAGCGCGACCCAGACCATGTCGAGCTTGGGGTGGTTGAGGTTGCGGAAATTCACCGGCACTGGCTTGGCATAGCCGAACAGGAACGGCGAATGCGAAAACAGCAGCATCGCCGGCAGCAGCACGGTGCCGAACGGGTCGATGTGCCGGAGCGGGTTGAAGCTGACGCGGCCGAGTTGCCAGGCGGTATTGTCGCCGAGCCGGTGCGCGACAAAGCCGTGCGCGGCCTCGTGGAAGGTGATGGCGATCACGAGCGGCAAGACCCAGACGGAGAGATCGTAAAGTGTGATGTTCACGCGATGAGGATTCCCGAACGCCGGTACCTTAGCATGGGGCGGTTACAAGGGAACCGTCTGCGGGTGCTGCGGCAGGCCGTCGTCGAACTTCAGCCAGGCGAGCTTCTCCTGTACCCAGATGTGCTCGGACGGTGCAAAGGCGTTGCGGTCGTCGAAGGTCGCCAGCGCAACGCCAGCGGCGGAGCCGTCACGGCGCCAGGAGAACAGTCGCGTGCCGCATTGCTTGCAGAACACGCGATCGATGCGGTCCGACGTCGGGTATTGGCCGGTTTCGCCGGTGATCGTCAGCGCGGTCTGCGGGAACAGCGCTCGCGCAAAGAAGGGCGAGCCCATCGCCTTCTGGCAGTTGCGGCAATGGCAGACGCGGACGTTAAGCGGCTCGCCTTCGGCCTTGAACCGCACCGCTCCACACAGGCATCCGCCTTCTCTGGTCATGACGCCCTCAATAGGTTGCGCGGCCGCCGGAAATGTCGAACACAGCGCCGGTTGAGAATCCGCAGTCCTCGGAGGCGAGCCAGGCGACCATCGCCGCAAGCTCCTCGACCAGCACGAAGCGGCCCTTCGGAATCTTCGACAGCATGAAGTCGATATGTTGCTGCGTGAGCTGGTCGAAGATCGCGGTCTTCGCCGCGGCAGGCGTCACCGCGTTGACGAGGATGTCGTGCGCCGCGAGCTCCTTGCCGAGCGATTTCGTCAGCGCGATCAGGCCGGCCTTCGAAGCGGAGTAATGAGCCGCGTTCGGGTTGCCTTCCTTGCCGGCGATCGAGGCGATGTTCACGACGCGTCCGTATTTCTGCTTCAGCATCACGGGCACGATCGCCTTGCAGCAGATGAAGGGGCCGTCGAGGTTGATGCGCATCACCTTGCGCCATTCCTCGAGATCGGTCTCCCACACCGTCTTGTTGATGCCGGCAATGCCGGCATTGTTGACGAGGATGTCGATCCTGCCGAATGCCTTCAGTGTCGCATCGCGCGCGGCATCGACGGAGGCGGCATCGGAGACGTCGACCTTGACCACGATTGCGCCGTCGCCGATCGCCTTGGCGGTTTTTTCCGCGAGCGCCTGGTCAAAATCCCAGATCGCGACCTTTGCGCCTGAGGCGACGAAGCGCTCGGCAATGGCGCGGCCAAATCCCTGGGCGCCGCCGGTGACGACCGCTGCCCGACCGTTGAGATCGATCTTGTTCATGAGCCTTCGATCCCGTCAGAGCATGTAACCGCCGTCGACGACGAGGTCGACGCCGGTGGTGAACGCGCTTTCGTCGCTCGCGAGATAGATCGCCATGCTGGCGATCTCATCGGCGGTGCCGAGCCGGCCCATTTTCTGGCGGGAGATGAACATTTCCTTGCCCTGTGGCCCTTGCGCGGCGGCACGATCGAGCATCGAGGGGGTCTCGACGGTGCCGGGGCAGATCGAGTTGCAGCGAATGCCCTTGGTGATGAAGTCGAGCGCAACGGCGCGCGAGAGCAGCGACACCGCGGCCTTCGAGGCGCTGTAGACGTAGCGGTTGGCCGGCGGCCGCAGTGCCGCGCAGGACGAGATGTTGACGATGCTGCCGCCGCCGCCCGCGATCATCGCCGGCAGGAACGCCTTGATGGTCCGGTGCATCGATTTGACGTTGAGGTCGAACGAAAAATCGAAATCCTCCTCCGAGCACTCCAGAATCGTGCCGTGGTGCACGAAGCCGGCCGCATTGAGCAGGATGTCGATCTTGCCGATGCGCTTGGCAAAGGCGTTGACGTCGGCGGTGTTGCGCACGTCGAGTTTTGCGGTCTCGGCGATGCCTTCCTTGGTCAGCGTGGCGATGCCGCCCTCGTTGATATCGGTGGCGATCACGGTTGCGCCTTCACGCGCAAATGCGAGAGCGCAGGCGCGCCCGATGCCGGCCGCAGCCGCAGTGACGACGGCGCGCTTCCCCTTGAGGCGATCTGCCATTTTCTTGTTCTCCTTTTCAATTGGTCATTCCGGGGCGCGCCTCTTGGCGCGAGCCCGGAATCCATTGCGCAGCTAAGTCTGTGGATTGATGGATTCCGGGCTCGCGACTTCGTCGCGCCCCGGAATGACAGTCAGTGATTATCCCGCGCGACACCAAACGTGCCGGCGACGTTCTGGTAGCGCGTGGCGAGCTCCATGCAGGCGCCGGTCGACTGCTGGCCGACGGTGTTGCGATAGAGCTCCTGCCACGGCGTCTGGTTCGGCGGATGCTTGAAGCCGCCGCTGGCCTTCAGCTCAGCGTGGCGCTTCTTCACCTCGTCGTCCGAGATCATGATGTTGGCGCTGCCCCTGTTGAGGTCGACGCGCACCTTGTCGCCGGTCCTGAGGATCGCGAGCCCGCCATCGGCTGCCGCTTCCGGCGAGGCATTGAGGATCGAGGGCGAGCCGGACGTGCCGGACTGCCGGCCGTCGCCGATGCAGGGCAGGGACATGATGCCGCGTTTGATTAGCGCCGCCGGCGGCTGCATGTTCACGACCTCGGCGCCGCCGGGATAGCCGATCGGGCCGGTGCCGCGGATGAACAGCACGCAGCGCTCGTCGATATCGAGCGACGGATCGTCGATCCGTTCGTGATAATCCTCCGGACCCTCGAACACGATGGCGCGTCCCTCGAAGGCGTTGAGGTCCTTCGGGTTGCTCAAATAGCGGTCGCGAAACTCCTTGGAGATCACTGAGGTCTTCATGATCGCGGAATCGAAGAGGTTGCCGCGCAGCACGAGGAAGCCGGCGTCCTTCACCAGTGGCTTGTCGTAGCTATGGATCACGTCGCTGTCGGGCTTCGGCGCTTCGGCGCAGTTGGCGCCGATGCCGCGGCCGTTGACGGTCAGCGCGTCCTCGTGGATGCGCTTGTGCTTCATCAGTTCGCGCACCACCGCCGGCACGCCGCCTGCACGATGAAATTCCTCGCCGAGATAGAAGCCGGCCGGCTGCATGTTGACCAGCAGCGGCACGTCATGGCCGTGCTTCTGCCAGTCGTCGATCGACAGCTCGACGCCGATATGGCGCGCCAGCGCGTTGATGTGGATCGGCGCATTGGTCGAGCCGCCGATCGCCGAGTTGACGACGATGCAGTTCTCGAACGCCTTGCGCGTGAGGAAGTCGGATGGCTTCAGGTCTTCCCAGACCATGTCGACGATGCGCTTGCCGGTCTCGTAGGCGATCTGGCCGCGCTCGCGATAGGGCGCGGGGATCGCCGCGCAGCCCGGCAGCGAGAAGCCGAGCGCCTCGGCCAGCGCGTTCATGGTGGAAGCAGTGCCCATCGTGTTGCAATGGCCGACCGACGGGGCGGACGAGGCCACGATCTGCATGAACTCTTCGTAGTCGATCTCGCCGGCGGCGAGCCGCTCGCGGGATTTCCAGACGATGGTGCCCGAGCCGGTGCGCTCGCCGTCGTGCCAGCCGTTGAGCATCGGGCCGCCCGACAGCACGATCGCGGGCAGGTTGACGGTCGCCGCCGCCATCATGAGCGCGGGCGTCGTCTTGTCGCAGCCGGTCGTCAGCACCACGCCGTCGAGCGGGTAGCCGAACAGGATCTCGACCAGGCCGAGATAGGCAAGGTTGCGGTCGAGTGCGGCGGTCGGCCGCTTGCCGGTTTCCTGGATCGGGTGGGTCGGGAATTCCATCGCGATGCCGCCGGCCATCCGGATGCCCTCGCGGACGCGGTGGGCCAGGTCGATATGGTGGCGGTTGCAGGGGGAGAGGTCGTTGCCGGTCTGGGCGATGCCGATGATCGGCTTGCCGGACTGCAATTCCTCGCGGGTGAGCCCGTAATTGAGATAGCGCTCCATGTAGAGCGCGGTCATGCCCGGGTTATGGGGATTGTCGAACCACTCCTTGGAGCGAAGCCGACGCTTGCCCGATGAGGCGGGGTGCTGCCCGTTGGTCTTGTTTGTTGTCATTGGTTTCTCCTGCAATGCAAACGCACGGGTGCCAAAAGCTCTCGGCTCTCAGGCGTTCGGCTTGTGCGATGCCCAACGGCGCCACCGCGTGTCGGCGGTCGGCCTGTCGACGGCTCGTTTCCTCACAAGTTCGATACTAATCATGAGCTGTTGGTAACGCTATCATTTTGTTCATCCGGCGACCATTCCGGAAACCGCAGCTTGGCTGTTCGGGCGCCGCAGCAGCGAGCTCTGGCGCTCGATCACCTTGTAACCGAGATCGAGAACCGCCTGCTCGGGACGCCGCCCGTCGATAGCGTCGATCAGCATTGTGGCAGCAGTCTTGCCCATCTCGTAGCGATTGGTGCGCACGCTGGTCAGAGTCGGGACGGAGGAGGCCATGAATTCGAGATCGTTAAAGCCCATGATCGCGATCTGGTCGGGCACCGCGATCTCCCGCCGCCGGCATTCGAACAAGACGCCGAGTGCAAGGTCGTCGTTGGCGCAGAACACCGCGTCGATGTCGGGCTGGCGCGCCAGGAGGTCGGCAAAGAGTGTGCCGCCGAGCGTGACCGATGTCGGCGTTGCGGTCGTGACGATCAGCCGTTGGTCGAATGTGCCCGCGTCCTTCATGGCGGACACGTAGCCGTCGAGACGTCGTTGCACGCGCGGGTCCATGCGCGCGCCGACGAAGCCGACCTTGCGGCAGCCCTGCGCGAACAGGTGCGCAACGGCCGCGCGCGCAGCATCATAGTGGGAAAAGCCGATCATCATGTCGACGGGATTGGGACCGATCTCCATGATCTGGACGATCGGACAATCGGCGGCCTCCAGCATCGTTCGCGATTCGGCGGTCTGGTCGATGCCGGTGACGATCAACCCGGCCGGCTTCTGCGCAAGAAACAGGCGCAGCAGCTTTTCCTCCTGGAGGATGCTGTAGCGGGTGTTGGAAAGCTGGATCGAATAGCGGCCGCCTTCGGAGGCGTCATAAATGCCGCGCAGCACGTCTGAGAACACGTTGTTGGTCAGGGAGGGGATCAGCACGCCGATCACTTCCGTGCGCTGCGAGGCGAGCGCGCGCGCGGCGAGATTCGGCACATAGCCGAGCTCCCTGGCGGCGCTTTCGACCCGCGTGCGCTTGGCGACCGACAGCGCCTCCGGATTCCTGAAAAAGCGGGACGCGGTGATAGGGCTCACGCCGGCGAGCTCTGCGACCTCCGCCAGCCGGATTTTTCCAGACTTGGTGCGTTTTCGTCCCATTTGCTGCTCATAGCACAGGCGCCTGTGCAAACAAAGGAACATTGACAGCGCTACCAGACCAGACTAACCAAAGACAAATTGCAAAAACCGCACAAACTGCCGACAATGCCGCCCGATAAACCGGGCTTCGATCGGCGAAGTTTCAGAAAAACAAGACGGTAGCGGCGCTCTGAGTGGCGTCGTGGTCTGTGAGGAGGGAGCTAGATGTCGTCTGTGCAAATCCGCGACGTGCGGAAATCGTTCGGCAATTTTGAAGTTCTGCACGGCGTGACGATTCCGATCGAGGATGGTCAGTTCGTCGTCTTGGTCGGGCCCTCCGGCTGCGGCAAGTCGACCCTGCTTCGCATGCTTGCGGGTCTGGAGAACATCACCTCGGGCACGATCTCGATCGGCGACCGCGTGGTCAACAATGTCCAGCCCAAGGAGCGGGACATTGCGATGGTGTTCCAGAACTACGCGCTCTATCCGCACATGACCGTCGCCGACAACATGGGCTTCTCGCTCAAGCTGCGCAACGCAGGTGCAGACGAGATCAACAAGCGCGTGAAGCGCGCCGCCGAGATCCTCGCTCTGACGCCGTTGCTCGAGCGTTATCCGCGCCAGCTCTCCGGCGGCCAGCGCCAGCGCGTCGCCATGGGCCGCGCCATCGTGCGCGATCCGCAGGTGTTCCTGTTCGACGAGCCGCTGTCGAATCTCGACGCCAAGCTGCGCGTCGCCATGCGCACCGAGATCAAGGAGCTGCATCAGCGCCTCAAGACCACCACCGTCTACGTCACCCACGACCAGATCGAGGCCATGACCATGGCCGACAAGATCGTCGTCATGCATGACGGCATCGTCGAGCAGATGGGCACGCCGCTTGAGCTCTACGACAAGCCGGAAAACCAGTTCGTCGCGGGCTTCATCGGCTCGCCGGCGATGAATTTCCTCAAGGGCACGGTGCGCTCGAACGGCGTTGCCACCTTCGAGGGGCCGAACGGCGTCAAGCTGCCGCTGAAGAGCGCGCCGACGGCGTCCGACGGACGGCCAGTGGTCTACGGCGTCAGGCCCGAGCATTTCACCATCGCTGACGACGGCGCAGAAGCCGAGATCATCGTGGTGGAGCCGACGGGTTCGGAGACCCAGGTGTTCGCGAAGGTCGGCGGCGAGCAGGTCGTCGCCGTCTTCCGCGAGCGTCACCAATTCAATCCGGGCGACAAGATCCGGTTAAAACCAGATCCGTCTCTCGTGCATCTGTTCGACGATGCAACGGGCAAGCGGCTCAACGCATAAGGGAAACAAAAAGCATCACAGGGAGGACGACATGCAAGACTTTACCCGCCGGGCATTGCTTCAAGGCGGAACGGCGCTGGCTGCAACCGGCGCGCTGACTGGGCCGGCACTGTTCGACTTCGCAAGGGCCTGGGCCGCGGACTCGCCGTGGAAGGCCGAGCCGGGTGCCAAGCTGACGGTGATGCGCTGGAAGCGCTTCGTGCCGGCGGAAGACGAGGCGTTCAACGCCATGGTCGCAGCGTTCAAGGCGGCCACCGGCACCGAGATGAACGTGTTCAGCGAATCCTTCGAGGACGTGCAGCCGAAGGCCTCGGTTGCCGCCAACACCGGCTCGGGCCTCGATCTAGCCTGGGGCCTGCACACGCTGCCGCAGCTCTTCCCGACCAAAGCGCTGAAGATGAACGACGTTGCCGATTATCTCGGCAAGAAGTACGGCGGCTGGACCGACGCGGCGCAGAAGACCTGCATGCAGGGCAATGACTGGCTCGGCATTCCCGTCGCCACCGTCGGCGGCTATTACACTTACCGCAAGTCGGCGACCGACAAGGCGGGCTTCAAGGAGTTCCCGAAGGATTTCCCGGGCTTCCTTGAAATGTGCAAGGCGTTGAAGGCCAACAACACGCCGGCCGGCATGGCGCTCGGCCATGCCTCCGGCGACGCCAACGGCTGGCTACACGGGATGCTGTGGGGGCACGGCGCCTACACCGTCGACAAGGATGACAAGGTCATCATCAACTCGCCGGAGACGGCGAAGGCGCTGGAATATGTCAAGGCGCTTTCCGACACCTTCATTCCGGGCACGCCGTCGTGGAACGACGGCTCCAACAACAAGGCGTTCCTGGCCGGCGAATTGTACTGCACGCTGAACGGCATCTCGATCTACATCGCCGCCAAGGACGACCCGGCCAAGAAGGATCTGGCGGAGGACACCTACCACGCGCTGTGGCCGGTCGGCCCGATCGGCAAGCCGACTGAGCTGCAGCTCACCGTTCCGATCCTGGCGTTCAACTTCACCAAATATCCGAACGCAGCGAAGGCGTTCGTCGCCTTCATGCTGGAGAAGGAGAACTTCGACAAATGGCTGACTGGCGCGCGGGGCTATCTGACCCACACGCTCAACGCCTATGACAACTCGCCAATCTGGACCGCCGATCCGAAGAACGCGGTGTTCCGCGAGGCTTCCAAGCGCGCGCTGCCGGCGTCCGGCATTGGCCATGTCGGCGAGAAGGCGGCAACCGCGATTGCCGACTTCATCGTGGTCGACATGTTCGCCAACTACTGCACCGGCTCCAAGGATGCCAAGGGCGCAATGGCCGAGGCCGAGCGGCAGTTGAAGCGCATTTATCGCTAAGAAGTGAAAGCGGGCGGCGGCTCAACCGCCGCCCGCTTGGCTTAAGCTAACGGACATCGCCCAGGAACTCGCCCATGGCCGACATTGCACTCGCCCCGGAAAAGGCCAAGCCGAAACTCCGCGAAGCGACTTCGTGGGATCAGCTCAAGCACAACAAGAACTGGCTCGGCATCTGGTTCATGCTGCCGGCGATGGCGTTTCTGGTGCTGTTCCTGGCCTATCCGCTTGGGCTTGGCATCTGGCTTTCCTTTACCGACACCAAGATCGGTCGCGTCGGCCAGTTCATCGCCTTCGAGAACTACGAGTGGCTGTGGGATGACGGTATCTTCTGGCTCTCAATCTTCAACACGCTGCTGTACACCTTCCTCGCCAGCGCCATCAAATTCGCCATCGGCCTTTATCTCGCGCTGCTCTTGAACGAGAACATGCCGTTCAAGGCGATGCTGCGCGCGATGGTCCTGGTTCCCTTCATCGTGCCGACGGTGTTGTCGGCGCTTGCGTTCTGGTGGATCTTCGATTCGCAATTCTCGATCATCTCGTGGTCGCTCAGGCATCTCGGGCTGATCAGCCAAAACATCAATTTCCTCGGCGATACGACCTGGGCGAGGGTGTGCGTGATCTTCGCCAACATCTGGCGTGGCGTGCCGTTCGTGGCGATCACGCTGCTCGCCGGTCTGCAGACCGTGTCGCCCTCGCTCTATGAAGCGGCGACGCTGGACGGCGCGACGCGGTGGCAGAACTTCCGCTACATCACCTATCCCTTGCTGACGCCGATCATCGCCGTCGTCATGACTTTCTCGGTGCTGTTCACATTCACCGACTTCCAGCTCATCTGGGCGATGACGCGCGGCGGTCCGGTCAACGCCACCCATCTGATGGCGACCTTGTCCTATCAGCGCGCGATCATCGCGGGCCAGCTCGGTGAGGGGGCGGCGATCTCGAGCGCGATGATCCCGTTCCTGCTTGCCGCGATCATGGTGTCCTGGTTCGGTCTGCAGCGCCGCAAGTGGCAGCAGGGAGAGAGCAATGACTGATCTTCCTGCCTCCAAGGTCGACCTCAAGACCATTTTGGCCACGCCTGCGCGGGTCGATAACAGCGAGGGCATGAGCTATCTCCAATCGGTCCCGCGCCGGATCGTGACGCTCTACATCCCCCTCTCGATCATCGTCTTCATCCTGCTGTTTCCGTTCTACTGGATGGCGCTGACGTCGATCAAACCGGATGAGCAGTTGATCGATCTCGATACCTACAGCCCGTTCTGGACCTGGAATCCGACGTTCAAGCACTTCTACAAGCTGCTGTTCGAGAGCCACTATCCGCACTGGCTCTGGAACACGATGTACGTCGCCGTGTGCGCGACCGTCCTTTCGATCATCGCGAGCGTGCTGGCGGCCTATGCGATCGTGCGCCTGCGCTACAAGGGTGCCAATCTCGTCGGCGGGTTAATCTTCCTCGCCTATCTGGTGCCGCCCTCGATCCTGTTCATTCCGCTCGCCACCGTCGTGTTCCAGTACGGCCTGTTCGACTCGCCGATGGCGCTGATCCTGACCTATCCGACCATCCTGATCCCGTTCTCGACCTGGCTGTTGATGGGCTACTTCAAGACCATCCCGTTCGAGCTCGAGGAGTGCGCGCTGATCGACGGCGCCAGCCGCTGGCAGATCCTGCTCAAGATCGTGCTGCCGCTGGCGATCCCCGGCTTGATCTCGGCCTTCATCTTCTGCTTCACGCTGTGCTGGAACGAGTTCATCTACGCGCTGACGTTCCTGCAATCGGTCAGCAACAAGACCGTCCCCGTCGCGATCGTCAACGAGTTCGTCGATGGCGACGTCTATCGCTGGGGCTCGCTGATGGCCGGCGCGCTGGCGGGCTCGCTGCCGCTGGTTATCCTTTACGCCTTCTTCGTGGAGCATTATGTGTCGGCGATGACCGGCGCGGTGAAGGAATGATGGCGGGCCGGGTACAGTTCGCGTCGAGGCGACGCGCTCAAGACCAATAAGAAACCAATAAGAGGAGTCTGGTTCTTGCACATTCTGGTTCTCGGCGCTGCCGGCATGGTCGGCCGCAAATTGTGCGAACGTCTGCTGCGCGACGGCCGCCTCGGCAAGAGCGACATCACCCGCCTGACCATGCATGACGTGGTCGAGCCCAAGAAGCCCGAAATGTCCGGCTTCCCCGTCGACACCGTGTCCGGCGATTTCGCCGTCGCCGGCGCGGCCGAGAAGCTGATCGCCGGCCGTCCCGACGTCATCTTCCATCTCGCCGCGATCGTGTCCGGCGAAGCCGAGCTCGATTTCGACAAGGGTTACCGCATCAATCTCGACGGCACGCGGATGCTGCTCGACGCCATCAGGCTGGTCGGCGGCGGCTACAAGCCGCGCGTCGTCTTCACCTCCTCGATCGCGGTGTTCGGCGCGCCGTTCCCCGAGGCGATCGGCGACGAGTTCTTCCACACGCCGCTGCTCAGCTACGGCACGCAGAAGGCGATCGGCGAATTGCTGCTGGCCGACTATTCCCGCCGCGGCTTTCTGGAGGGCATCGGCATCCGCCTGCCGACCATCTGCATCCGGCCCGGCCTGCCCAACAAGGCGGCATCCGGCTTCTTCTCCAACATTTTGCGCGAGCCGCTCGCCGGCAAGGAAGCGGTTCTGCCGGTCTCCGAGGACGTCCGCCACTGGCACGCGACGCCGCGCTCGGCCGTCGGCTTCCTGCTGCATGCCGGCACGATGGATCTCGCCACGGTCGGCCCGCGCCGCAACCTTACCATGCCCGGCCTGTCGGCAACGGTCGGCGAGCAGATCGCAGCGTTGAAGCGGGTGGCGGGCGAAAAAGTCGCCGCGCGCATCAAGCGCGAGCCGGATCCCTTCATCGTCGGCATCGTCGGCGGCTGGCCGCGCAACTTCAATGCAAAGCGGTCGCTCGAACTCGGCTTCACCACGGCCGAGAAGACCTTTGACGACATCATCCGCATTCACATCGAAGACGAGCTCGGCGGCACGTTCGTTGCTTGATGTTGCCCGTTGAATGGCGCAGGTGAAGCCATGGCGAACGTAGCCTGCATCGGCGAATGCATGATCGAGCTCCGGCAGGCCCAAGGAGGGCACTCTGGCGGACAGTCCGCCGGGCAGGGCGGTGGCCTCTATTCGCGCGGTTTTGGCGGCGACACGCTCAACACCGCCGTCTATCTCGCGCGCCTCGAGGTCAAGGTCGACTATCTCACCGCGCTCGGCGATGACGCGCTCAGCGACGAGATGATCGCGGCCTGGACCGCGGAGAACGTCGGGACGCGGCGGGTGCTGCGACTGCCCGGCAAGCTGCCGGGCCTCTACATGATCCAGACCGATGCGAAAGGTGAGCGTCAGTTCTTCCACTGGCGGGAAAGCTCCGCCGCGCGGCGGCTGATGGACGTGCCGGAGACGGACGAGATCCTCAACTCGCTGATGGGCTACAACATCGTCTACCTCTCGGCGATCACGCTCTCGCTCTATAGCGAGAGCGGCCGCGAGCGCCTGCTGGCGGCGGTGAAGCGCGCGCGCCTGCTCGGCACCCGCTTCGTGTTCGACACCAATTTCCGCGCGCGCGGCTGGCCCGACCTCGATGTCGCACGAAAGGCCTTTGGTGCGGCCTTCGAGGCCGCCGATATCGTGCTGTGCTCGACCGAGGACATGACCACGCTTTGCCCCGGCGAAAGTCCCACCCAGCTCATGGCGCGCATTGGCGCGCCCGAGCTGGTGCTGCGCCTCGCCGAGCCCGTCAGCCTGTTGCGCTTCCCCGGCGGCTCGAGCGAGGTGAGGGCCGAGCCGGTCACGAAGCCCGTGGTCGACACCACGGCCGCCGGCGACAGCTTTGCCGCGGCCTATATCGCCGCCCGGCTCGCCGACGCCGATCCAGTCGAGGCCGCCCATGCCGGCCATCGTCTCGCCGGCCTCGTGATCTGCTATCCCGGCGCGATCATCCCGCCCTATGCCATGCCGCCGAAGCGGCGACATCGCTCAGCCAGCTCGCGCCAGGCATCCAAATAAGCTTCAAGATAAGATTGCTGCCCCATGACCATGACCGCCAAACACGAAAAGCTCGCCGCGCTGTTCAAGGCCGCGACCGTCATTCCCGTGCTCACCATCGAGCGCCTCGAGGACGCGGTGCCGTTGGCGCGCGCGCTGGTCGCGGGCGGCGTACGCACGCTGGAGGTGACGCTGCGCACACCGGTCGCGGCCGATGCGGCCAAGGCGATGATCGCGGAGGTGCCGGAGGCGATCGTCGGCATCGGCACGATCCTCAACCCGGCCGATCTCGCGCGCGCCGAAGCGCTCGGCGCAAAATTCGGCATCAGCCCCGGCGGCACGCCCGATCTGCTGAAGGCTGCAGCTGCGAGCTCCCTGCCGTTCGCCCCGGGCATCGCGACCGCATCGGAGCTGATGCAGGCGCTGGCGTTCGGCTTCGACCTGGCAAAATTCTTCCCGGCCGAGCAGGCCGGCGGCATCAAGGGCCTGCGTGCCTTGGGCGGTCCGTTCCCGAACGTGCGGTTCTGCCCGACCGGCGGCGTGGGCGAGGCCAATGCGGCGACCTGGCTCGCCGAGCCCAACGTTCTGGCGGTC
>NZ_PPPT01000003.1 GCF_006483445.1 Bradyrhizobium guangdongense | reverse complement strand
CCCGCCAGCGGCGGGTCAATATGCGTGATCTCCTGCAGTTTCCCTGGATCAAGCCGCCTCATTCGACGCGGGCGCACCGCAGGCTCGACTCGCTCTTTGTCTCGAACGACCTGCCGCCGCCGAAAAGCGTGCTCGAGAGCGGATCGGTCGCGCTCCAGTTCAACGTTCTCAGACAATCGGACGCCCTGGCCACGACGGTTTCAAAGACGCTCGAGACGCCCGAAGGCGACGGCCTCGTCATGCTGAACGTTCCGGAACTCGCGCTGTCGCGCGATGCCGGCGTCATCACCCGCAAGGGCAGCTGGGTTTCGCCCGCCGCGGCCGAGATCATTGGCGGGCTCAAGATCATCTGCGCCGAGGAGGCCCCGGGTCGCAGGAGAAAGGCATAGCTTTTAGCTATACCTTTGGCATCTGAATCTCTTTGTAAGAATACCAGAATCCTGTTTTGCTCCTGATGCCAAAGAGCCGAAAGCGGCCGAAGCGGGCGGGAGGATGATATGCCGGGACGAAACGGGAGGCGCGGTCTGACGCGCCGTCAGGTCGTTGGTGCAGGTGGCGCGGCAGCGCTCGGGCTGGTCACGCCCTGGCGTTATGCGGTGGCCGCGAAGGTCGCGCCGATGACCATCGTGATCAACCAATCGCCCTGGTTCGACAGCTTCCGCAAGACGGTCGAGCTCTACGAGAAGGAAACCGGCAACCAGGTCGAGCTCGACGTCAATCCGTTCGCGGGGTCGCTGGAGAAGCAGCGCAACTCCGTGCGCGCCGCGAAGGGGCAGTACGATCTCCTGATCATGAACGGCGGTTGGGTCGCCGAAATGTATTTTGGCGGCTTCGTCGAGCCGATCGCGGAGATCGATCCGGCCTTCAAGCTCGATCCCGACGTCTACACGCTCGACAACACCGTCTATTTCGATGCAGCAAAGAAGGCGATGTCGGCGGGCGGCAAGCTGATGTCGGTTCCGATCTCTCCGCTCATTCCCCTGCTCTATTATCGCGGCGATCTCTACAAGGAGGCCGGGCTGAAGGCGCCCGAGACCTTTGCCGAACTCGAGGCGAACGCGAAGAAACTGCACAAGCCGCCCGGCCGCTACGGCATCGTCCAGCGCGGCGCGCGCGGACCCGCATCCGTCAGCTACGACTTCTACCCTTACCTCTACGGCTTCGGCGGTGGGATCTTCAAGAACCAGTCGGCAGGCGACTATACGGTTACGCTCAACAACGAGGCTGGCCGCACTGCGCTCGACTACTACCTGCGGATCGCCAAGGAGGCCGGCCATCCGCAGACCGCTTCCCTCGACCAGGCCGAGGTCATCCAGAACATGCTGACCGGCAAGGCCGCCCATATCATGGTCGTGATATCGGCGTGGTCGCAGGTCGATGATCCCGACAAATCAGCAGTGATTGACAAGGTGGAGTTTGCGGTCCCGCCCCATGCGCAGGGCTTCTCCACCGCTCCCGGTCTTGGCCACTGGCTCGGTGGCATTGCGCGCAACGTGCCCGATGATCGCAAGCGGAGCGCGCTCGAATTCCTGCGCTGGTTCCAGACCAAGGAGGCACAACTCGCCTACGCCAAGAACGGCGGCATTCCGGTCAGCGCGGCGAGCTATCGCGACCCGATCGCGCAGGAGCGCAGATTCCGCTGGATGAAGCCGCTCGGCGATGCCTTGCCGCACGCAGTCAACATCTACCAATTCCCGGAGGCAAGCGAGGTGATCTCGATCCTCGAGCTCGGCCTCAACCAGGCTGTCGCCGGCAGCACCACTTCGGTGCAGGCCCTCAACGGCATGGCCGAGCAGATCTTTGGCGTGATGTCGAAGCGCAACTACAACACCGGCAAACTGCCCGCATTGCCTTGAGGCCGATGATGAAGCCGATCGCGAGCGCTGCCGCTCACGTCGCCGCGGTGGAGGCAGAGCCCTCCGCGACCGTGAGCCAGCCGACCGCAGCCGATTTCGCGCGCGGCCTCGACGAGCGGCTGTGGCGCTGGCTGACGCTGTCTCCCGCCCTGCTCCTGCTGCTCGCGCTCAGCGTGCTGCCGCTGCTCAATCTGTTCGCGACGAGCTTTTTCACCGTGAGCTGGAGCGGCGGGCATTCGAGTTTCACGGCCGCAGGCCTGAACAACTATCGCGAACTCGCCGGCGACACGTTGTTCCGCGCCGGCATCCTCAACACCGTTCTGTTTGCACTGTTTGCCGTCGGCGGCCAAATGCTGTGCGGCTTCGTGCTCGCTTTGCTCTGCACCGGTGTCGCGCGCGGCCGCCTGCTCTATCGCACCATCTTCATCCTGCCGATCCTGGTGCCCGGTATCGTCGTCGGCGCGATCTGGAAGCTATTGCTCAATTACGACTTCGGGCTGGTCAATCAGGCCACCGCCCTGATCGGTTTCGATGCCGTCAACTGGCTCGGCTCGGCCAACACGGCACTCGCCTCGGTGATCTTCGTCGACATCTGGCACTGGACACCGTTCTGCTTCCTGCTGTTCCTCGCCGGCCTGCAATCGCTGCCGCAGGACGTCTATGAAGCCGCCAAGATCGACGGCGCCAGCGGCTGGCAGGAACTCGCCTATGTCACACTGCCGATGATGTTGCCGACCATCATGGTCACCTTCGCCTTCCGCTTGGTGCTCGCCTTCAAGGTCTTTGACGAAGTCTACCTGCTCACCGGAGGCGGCCCGGGGACGGCGACCCAGGTCATGAGCTTTACGCTCTATCAGCGCTTCTTCCGTGAGGACCAGACTGGGTACGGTTCGGCGATGTCGGTCGCGATCATCTTCATGACCTGCCTCCTGCTATCGGCGGCATTCGCGGCGCGCGGACGGATGGGAGCGGCGCGATGAACGGTCCGACAGCGTCGAGAACGCGGCTTCTGGCCACGCATATCCTGCTGATCGCGGCGGCCCTGCTTGTCCTCGTCCCCGTCGTGTGGGTGGTGGCTGCGGGATTCCGTACCCAGATCTCGCTGCTCTCGGGCGCCTTCTGGTTCACACCGGTCCTGAAGAATTTTAACGAAGTACTGTTCTCCAAGACCTCGGACTTCCTCGTCAACTACCGCAATTCTCTGATCGTTGGCTTGCTCAGCACCTTGATCTGTCTCGTCGCCGCTACGCTCGCGGCGTGGTCGCTCAACCGGATGTCATGGCCGCGCTGGTTTGTGCACATCTTCCTGGGTTGGGCGCTGGTGTTTCACATGTTCCCGCCGCTGGCGCTGGCAAGCGCCTGGTTCACCATCATGCGCACCGTCGGCCTCGACAACACGTTGACCGCCGTCGTGCTCGCGCACACCGTGCTCAATCTGCCGATGGCGCTGTGGTTGATGGGCGTCTTCGTCCGCGACGTCCCGATCGAGCTGGAGGAAGCGGCGCGGCTGGACGGCGCCACGACTCCGGTTTTGTTGTGGCGCATTGTCTTGCCGATCATCGCGCCCGGGCTCGCCGCGACCGCGATCCTGACCTTCGTGTTCAGTTGGAACGATTTTGGCGTCGCGCTGACGCTGACCATGAAGCAGACGGCGACCGTGCCGGTCGCGATCGCAAAATTCGCCCAGGATTATGAAATTCTCTACACGCAGATGGCGGCTGCCGCCGCGCTCTCTATCCTGCCGGCGCTCGTGCTGCTCATCATCGGCCAGCGCTACATCGTGGCGGGGCTGACGCAAGGCGCCGTGAAATAAGCCGCGCAGAAAGCGGCCAACGAAGGAAATGCCATGAAGACGGTCTTCGTTCTGTTCGATTCCCTCAACCGCCATCTGCTCGGCGCTTACGGCGGCAGCCGGATTCCGACACCGAATTTCGATCGCCTTGCCGCGAAGACCCTGACCTTCGACCGTCACTATGTCGGCAGCCTGCCCTGCATGCCGGCGCGGCGCGACCTGCTGACCGGCCGCCTCAGCTTCCTGCATCGGAGTTGGGGCCCACTCGAACCCTTCGACAATGCCATGCCGGAACTTCTGCATCACGCCGGCATCTACAGCCACCTCATCACCGATCATTTTCACTATTGGGAGGACGGCGGCGCGACCTATCACAATCGCTACGACAGTTATGAATTCGTGCGCGGCCAGGAGGGCGATCCCTGGAAGGCCATGGTGCAGCCGCACTGGGAGCGGCTGCGCGAGATGTATCATGCCCGCCAGTTCGCTACGGACCGACGCAAGTATCACTCGCAAAACATCATCAACCGAGAGTTCATCAAGGAGGAAAAGGACTTCCCGTCCGTACAGTGCTTTGCGCATGCCTTTGATTTCCTCGACCGCAACCGCGACGCCGACAACTGGCTGCTCCAGCTCGAGACGTTTGATCCGCACGAGCCCTTCCACGCGCCGGCGCGCTTCAAGGCGCCGTTCGACAGCGGCTGGAACGGGCCGATCCGCGACTGGCCACGCTATGGCCGCGTCGACGAATTGCCGGCCGAGTGCGAGGAACTGCGCGCGAACTACTATGCGGTGGTGTCGATGTGCGATTTCCTGCTCGGGCAGTTGCTCGACGATTTCGACCGGCACGACATGTGGAAGGATACGGCTCTCGTCGTCACGACGGATCACGGCTTCCTGCTCGGCGAGCACGATTTCTGGGCCAAGAACCGCATGAACCTGTACGAGGAGATCGTGCACATTCCGCTGTTCGTGCACGATCCGAGGCGTCCACAACCGGGCGGCCGCAGCGCGGTCCTTACCCAGTCGATCGACCTCGCGCCGACATTCCTCGACCTCTTCGGCGTCGCGCCCCCGCGCGAGATGGAGGGACACTCCATCCTGAAGGCCGCGCGCGCAGCCAAACCGCTACGCGACGCGGCGTTGTTTGGATATTTCGGCGGCGCCGTGAACATCACGGACGGCCACTACACCTATCATCGCTTTCCCGCCGACCTGAAGTCGCAGGAGATCTATCAATACACGGTGATGCCGACCCATATTCGGTCGCCCTTCCTCCCCGAGGAGCTCGCCGGCGCCTCGCTCTCGGATGGCTTCCCCTTCACCAAGGGCGCAAAAGTGCTGAAGGTGCCCGTCATCGAGCGATCGCCGATGTATCTCAATTACGGCCCCGGCGCGTTGCTCGAGAACGACACGCGCCTCTACGACCTCGCGCGCGATCCGGGTCAACAGCAGCCGGTGAGCGACCCCGTGCAGGAGGCGCGCCTCACAGCGTTGATGGCCCGCCTGATGGCTGCCAATGAAGCGCCGCCCGAGGCGTTCCAGCGGCTCGATCTACCCGCAACCAGAGTCGGGATGTCGTCGTGACTGAGGAGTTGCGGGCCAAGGTCGGCGACCTCAGGCAGTTCGCCAGCGTTCGTCGCATCATCCTTGACGATGGCGTCGAGCGCGGGGTGCTGTCGCTCGCATTCTCCAATGGCGGCGGCCTCGATTTCTGGGCGCTCGCCGACCGGTCGCTCGACATCGGACCGCTCTGGTGGAAGGGCACGCCCGTCGCCTGGCAGAGCATGGCCGGATTTCGCAGTCCGCATCTCCACCATCCCGAGGAGGACGATGGGCGCGGCTATAGCCGAACCAATTCCGGCTTCCTCGTCACCTGCGGGCTCGATCACTTCCGTCAGCCCGTTCCGGGGCACCCGATGCACGGGCGGCTTCCGTTCACGCCAGCGCGCGTCACGGCCCATGGCGAGGACTGGACGCGTGGAGAGCCCGTGCTGTTCTGCGAGGGCGAAGTGATGCAGTTCCGCTTCGGTGGCGAGGCGCTGCGGCTGCGGCGCCGGATCGAGGTTCCGATCGGCGGCAATACCTTGCGGATACGCGACGTGGTCACGAACCTCGCCAACGATGAGGTACCGCAGGCAAGCCTCTACCATATCAATTTCGGCTATCCGGCTCTCGCGCCGGGATCATCGGTGATGCTGGGCGCTCAAAAGCTCGTCGAGGTGGCGGTGCTGCCCGACCCGACATCAATCTCGGAATCGATCAGCTATCCTGCCGGCACCGGCGGTGAGCCCGCGATCTGCAAGCTCACCACGCCGATGGACGACGGAACGACGCTCGAGATTGCCGTCAGCTTCGACACCGGCACGCTTCCTCACCTTCAGCTCTGGCACGATCTGCGCCCGCATGCCTGCGTGCTCGCGATCGAGCCGTGCACCAGCGCCAAGGTGAATGGAGTCGAGAGACCGTTGGCCCCGGGCCAAAGCCGCAACTACGCGATCGACATCAGATTCGATCGCAGATAGGCGCAACACCTGCTTGAAAGATGTGCGCGGCTCGACACCGCGCGTTCTGTCACTGCTTCGGCGTCGGCGCCATCGCCGGGCCCTTCTTCGGCGCGGCCGGCGGCTTCACTGCGGCGGCCTGCGCGGGCAGATATTTCGCGACGATGGCGGGATCGACCTGCGCGATGTTGGTGTCAGGCAGCCGGTTCCAGGTCTCGTCCTTGCCGAGCAGGGAGATGCCGAGATAGCCGCGCAAGGTCAGCGTCTGGCCGTCCGGGCTGACCTTCATGTTGGCCTTCCAGATCTGGCCGTCGCGCGGGTTGAGCACGTTGCCGCCTTCGTACTTCAAGCCTTCACGCTTCATGTCGCGGACGAAGGAGATTCCGAGCACCGGCGCGTTCTTGCGATCGTCGGTGCACTTGGTGCAGGCCTCGTTGGGGTCGTCGCCCGGCCGCGGAAAGGTCTTTGCGATCACACCTTCGAACACGCCGCCGCGGTCGATGAAGAGGAACCAGCCGACCGGCCTGCCGTCCTCGACCTTCTGCCAGAGTCCCGCGGCCGTCGGCTGCTGTTGAGCGGCCATCTGCTGTTGGGCGGCCGCACCCTGGAGCATCGCGAGCGACAGCGCCGCGAATGTTACGACGGAGAGCAGTCGGAAGCTGGAAAAGATATTCCGCATTATGATCACCTTGCTAACCCACGACTGGAATGGCCGCAGACTAAGGCTATTTCGCGAAGGGTTCCAGCGCCACAAACAGGGGGTATGCGGCCCTCTGTCAGTTGACTCCGAGCTTCTTTTGCAGGCTCGACGACGAGGTCGTGTACTGGAACACAAGCCGCTTGTCCGGATAGACGTAGCGGTGTGCTTTTTGCGACATCAGCGCGCCCTCGTGGAAGCCGCACAGGATCAGTTTGATCTTGCCGGGATAGGTGTTGATGTCGCCGATCGCAAAGATGCCAGGCACGTTGGTCTCGAATGCGCTGGTCTCGACCGGAATGAGATTGTTCTCCAGCGCGATGCCCCAGTTCGCGACGGGGCCGAGCTTCATGGTCAGGCCGAAGAACGGCAGCATCGCGTCGCACGCAATCTCGGAGATGCTGTTGTCATTGCCCTTGACCGTCGCGCCCGAGAGCTGGCCGCTCGCACCTGCTAGCGCGGTGACCTGCCCGAGCCGCAGATCCATCTTGCCGTCGGCGACCAGCGCCCGCATCTGCTCGACGCTGTGGGGCGCGGCGCGAAAATCGTCGCGACGATGCAACAGCGTGATGCGCTTGGCGACCGGATGCAGGTTGAGCGTCCAGTCGAGCGCGGAATCGCCGCCGCCGACGATCAGCACGTTCTTGTCGCGGAATGTTTCCATTTTCCGCACGGCGTAATGCACCGAGGTGCCCTCATAGGCCTCGATGCCCGGCACCGGCGGACGCTTGGGCTGGAACGAGCCGCCACCGGCCGCGATCACCACCACCTTGCACTCGAACACCTTGCCGGCATCGGTGGTGCAGCGAAACAGGGGATCGCCGATCTTCTCCACCGTCTCGATCATCTCGCCGAGATGGAAGGTCGGGTGGAACGGCTTGATCTGCTCCATCAGCGCCTCGGTGAGGCCCTGGCCCGAGACCTGCGGAATGCCGGGAATGTCGTAGATCGGCTTTTCCGGATAGAGCTCGGCGCACTGGCCGCCGACCTTGTCGAGGATGTCGACGAAATGCGCCTTCATGTCGAGAAGGCCGAGCTCGAAGGCGGCGAACAGTCCGCAGGGGCCGGCGCCAATAATCAACACATCGGTTTTGATCGCGTCGCTCATGTCGTCTCTTTATCGCTCTTTATCGGTTTGACGGCGCCCGGCGGGCAGAGAAGGCCCCATCTGTCTAGCCAACGGGAACGGATCAGGGAAGGCAGAAAAGCGGTGGCCGCCTTCCCCGCCGCCCACTTGTCGGACCGGACTAACTGGGCTGTAACGGGTCGAGCAATGAGGGAGATCAATCGGTGAATGCACCAAGCCGTCCGGACACCACGCCGCGCCTGGAGGATTTTCCGTACCGGCTGAGCGACAATGTCCGCTTCGGCGATCTCGATCCCAATCAGCACGTCAACAACGCGATCTACGCCACCTATTTCGAGACCGGCCGCGTCACGCTGATGAAGAGTCCGGAATATGGACTGACGCCGCCGGGGCTGGCGTGGATCATGGTGCGGCTCGACATCCATTTTCGCGCCGAGCTGCATTGGCCGGGAAAGATCGAGCTCGGCCTCGGCGTCGTGAAGTTGGGGCGGACCTCGGTCACCTTCGAGCAGGTGGTGTTTTCCGAAGGCAAATGCGTCGCGTCGGCGATATCGGTCGGTGTGATGATCGACGAGGCGACGCGGCTGCCGACGCCGCTCACGGCTGAGGTCGTGGAGAAACTGAAACCCTGGCACAAGCGCGGCATCGAAGTCGCGCCGCCGAGGGACTGAGCTGCGAAACTTAAGCCTGACGTTCCGGCGTCGACACCACGAGCCCGTCGAGCTCGTCGGACACCTTGATCTGGCAGGACAGGCGCGAGCTCGGGCGCACGTCGAAGCCGAAATCGAGCATGTCTTCTTCCATCGGCGTCGGGCTGCCGACCTTCTCGCGCCAGGCTTCGTCGACATAGACGTGGCAGGTCGCGCAAGCGCAGGCGCCGCCGCATTCAGCCTCGATCCCGGGAATGGCGTTGCGAATAGCGGCTTCCATCACGGTCGCGCCGTTCTCGACTTCTACCGTGCGGGTTTCGCCCTTGTGGTCGACAAAGTGGATTTTGGCCATGTGTGCTCGTGCTGCCGGAAGCTGAGGAATGAAGGAGGGTCCGGCTGTCCTATAACGGGTCGCTCGGCGCGGCGCCATAGCGTTTTCACGCGAAATGGACGCCGGTTCACGCCAAGAAAACCCGTCAAAACAAACGGGTAGGCCGGAATCGGTCGCGGGCCTCAGGTCCGGCGCAGAATCGTCTCGATCGCGCTCTGCGCCTCGGCCACCGCCTCCTTCAGCTCCGCGAAGGCGCGGGACGGATGATCGCCGGTCCGGAGCGAACATTCGAGCTGGGCAGCGGCATCGGCCACCGCAAAGGCGCCGATCCCGCGGGCCGAGCCCTTCAGCTTGTGGGCGAGCGCGGACGCATCCCCCGGTAGCGCCGACATCGCCGCGATCAGCCGGGTCGACTGCTCGGCGAACATGGCGAGCACCTCGTGTTCCAATTCGGCATCGCCGAGCGTCATGCGCGCGAGATGGTCGAGATCGAGGGGATGGTCGAGCGGAGCGAGCGGCGGCGACGGCATCCAGTCCATCCGTTGCAGTTCAGGCATCATCACGCGGGCCCCCCGGCATCGCATCTCGTACCGCCCGGTCCGGCGGAGAGCTTTGGGTCACCCAACCATGGAAATGGTTAATGGAACGTTAGGCCTGTTTTGCCCAATTCCGCCCGCATATTGACGAAAAGTTGCCGCAATCTGGCGAGTCCGGTGGAGAATTTCATTTGATGCTAAGGCGTTACGACGCACTCCTGTTAACGATGATTAAGATTGTCTTAATCGCAGGCATTTCATTCGCGTCGCTTCGCCAATAGGATGTTTGCGGAAATTGGCGGACAAGCCGTCCGGGTGGGGGCGGCTCGCAGATCCGCTCAAGCGGCATGCACCGGTCTGTGGGCTTGCGACGGGGCAAGGCTCGCGGGGGACGTGTATTAGTAACGAGGGCTCAGACTGAACATGGCGAACACTCCCAAAAAGGTCAAAGATCCCACGGAAGTTGCGCTTTCTGCGATCCAGGAAGCCCTGAACATCAGCGATACCGCCGCGGATACCAGCCGCGCGGCCTCGCGTAACGAGGCTTCGGTGGCGCCGCCCGCCCCGCCGGTATTCGATGAACCGACCTTCGAGACGCGCCCTGCCGCGAACGAACGTCCGGTGTTCGAGCCGATCGAGGAGCCGCGCACGTCGCGCCGCGCCGCCAATGACGACCGCGAGACCATCGGCCAGATCCTGCAGGCGCTGCAGAAGGGCCGCCCTGCCCGCAGCGTCTATACGTTCGCAACCGTGTTCGCCGGCATTTGGCTTGCGGCCTGCGCCGCGCTGACCGTCGGCTTCCTGCCCTCGATCCAGTCGGCGATGGGCCAGAGCGGCGGCGTGCTGGTGCTCGCCGGCCTCGTCGCATTGTTCTTCGCGCCCGTGATGCTGTTCTACTTCCTGGCAAGCCTGGTCTGGCGCGGCCAGGAAATGCGCATGATCGCGCAGGCGATGTCGCAGGTTGCGATCCGCTTCTCCGAGCCGGAAGGCTCGGCCGCCGATTCCATGGTCACCGTCGGCCAGGCGATCCGCCGCGAGGTCGCGGCGATGGGCGACGGCATCGAGCGCGCGATCGCGCGCGCCGGCGAGCTCGAAACCCTGGTCGCCAACGAGGTCGCAGCCCTCGAGCGCGCCTATAGCGACAATGAAGTGCGCATCCGCGCACTCCTTCAGGACATCGCGCATCAGCGCGACAATCTGGTCGGCCAGGCCGAGCAGGTCCGCAGCGCCATCTCCGGCGTGCAGATCGATCTCCGTCACGACATCGCGCTGATCTCCGACGCCATCGCCTCGCGCGTCGACGAGGTCGCAAAATCCATCACCGGCGCGCTGGAAGAGCGTGGCGCCCACATCACCGGCGCACTTAGCAATGCCGGCGACAACATGATCCTCGCGCTCGGCGAGCGCGGCGGCGACCTGCTCGACCGCCTCGAGGAAGCCAGCGCCGAGACCACGCGCGCCGTGCTCGACGCCAGCGAGCGGCTGACCACCAGCCTCAACTTCAAGACCGGCCACGTCCACGACGAGTTCGTCGACCTCGCCGACCGCGTCCACGAGATGCTGAACGAGCGCATCGACCGCATCACCGGCGAGTTCGAGCAGCGCTCGTCCGCGATCGTCGACGGCATCTCCGAGCGCACCGAGCAGGTCCACGACAGCCTGAAGAATTCGTCGGACTCGCTGCTGCTCGAGCTCGAGCTGCGCTCCAACGACCTCTCCAGCAAGATCGACGACGCCGGCAACCGCCTGGCGAACCACATCATGACGAGCGGCGACAAGGCGAGCGAAGCGCTCGACGCTACCGTCAACACCCTGGTCGCCAAGGTCGTGAGCCAGACCGAGACCGCGCACGACTCGCTGTCGCTGCAGATGAGCGCGTTCGACGAGCTGGTGAAGAACCAGGGCTCCGAGCTCGTGGAGAAGTTCGCCCGCGACTCCGGCACCCTCGGCGCGCTGATCACCCGCCACATCTCCGAGTTCGACCGCACCGTGAAGACCTTCGGCGGCGAGATCGTCGATCGCATGGGCCAGCGCACCCAGGACATCGCCGAGACGCTGAAGACCTATGTCGACACCTTCGACACCCGCATCACCTCGAACGGCGGCCAGATCACGGCCTCGCTCGACCAGCGCCTGGTGCAGTTCGAGACCACGCTCGGCGAGCGCGTCACCAATCTCGACTCCTCGCTCGACACCAAGATCGCGACGCTCGACTCCGCGGTCGAAGGCCGCATCAAGACCTTCGACGAACAGTTCGGCGGCCGCGTCGCCGCGCTCGAGCAGTCGTTCGACACCCGCGCCAAGTCGGTGACGGAGACCATCGACGGCCGCCTCAACACGCTGGCGACCTCGCTCACCGACGGTGCGTCGCAGGCGATCCAGTCGATCGACTCCCGCCTCACCCACCTCACGACGACGTTGACCGGCGGCGCGGCGCAGGCGATCCACTCGATCGACACCCGCCTCACCCAGCTCTCGACCACGCTCAACGACGGCGCCACCCAGGCGTTGCAGTCGATCGACTCGCGTCTCGGCCTTCTGACCACGACGCTGACCGACGGCACCGCGCAGGCGATCGAGGCTGTCGACCGCCGCATCACCAGCGTCACCGAGACGATCGACACCCGCAGCACGCATCTGGCCGACACGGTCACGGCGCGCTTCCAGGACATCCACCAGGCCATCGAGACCAAGGTCGGCTCGGTTGCCAGCGACATCGACGTGCGCGTCGCCCAGTTCGAGGACCTGCTCGGCTCGCGTGTCGAGGCGGTTGCCGGCCGCATCGAGAGCAGCGGCCGCCAGGCCAGCGACGATTTGATGTCGCGCGCCGAGATCATCTCCACGACGATCCGCTCGCATGTCGAGGATGCCGAGCGTTCGCTCACCAACCTCGTCGTCAACACCAGCGAGACCATCCAGACCGGTGCGCGCACCGCGCAGCAGTCGCTGATGACGGTCTCCTCCGACGTCAATGCGCAGCTCAAGATGACCTCCGCGGAAGTCGAGCGCGCGCTGACCGCGGTCGGTACGGGCGCCGCGAACTCGATCCTGACCAGCGCCCGCGAGGCGCAGTCGACCCTGGTCTCCGCCTCCGGCGAGACCTCCAACCAGATCAAGGCGCTGTCGGCCGACGTCGAACGCACGCTGTCGGCGGCAGGCTCGGCGACCGCGGCCTCGATCCTGGCCGGCGCCCGCGAGGTGCAGACCACGCTGGTCACCGCCTCTTCGGATGCGGCCAACCACGTCAAGGCGCTCACCTCCGATGTGCAGCGCTCGCTCTCGATGGCGGGCACCACGACCGCCGAGGCGATCACCACCGGCGCCCGCGACGCCCAGACCGCGCTGATTGCGGCCTCGACCGAAAGCGCCAACCAGATCAAGGCGCTGTCGGCCGACATGCAGCGTTCGCTGTCGATGGCCGGCACGGCAACCGCCGAGTCGATCACCGCCGGCGCCCGCGAGGCGCAGAACACTCTCGTCAATGCGTCGACCGAAGCGGCAACGCAGGTGAAGTCGCTCGCCGTCGAGGTGCAGCGTTCGCTCTCGACCGCCGGCACCGCCACCGCCGAGACCATCACCGCCGGCGCCCGCGAGGCACACAACACCCTCGCCACCGCGTCCAGCGATGCGGCCGCGCAGGTCAAGTCGCTCACAGCCGAGGTACAACGCACGCTGTCGCAGGCTGGCCTCACGACCGCCGAGACCATCACCACCAGCGCGCGCGATGCGCAGAGCACCCTGCTCGCCGTCTCGGCCGACTCGACCACCCAGGTCAAGTCGCTGGCGGCGGAGATGCAGCGTGCCCTGTCGTCGGCCAGCGGCGCGACGATCGAGAGCATCACTGCAGGCGTCCGCGACGCCCACGGTTCGCTGATCACCGCGTCGTCGGAAGCCGTCAACCACGTCAAGTCGCTCGCGTCAGATATCGAGCGTACCCTGACGGCGGTCGGCGCCGATACCGCATCTGCGATCCTCAACAGCGCGCGCGAGGCCCAGACCTCGCTGACCTCGACCTCCGCCGACACCGCAAGCCAGATCCGCGCGATCTCGGCCGACATCGAGCGCGCGCTCGGCTCCGCGACGACGAACGCGACCAACGACATCCAGACCAGCGCGCTCAATGCGCAGAACGCGCTGATCAACGCCTCGAACGAGGCGAGCTCGCGGGTCAAATCGAGCTCGGCGGACGTCGAACGCTCGGTGCTCGCAGCAAGCGGCAGCTTCGGCACCGCCATGACGGCGAAGACCGACGAGATCGTCACCTACGTCCAGCAGCAGACCGACCGTCTGTCGAACATGATCGACGCCAAGCGCGGCGCGCTCGTCGACTCCATCGGTTCGAAGACCAGCCAGCTCACGATCGACATCGATCGCGTCACCTCCGACGCGCTCAAGGCGATCGAGACGCGCGGCCAGGCGTTCGCACAGTCGATGATGGGCAACGGCAACGACGTCGCCCGCACCATCAATTCGGCGAGTGAGATGGCGACCGGCGCCGTCAACAAGTCGCTCAAGGACCTCGAGCAGGCCTCGCGCGCGGCAATCGACCAGTCGCGCCAGGTCTCGATCGCGGCCGTCACCGAGATGCAGGAGACCAGCAAGATCCTGCGCACCGACACGGTCGCCCTGTTCGAGCGTCTGCGCGAAGGCAACATCCTCCTCCAGGAGGTGCTGACCGGCGCGCACGACAACCTCAACTCGCTCGAGCGTGCGCTCGTCACCCGCGTCGCCGACTTCGTCTCGGCCATGAACGACGTCACCTCGCGCAACGGCGCCGCGACGCAGACGCTGGAAGACCAGCTCAACGTCTTCAACGCCAAGACCACCCGCGCGCTGGAGGATCTCGGCCAGCTCTCGACCCAGTTCGACGCGCACGGCAAGGCGCTCGTCGACGCAGCCCAGGTCGTGGAGCAGAGCAACAAGAACACCACCGCCTCGCTCGCCGAGCGCAAGCAGGCGCTGGAATCGCTCGTCACCACGATCGACCTGCGCACCGCCGATCTCGACCAGCGTCTGTCGCGCTTCACCGGACTGCTCGATGAATCGCTGGCAGCCGCCGAGGAGCGTGCCCGCGACATCGCGCGCGTGGTCGCCGAGACCGCCGGCGCGGGATCTGCCGCCATCACCCGCCAGTTCGAGGCGGTGCGTGCGGCCTCGGAAGAGGAGCACCGGCAGACCCTTGACGCCATGCACGACATCTACCGCCAGACCACCGACGAGGCGGATGCGATGTTCAAGCAGTCGACCGAGAAGTTCGCCAACCTCGTCTCCAGCATGAAGCAGATGGCCTTCGAGATGCACAACGAGCTCGAAGCCACCCGCAACGAGCTGCGCCGCGGCGTGCTCGAGATGCCGCAGGAGGCCGCCGAAAGCACTGCGCAGATGCGCAAGGTGATCGTCGACCAGATCGAGGCCCTCGCCGAGCTCAACCGCATCGTGGCCCAGCACGGCCGTGGCCTCGACGTCACGACCACGGGCCGCGCCTCGGTCGCCCGCCAGGAAGAGCCGATGCTGGCGACCGCCGGCGGCCGTACCGAGACGCGCATGCGCGACACCGGCAGCGCCTCGACCCTGCCGCCGCCGGACCTCGGCATGCCCGCCTCGCGCCGGACGGAAGCCCCGCCGGTTGCGCCCGCGGGCAACGACCAGGGCCGTGACGGCTGGCTGTCGGACCTCCTGAGCCGCACCGACGCAGGCCAGACCCCGCCGACCGCACCGCGCGGCCGCGCACCGCAACCGCAGGCCCCGCAGACCGGTGGCAATCCGCTGGAGTCGCTGTCGCTCGACATCGGCCGGCTGATGGACCGCAACCTCGCCGCCGAGATGTGGGATCGCTATCAGCGCGGCGAGAACAAGGCCTTCACCAAGCGCCTCTACACGCCCGCCGGCCAGAAGGCCTTTGACGAGGTCGCCCGCAAGTATCGCGCCGACCGCAACTTCAAGCAGACCGTCGACCGCTACGTCGCGGAGTTCGAACGCCTGCTCGACGAAGTCGCCCGCGACGGCCGTGGCCCGCAGGAGCTGCGCAGCCACCTCACCTCGGAGACGGGGCTGGTGTACACCCTGCTCGCTCACAGCGCGGGTCGCCTGGGGTAAACGGCGGACAGCAACACCAAATACGGAACGGAGGCCTCGCGGCCTCCGTTTTCGTTTATGCCTCCGGTCATAACGCACTCCTCTTGCACCCGCGTCATTTCTGGATATATTACAGGATATATCCGAGAGGGCTTCGCCATGAAGAACACGGCGCAAAAGCGGGCGCTTCGCAACTATCGAGCACGACTGTCCAAGCGCGGTATGGCCCGTTTCGAAGTCCTTGGCCTCGACGCCGACCGCGACCTGATCCGCTCTCTGGCCAAGCGGTTGGCTGAGGACGATGCCGAGGCCGGCCGTATCAGGACGGTCGTCAGTCAGACGATGGGCGGCGAACCGCCGAGCAAGGGCGGCATCGTTGCAGCCTTGCTGCGCTCGCCATTGGTGGACGCTGATCTCGACCTGACCCGTGCGCGCGACGCCGGCCGGAAAGTCGATCTGTGACGCGCTATCTGCTCGACACCAACATCATCAGCAACGTCACCAGACCGGTTCGGTCGCCGTCCCTCATCGCTTGGCTGACGGAACAGATCGACACCGATCTCTACATATCCACGCTGACTCTCGGAGAAATCCAGCGCGGCATTCTGGAGAAGCCGGCCGGAAAGAAGCGCAACGAGCTTGAAGCTTGGTTTGCCGGGCCGGAGGGACCGCAGGCACTGTTTGCCGGACGCGTGCTTGCCTTCGACGAGCGCGCAAGTCTGATCTGGGCACGCCTCATGGCCGACGGGAAATCAAGCGGGAAGCCACGTAGTGCGTTCGATATGATCATCGCCGCAGTGGCCGAAGCCAATGGCTGCGTTGTCGTCACCGACAACGAGAAGGACTTTGCAGGGCTAGGCTTCATCAATCCATTGAGACAGCCAAGGTCGGATTAGCAATCCTACTGCCGCCGACCACTCGCCGCCGGCGCTGCTGCCGGCTTCGGCGGCTCGGCCGGCGGTGCCGCCTGCTGCTGGCTGTTGCTGGCGCCGAACAGCACGCGGGTGGGGTTGCGGTCGAAATTGTTCACGGCGCGGCTGATGTCGCCGAGGGTGCGGCGGCCGTCGGCCATCAGCGCGCCCGAGCGCTTGTCAAAATCGTCGGCGAGCTCGCGGATCGACTTCACCGCCAGGAACAGCTCGCCACCGTCCTTGCCGCCGGCGAGCGTATTGAGGCCGAGCATGAGGTTGTCGGCCTTGAGCATCACGCCGTCGACCTTGGCCATGACAGCATCGATGCGCTCGGAATTGCGCGCCAGCGAGGTCGTGAAGGTCTCGAGGTTCTTCAGCGAGTTGCTGACCGACTGCTGATTGTCGGCGACGAGCTTGTTGATGTTCTGCAGCGTGCCGCGGATCGCCTCGGTGACGTCCTGGAGCTTGGTCGGATCGGCCATCAGGATCGGGATGCCGTCCTCGTCCAGCGGCGGCGGGGGTGCCGCCTCCTCGCCGCCTTTGAGCGAGATCGCGGCGACGCCGGTCAGCCCCTGGAATTCGAGGCCGACCAGGGTGTCTTTCCGGATCGGCGCCTTGTTCTCGATCATGGCGAGTGCGACAACCCGACGCGGGTTGTCCAGCTTCACCGAGACCACTTCACCTACCCGGATACCGTTGAAATTGACGCTGCCGCCGTTGCGCAGGCCCGCCGCCGGTCCCTCGAACACGACCCGCAGGGGGCTCCTCTGCTTGGTGGTGTGGAGCGACTGAAACCACAGCACGAAGCCGATCGCCGCCGCGATCACCGCCAGCGTGAAGGACCCGATCAGCACGTAGTTCGCCCGCGTTTCCATTGGATACTCCGGCTACATCAGCTCATGACCGCGCGGGCGCGCTTGCCATGGAAATACTGCCTCAACCAGGGATGTTGCGAGGCCTGCATGTCGGCGATCGACCCTGCAGCAATGATCTTACCGTTCCCTAAAACGGCGATGCGGTCGCAAGCTGTATAAAGGCTGTCGAGGTCGTGGGTTACCATGAAAACCGTCAGGCCCAAAGTGCGCTGGAGCGTCCTGACCAGCTCGTCGAAGTCGCCGGCGCCGATCGGATCGAGGCCCGAGGTCGGCTCATCCAGGAAGACGAGATCGGGATCGAGCGCGAGCGCGCGCGCCAGCGCCACGCGCTTGATCATGCCGCCCGAGAGCTCCGAGGGAAATCGCTCGGCCACCTCAGGCTTGAGGCCGACCATCGCGAGCTTGGCCATCGTGATCTCGTCCATCAGGCGCTGTGTGACGTTGAGATATTCACGCATCGGGAACTGGATGTTCTGCCGCACCGTGAGCGAGGAGAACAGCGCGCCCTGCTGAAACAGCACGCCCCAGCGCCGCTCGACGCCACGGCGCTGCGCGGTGTTCGATGCATCGAGGTCGACGCCGAACACCTCGATGCGGCCGGCAACCTTTGGCACGAGCCCGATGATGGTGCGCGTCAGCACGGATTTTCCCGCACCGGACGGGCCGACGAAGCCGAGGATCTCGCCGCGCTTGACGTCGAGATTGAGGCCGTCGAGCACGCGCGTCGCGCCGAATTGCACGGTGATGTCGCGGACGCGAATGATGGGGTTTTGGATCTCGGGCGCGGCCATCGTCACATTCCGATCGACGCGAAGAAGATCGCGAACACGCCATCCATGACGATGACGAAGAAGATGCCCTTCACGACCGAAGACGTCGTGTGCTGGCCAAGCGACTCGGCGCTGCCCTGCACGGCCAGGCCCTCGACGCAGGCAACGATGCCGATCACGGCCGCCATGACCGGGGCTTTGACGATGCCGACGATAAAATGGTCGATCGAGATCGCGTCGCGCAGGCGCAACAAAAAGGCTTCCGGATCGACGCCGCCATAGAGCCAGGCGACGAGCCCGCCGCCATAGAGCGCGGCCATCGCACCGAGGAAGGCGAGGATCGGCAGCGCCAGCACCAGCGCCAGCATGCGCGGCAGCACCAAAACCTCGATCGGGTCAAAGCCCATGGTGCGCAGCGCGTCGATCTCCTCGCGCATCTTCATCGAGCCGAGCTCGGCGGTATAGGCGCTGCCCGAGCGGCCCGCGACCATGATCGCGACCAGCAGCACGCCGATCTCGCGCAGCACCAGCACGCCGAGCATGTCGACCACAAAGATATCGGCGCCGAATTTGCGGAAGTGAAAGATGCCCTGCTGCGAGATGATGCAGCCGATCAGGAAAGTGATGAGCACGATGATCGGCACCGCGCGCCAGCAGACCTGCTCGAGATGATGCACCGTCGAGGTCAGGCGGAACGAGCGCGGATGGATCAGCACGCGTCCGCCGGCCGCCAGCACCGCACCGAGCATGTCGACCAGGCTCGCGATGGTACCGACGACACCCGCAACCGCGCGGCCGATCTGCTCCAGCATGCCTGATATGGTGACAGCGCTGCCGTCGATGACAGGATTGGCTTTCACCCGCCGGACCTCGTCCACGAGGCTCGCATAGTTTGCCGAGAGACCGGCGATCTGCGCCTCGACAGCGCCTTGCGTCAGGCTGCGGCGCAGCCGCTCGATCAGCCAGGCGCCAAACGTATCGAGCTTGGAGACCTCGGAGACGTCGATAAAGATGTTCTGCCGGCTGCCGGCGAGCTTTTCGGCGTCAGCCACGATGCGCTCGAGGCTGGGCGCAAAGCTTGCGGTCCAGGTCCCGGTTGCGCACAACGCAAGCGCATTGCCCTTGGCGATCCGTTCCAGCTTCGGATCGCCGCTCAAGATGCCCGCCCCCCTGAAGAGGCATAAGCAGCGGAAAAGTGATGGTTGCGCACGCGCCCTTACCTTGAAGAAGGTATCCCCAACCCGTCATAGTTAGTTGCAGCAGGCAACTTACCGGTTCGAAATTGCCAGAGTTTTAAATGACTTCGCCCAAACTTCCAACGTTGCTTGCGCGAATCGAGCGCTTCCCGATCGCGGGCAGCTTTACCATCAGCCGGGGCGCCAAGACCGAGGCCGTGACCGTTGTGGCCGAGATCAGCCGCGGCGGGCTCACCGGCCGCGGCGAATGCGTGCCCTATCCGCGCTATGGCGAGACCCCGGAGGCGACGCTAGCAGCGATTCAGGCCATGCAGGAGGCAATAGTGAGCGGACTGGACCGGCAGGCCCTTCAGGCGGCCATGCCGCCGGGCGCGGCCCGTAACGCCCTGGACTGCGCCCTGATCGATCTGGAAGCCAAGCAGGCTGGGTTGCGGGTCTGGAACCTGCTCGACCGCCCCGTGCCGGGCGAGCGGACCACGGCCTACACGATTTCGTTAGGCAGCCCCGAGGCGATGGCGGCAGCCACCGCCAAGGCGTCGCGGCGGCCGCTCCTCAAGATCAAGCTCGGCGGCGACGGCGACGCCGAACGGATCGCAGCCGTACGCGAGGCCGCCCCCGAATCCGAGCTGATCGTCGATGCCAACGAGGCCTGGACCGATGCCAACCTCGAACACAATTTGCACGCCTGCGCCGAGGTCGGTGTCACCCTGGTCGAGCAGCCGCTGCCGGCGGGCCGGGACCAGCGGCTTGCCCGCATCAAGCGCCCGCTCGCCGTCTGTGCCGATGAGAGCGTGCACGACCGCAATTCGCTCGCGCCCTTGCGCGACCGCTACGACGCCGTGAACATCAAGCTCGACAAGACCGGCGGCCTCACCGAGGCGCTCGCCATGGCGGATGCGGCGCAGACGCTCGGCTTCGAGATCATGGTCGGCTGCATGGTGGCGACCTCGCTGTCGATGGCGCCTGCAATGCTGCTGACGCCGCAGGCCCGCTTCGTCGATCTCGACGGCCCGCTGCTGCTGGCGCGCGATCGCGACAATGGCCTTCGTTATGACGACAGTCTCGTCTATCCGCCCGAGGCTACGCTCTGGGGCTGATTAGTTCTTTGTTTGCGCATGATCTCCGCGCAAACGCGTTTCGCGTTTGTCGCGAGGGAAAACCGCTTCGCACTTTTCCGGATCATGCTTGAGCCGGTGCCGCATCGACCACATCACGGCCGCGCCGATGCCGGCCATCGCGGCCATCATGTAGTAGAGCCCCTCGCCATAGCGGGCGTAGATCGCTCCTGAAATGATCGACGTCGTCGAACTCAACAGGCCGGCGGTCGCCGCGTAATAGCCCTGCCCGCGCGCCATCTGATGCGAGGGAACGTGTTGCACCAGGAGACTCATGACGCCGACCTGCGTCAGCCCGAAGGTGAGGCCGTGCCCGACCTGAACGATCGCAAGGATAACAAGCTGCGGCTCATTCGCCGTGACCGACCACCGCACGACCGCACTGACACCGCCGATCACCACAAGCAGCCACGGATGCAGCGACAGCCGTGGCGATACCGCGAACACGATGATCTCGGCGAATACGCCGAGCGACCATAGTATCGCGATCGTCAGCCCACTGACGCCATGCGTCTGCCAGTTGATCGAGGCGAAGGTGTAATAGGCGACGTGGCTGCTTTGGATCAGTGCCGCCGAAACGATGATCGCAACAAAGTTTGCATCGCGCAGCAGGCGCTTGCCGCCCTGCGCGACCACGGTCTTTCGACCGATATCGTCGAGCGGCCGCAGCAGGAGACCGGTGAACGCCGACAGCGTCGCGAGCGATGCAATCACCCAGATCAGTTCGCGCGCCGCGATCACGTCGATCGCGAGCCCGCAGGCGAGCGCGCAGACGATAAAGGCAACCGATCCCCACAGCCGCAGCGGGCCGTAGCTGAGGCCGTAGCTGATGACGCCGCGCAGCGCATAGGCATCCGTCAGCGGCATCAGCGGCGTCCAGAAGCCGCAGGTGACGACATAGAGCAGCAGTACGGCTATCGGCCGATGCTGCGTGCCGAGTAGCGTGAAGCCGATTGCTGCGGCAAAGGCGGAGATGATCATGGCTGCGCGCAGGGCGTGGCGGCGTTCTGCCGTCGCGGTCACGAAGGGCAGCGAGGTGAATCGCGTCACCGCGGGCACGGCGCAGATGATCCCGATCCAGCCGGAATCGATGCCGACGGCCTTCAGCCAGACCGGGAAGAACGGCAGATGGGTACCGAGAAGACCGAACGACGTCGAGTAGAACAGCGCCAGCCGAATCGCGAATCGCCGGCCTTGCGACGCAGATGCTGTGGGGATTTGTGATTCGTTCGGCATCAATTCAATTGCGATTCGGTCGATATCGTGGTGATCGTTACAGTAACGCGCACTGATTTGCGCGACGAGATTGCCATGGCCAATGAAGCATTCGCCCTCTCGCCGATGTCCGCCCGTGCGGCCGAGCCGAACGAGCAGGATTACGACGCGATCCGCGAAGCCTTTATGGAGACCGCGCGCGGCCGCTGGTTCCTCGGCGAATACGCCAAGCGCAACCGCAACGCCGACACGCGCATGGTGCTCGATGCCGTTGCCAAAATCGAGGAAACCCTTGCGGCGCAGCGTCAACCTGTCGTCGAGGATCGCGTGCCCGAGGTGCTGGCCGCGATCCGCCGCGCCGTTCGCGAGGCCGAGACCCTGGCGGTCGCAGCGTTCGATCCCGGCATGATCGAGGCGAGCCTCAGCCCGATCCACCGCGGCGTGCGCATCATCAAGGAGATCTCCTGGCGCTGGCGCGAGATCGGCGCCGACGGGCGAATCTGCGACCTGATTGATTCGCAGCTCACGGCCATCGAGGGCGCCTGCGGCCAGATGGCGACCATCGACCCGCGCACCGAGCTCCGGGTCGCCTTCGACCTGCTCAAGGACCAGATCGAGCAGGCCGGCGGCGGCGCCACGGCCAGGCAGGCCGAGGCAGCACCTCCTCCTCCCGCACCGGCGCAGCAAGCGCCCGAAGTTGCGGAAGCGCCGACTGCCGACATCGCCATGGAGATGGCGGTGAGCGAGCCGCCGGCAGACGTCGCGGAGATGCAGCAAGAGGTCGCCACGGCCCCCGAGCCGGAGCTTGCCGCAGCTACAACTGACATCGCCGAGACGATGGAAGCCGCGGCCGCCGAGCCGATCGGTGAAATCCAGATCGCCGAAGTCCAAATCGCAGAGATCGTGGAGAGCCCGATCGTTAGCGAGCTGGATGTCGCTGAACCCGCCGCACTCGCGGAGGTCATCGACGAGCCGCAGCTCGATGCGGCGGCGGAGGCCGAGGACGAAGCCGTCCTTGCGGCGATCGCGATGGAGATGGCTGCGCCGGATCCGGAGTTCGACGAGATCATCGGCGAGTTCAGCGAGATTGCGGCGGAGGTTCATGCACCGGTTGTGGAAGAGCTCGTTGCTGCGGAGCCGGTCGCGAAAGAACCAGCCGCTGCGGAGCCGATCGCCGCAGAGCCATTCGCGGCGGAGCCTGTCGTCGAAGAGCCCGTTGTCGCAGAGGCCGTGTCGGCCGGGATGGCCGAAACGATCGCGCAACTGCGCGAGGCCATCGCCGAAGCCGCCACTGCGGTGATGGAGCGCCCCGAGCCCGTGGTCGCACAAGCGACGTCGCTTCCGATGCCCTCACCGGTCGCGATGTCGTCATCCGCGCCGATGTCCTCGCCGGCGGCGGAGGCCTCGCTCGGCGCGACCATCCTCGCCAGCGGCATGCTCAAGACGCCGCGCACGGCCGCCAACGATCCCCTGGCCCCGATCCGCCGCATGACCCAGGCCGAGAAGATCGCGTTCTTCTCGTAGCGCAAACTCTCTCAACGCCGTCATTGCGAGCGCCTCCTACTCTCGTGTCCCGGACGCGCCGCAACGACATAAGCGTTGCGGCGCTGAGCCGGGACCCAGACGGCGACGAACTCATCTGTGGCATGGGCCCCGGCTCTGCAGCGCATCGTCGAAGAGACGTTGCGCTGCGTCCGGGGCACGAGGACGCGATCTTGCGCGCGCCTAGATCCCGATCACACCCTTGCGCAGCAGGAAGCAGCCGTAGCCCCTGCTGTCCCCGACCTGCACGACGCCAAAGCTCGACGCAGCCGCGCGATAGAAATCGTTGCGCGAGAGCTTGCCGCATTGCACGGGGCCGCCGGCGGAGCGCTCGATTTCCGCCAGCACCGCGCGCTGCACGTCCGGCACGCGGTCGGGATCGTCGACCGGCGCCATCACGCGCACGGGATCGGGCTCGAAATCGTCGAGCGGATAGAGCGTCATGATCGCGCGGACGGCGGTCTCCATGCTGATGCCGGTCAGATGCACCAGGCGCTGCGACGACGTCGAGCGCGCGATGCGTGCCGCCGGGTGATTGGCATCGACGACCGCGAGGTCGTCGCCATGGCCCATGGAGGCGAGAAGCCAGAGCAGGTCCGGCGTCAGGATCGGATCGATCGATTTCAGCATGTGTCGGACTGCCCCCTTAAGCTCGCAGGCGATGCTGCCCAAAACGCGCCCGTTCGGCAATCGATCGGGGCCCGACCACTTGAAAATTGATCCAAATCATAGCGTCAATCGCACCGGACCTGTTGGCTCGCCGCGCCCCTCATCGATGAGCCCTGCGACCATGCCGACCGCGTCCACCAGCGAAGCCCCGACGACGACGACAACCCCGTACGACCTCATCGGCGGCGAGGCCGCGGTGCGGCGGCTGGCCGACCGCTTCTACGAGATCATGGACACGAACCCCGGCGCGCACCGCATCCGCGCCATGCACGGCGCGGATCTGGCCCCGATCCGCCAGCTTCTGTTCGAGTTCCTGAGCGGCTGGCTCGGCGGGCCGCCGCTTTATTTCAACCGGCCGGAGCACCGCTGCATCATGTCGGCACACCGTCCCTACGCCATCGGCGAGGCCGAGCGCGACGAATGGATGTCATGCATGCGCGCCGCAATGGACGATTGCGCATTGCCGGCCGAGGTGCGCGCTTTGCTGGACCAGGGCTTCTCACGCATGGCTAACGCCGTCCGCAGCCGGTGAATTCGGCTCCCGTGCGTGACCCAGGTCACGCACGGTACGATGGTGACCGGCATCACGTCCCAAAACTCGAACGCGTTCTAGCGTGCAGGGCACCAATCTCGCATCGAGACCAGTGCCAAAGGAGCACGCCATGTTCCGCCTAAAATCCCTTCTGTTGACCGCCAGCGTCCTGGGAAGCCTGTACGGCGTCGCCTGCGACCCGGCTTTCGCGCAGGTCGCCCCCGCGCAAGCCGCCCCCGTCGCACCGGCCCTCCCGGCCGCGCAGCAGAGCCCCGAGCAACGCGTGGCGCTGGTGATCGGCAATTCCAACTACCAGAACGCGCCGCAGCTCGCGAACCCCGACAACGACGCCGAGTCGATGGCAAAATTCCTCAACTCCGCCGGCTTCGAGGTGATCTCCGCGACCGACCTCACCCAGAGCGACATGCTCAAGGTAGTGCAGGACTTCTCCGCCAAGGTCGCCTCGCGCGGCACCAACACGGTGGCGATGGTCTACTATGCCGGTCACGGCGTGCAGCTCGCCGGCGAGAACTATCTCGTGCCTGTCGATGCGAAGGTCGGCAGCCCCGACGAGCTCGTCAGCAGATCGATTCGTCTCGTCGACGTGATGTCGACGCTGGAGACGATTCCGAGCCGCATGCGCATCGTCATTCTCGATGCCTGCCGCAACAACCCCTTCCCGAGCGTCAACGACGCCGGCCGTGGCCTAGCGATCGTCGATGCGCCGAACGGCTCGATCGTCGGTTACTCCACCGCGCCGGGCTCGGAAGCGCAGGATGGTCAGGGCGGCCACAGCCCCTATACGCAGGCCTTCCTCAACATCGCGCGTGAGCCGAACCTGCCGATCGAGCAGCTCTTCAAGCGCGTCCGCCTGGAAGTGAACCAGACCACCGACGGCGCGCAGGTGCCGTGGGAGAGCTCCTCGCTGACCTCCGATTTCACCTTCTTCGGTGACACCGCCGTTGCCGCCAACCGCGCGCCGGTCAAGGCCCCGGTCGTGCAGATGGCGTCGAACCTGCCGAGCCGTTCGGCTCGCCAGGCTTATGACTACGTGCTCTCGGAAGGCCAGCCGCAGTACTATCAGGAGTTCATCCAGATGTACCCGCACGACCCGCTGTGCGACCGCATCCGCTGGCTGCTCGCCAACCTCCTGATCGCGAATGCCTGGCACAAGACCGTGCTTGCCAACTCGCCGGTCGCCTACAAGACCTTCTACGACAGCTACTCCAACAGCCCGTATGCGCAGTCGGCCCTGAAGCTGCAGTTGCAGCCGAAGGAGATCCCGCTGATGCAGGCGACCCACTTCCTGGCGCCGCAGAACATCGCGCCGCTCAAGGTCACCAATCTCGGCCCGAACAAGTACCTGCCGATCGTTGCGCAGGGTGGCGGGCTCGGCAATGGCAACCTGCCTGTCGGCCAGAACAATGGCGGCCAGAACAAGCCGATCCCGATCGACAGCAATGTCATCGGCAAGCTCGGCAATAACGGTCAGAATGGTGGTCAGGTCACGACGCTGCCGGCCGGCAACAATTTGCCGAAGCAGCCAATCGAGACGCCCGCCCAGGTTCCTGGCAAGGTCGTCACGCTGCCGGCGCCGACCAACACCAATACTGGTACGCCGTCCAACACCGGTGTCGTCGGCAAGATCGTGACGCTGCCCGCGGGCAACACCACGACCGGCAACACTGGCATCAACCCGGGCAAGATCGTGACCCTGCCGGCCACGAATGTCGGCAAGGACGGACCGAAGGTCGACGTCAAGAACATCGACGTGAAGACCTCTGGCCCCGCAACCACCGGTCAGAACCAGCCGCCGGTCCGCGTGACCACCGGCAATACCGGTATTGTGAAGCAACTGAACAACAACCCGTCGAACTCGGTGCAGGTCAACAACCGTCCGCAGCTCAATACCACGCCGAACCGGATCAACAACGTCACCGTGAACAACAACTTCAAGCAGTCGATGAACCAGGCGCCGCAGAACAATGGCGGCAATAATGGTGGCATGAACCGCCGCGGCGGGTTCATGCACTGATCACGGCTTCAAGACACGACAAAGGGGCGGAGCAGCAATGCTCCGCCCCTTCGCTGTTGGTCTATTCGGCCTTTAGGCCACGAGCTCCGCAAACAGGTCGGCATCGACATTGCCGCCGGAGAGCACGATGACGACGTTCTTGCCGGCGACGTCGAGACGGCCGGCGAGCAGTGCAGCGAGGCCGACGGCACCGCCGGGCTCGACCACCAGCTTCAGCTCGCGATAGGCAAACGCCACGGCCGCGCCGACCTCCTTGTCGGATGCAGTCACGCCGCGGGACAGTAGCTTGCTGTTGATCGCAAACGTCATCTCGCCCGGGATCAGCGCCATCAGCGCGTCGCAGATGGTCCGACCCGCCGGCGCGTGCGGCTCGCGATGGCCCATAGCGAGCGAGAGGGTGTGATCGTCAAACGCCTCGGGCTCGGCGACGATGATCTGTGCCTGCGGGTAGCGCGCCTTCACTGCGGTCGCGACGCCCGCGATCAGGCCGCCGCCGGAGGCCGGCGCCACCACGATGTCGGGAACAATGCCGCGGGCGGCCATATCTTCCGCGATCTCGCGCCCCGCGGTACCCTGCCCTGCGATGACGAAGGGATCGTCATAGGGCCGAACCAGCGTCGCGCCGCGCTTCTCGGCGATGCCGCGGGAGATCGCTTCGCGATCGTCTCGGTCGCGATCGTAAAGAACGACATCGGCGCCGTAGGATTTCGTGCGCTCGCGCTTGGTCAGCGGCGCATCCGACGGCATCACGATGGTCGCGTGCATGTCGAGCAGCTTTGCCGCCGCGGCCACGCCCTGGGCATGGTTGCCCGAGGAGAACGCGACCACGCCGCCGGCGCGCTTATCCTGCGGGATCGAGGCCACCTTGTTGAAGGCGCCGCGGAACTTGAAGGAGCCGGTGCGCTGAAGCATCTCCGGCTTCAGGAACACCTTTGCGCCGACGCGCTCGTCGAGCACCGGGAATGACAACAGCGGCGTGCGGATGGCGAAGGGCGCAATCACGCGCGCTGCGGCATCAATGTCGGCGGGGCCGATCGGGAGAGCTGGTTCCGTCATGCACAATGTGTACCGCGCCGGCTGACGGCTGGAAAGACACCCAAGCGTGACAGGCTTGGATATCAGGCTTGGATATCAGGCCACGAAACGCGGCTGTTCCACCCCGCCCGCACGGGGCAGCACCGCGCCCGCACGGGGCAGCACCGCGCCGACGGCCAAAATCCGGTCGATAAAGGCGCGCGCTGACGCCTCCCAGGTATGAGAGGCGGCGAATTCGACGCAGTCCTGACGGGAAATGTCGAGCGCTGCCAAGCAGGCGCCGCGCAGATCCTCGTCCAGCACGCCGACAGGCGCTTCGCCGATCACGTCCCGAGGTCCTCTCACGGGGAAGGCCGCGACCGGCAGGCCGCTCGCCAACGCCTCCAGTAGCACCAGGCCAAACGTGTCGGTCCGGCTCGGGAACACGAAGACGTCGGCGGCTGCATAGATTTCAGCCAGCGCCTCGCCATGGCGCTCGCCGAGGAAGATGGCATCGGGATAGGCCTGCTCCAGCGAGGCCCGCGCCGGGCCGTCACCGACGATCACCTTGGTCCCGGGCAAGTCGAGATCGAGGAAAGCTTCCAGGTTCTTCTCCACCGCGACGCGGCCGACGCACAAGAACACGGGTGCCGGCAGGCAAAGGTCGATGGCGCGGGGATGGAACAGTTTTGTATCGACGCCGCGCGGCCACAGCACGACGTTCTCGAAGCCGCGCTCGGCAAGCTCGCGCGCCAGTGCCGGCGTTGCCGCCATCACGGCACGGCTCGCGCCATGGAAACGGCGCAGGGCCCGCCAGATCAGAGACTCCGGAACGGGCACCCTCGCCCGCACATACTCGGGAAAGCGGGTGTGAAAGCTGGTCGTGAACGGCAGCGCGCGCTGCAGGCAATAGCGGCGCACCATCAACCCGATCGGCCCTTCGGTCGCGATATGAATGCTGTCGGGCCGCGCTTCCTCGATCAGCTTTGCGATCCGCTTCGGCCGCGGCATGGCGAGGCGCACATCGCGATAGCTCGGCATCGCAAAGGTGCGGAATGATTGCGGCGTCAGGAACGAGAACTCGACGTCGAACGATCTTGCCGCGTCAGCGAGCTTGGTCAGCGTCCGAACCACCCCGTTGACCTGGGGATGCCATGCGTCGGTCGCGACCAGGATCCTCATTATGCCGCCCGTGCCGGCACCGCGACGATGGGTGCTGCCTTCTGCAACTGGTCGGCCCAGGTGATGATCTCGAAACGTCCGTCGTCGTGCTCGACCAGCGCCGTGCAGCTCTCCACCCAGTCGCCGCAATTCATGTAGCGGATATCGCCTTCATCGCGGATCGTGGCGTAGTGGATGTGGCCGCAGATCACGCCGTCGGCGTCGTGACGCCGCGCCTCGGCCGCAAGCGCCTGCTCGAACGCGCCGATATAATTGACCGCGTTCTTCACTTTCAGTTTCGCCCATTGCGACAGCGACCAATAGGGCACGCCGAACAGTCGCCGGAAGAAGTTGACGAAGCGATTCATCTGGATCGCGAAGTCATAGGCCTTGTCGCCGAGATGGGCGAGCCAGCGCGCGTTTTGCACCACGAGGTCGAAAATGTCGCCGTGGATGACGAGATAGCGCCGGCCGTCCGCGCCGGTGTGCACGGTGTTCTCGACCACGTCGATGCCGCCGAAATGCGTGCCGTAATAGTTGCGCAGGAACTCGTCGTGATTGCCGGGCACGTAGATGACTTTTGCGCCCTTGCGCGCCTTGCGCAAAAGCTTCTGCACGAGGTCATTGTGCGATTGCGGCCAGTGCCAGCTCGATTTCAACGCCCAGCCGTCGACGATGTCGCCGACGAGGTAGATGGTGTCGGCATCGTGGTAGCGCAGGAAGTCGAGGAGAAGATCGGCTTGCGAACCGCGGGCCCCGAGATGGACGTCGGAGATGAACAAGGTCCGAAAGCGCCGCTCGGGACTCTCGTCACTCATATCGTAACTTCCCATACATCAGCCTGTAACAATGTCCCGTGACAGGGGGATGACGTTGAACCGGCGAAGCGCTCGTGGATACGAATCATGCCCCGCCTCGTGTGTTCAGCGGATAGCAGGGCCATGCGACAATCTGGCGACATGGCCGGGCCGCCGCGGTCCGCAAAAGCCTGGAGGTCGCAACGCGCGACTGGTTAACGGCGAACCGTGCGGAAGCGAGGTTTAGTAGAATTTGTGGAAGTGATGCACCGGCCCGTGGCCGTGACCGACGGCAAATCGATCGGCCTGTGCAATCGCCGCGCTGATCCAGCTCTTGGCATTGCGCACGGCCTGCTCAAAGCCCTCGCCCTTGGCAAGCCCCGCCGCGACTGCCGACGACAGCGAGCAGCCGGTGCCGTGGGTGTTCTTCGTAGCCACACGCGGCGCCGACAACGCAATCACACCTTCATCACTGACGAGATAATCGATGCTCTCGGCGCCCTGCCCGTGCCCGCCCTTGATCAGTACGGCGCGACAGCCAAAGGCGAGCAGGCGCCGTCCCTGCCCTTCGATCTCGGCCTCGCTGGTCGCGATCGGCGTATCGAGCAGCGCCGCCGCCTCGGGCAGGTTCGGCGTGATCACCGAGGCCATCGGAACGAGTTTTGTGCGCAAGGCCTCGACGGCCTCGGCGGCGAGCAGCCGGTCACCGGAGGTCGCGACCATCACCGGGTCGAGCACGACATGCCGCGGCGACCAGCGAGTCAGGCCAGCCGCAATCGCGTCGATGCTGTCGGGCTGCGCCACCATGCCGATCTTGACCGCGCCGACCGCAAGATCGGAGAACACCGCATCGATCTGCGCGGTCACGAAATCAGCCGGTACGGCGTGAATGCCGGTGACGCCAGTCGTGTTCTGCGCGGTCAGCGCCGTGATGACGGAGGCGCCGTAGACGCCGAGCGCGGCAAAGGTCTTGAGGTCGGCCTGGATGCCCGCGCCACCGCTCGAATCCGAGCCTGCAATGGTCAGCGCTATCGGTGTCGTCATCGCCGGGCGCTCGCTTGGCATGAACGGGAGTGATCTTTTGTCCTAGCGCGAGCGCCCGTGGCCGGCAAGCGAATCACCTGCCTGCAGCCCTCCGATGCGAATTTGTCGTCCCCCAACCGTGCGCAAGGCGCAAAAAATTGGGGTTGGCACTTGGCGCCCGCATCGATGAATGAGACGTTGAAGGCGTGCGGAACCGCCCCGCGGACCGAAGGGCTGGCCGCCTCCGAGCTACAGCCTGTCAGGATCAATCATGTGGGCCTATCTGCAACGTCTGCTCGATTCCTCGATGTTCTCGCCGCACGGGATCTGCCTGTTGTGGGAGCCTGAGCTGATCTGGCTTCACGTCGTGTCGGACGCGCTGATCGCCGCGGCCTATTTCTCGATCCCCTTCGCGCTGGCGATCCTGGTCACCAAGCGGCGCGATCTCAAATTCGGTTGGGTCTACTGGGCGTTTGCGATCTTCATCATGGCCTGCGGGCTGACCCACATCCTGTCGATCTATACGCTGTGGGTGCCGGTCTATGGCATCGAGGGGCTGGTCAAGGCCCTGACCGCGGCAGCCTCCGTCTTCACGGCCGGCGCGCTCTGGCCGCTGCTGCCAAAGATCCTGACCATCCCCTCCGCGTTCGAGCTCCATAAGGTCCAGGCCGCGCTCGTCGAGGAGGAGACCCGGAGCCGCGACACCGCCATGCTGCTTCAGCAGGTGAGCGAAGCCCAGCGCGCGCTGCGCGAGAGCGTGGCGCGGCTCAGCGCCGTGGTCGAGACCGCCGTCGACGGCGTCATGTTGTTCGACGCGGACGATCGCATCCTGCTGTTCAACCCGGCCTGCGAACGCCTGTTCGGCTATCGCGCCGACGAAGTCCTCGACCAGAACGTCAAGCTGCTGATGCCCGCCGACCAGAACGCTCTCAACAAGCGCTACATCCGCGACGGCGGCGAGGGCCTCGGCGTTCGCAAGGACGGATCGACATTCCCGGTGGACCTGTCCGTCGGCGGCGCGCTCCAGGACGGCGAGCCGATCTTCGTCGGCATCGTTCACGACCTGACCGCGCGCAAGCTGACCGAGCAGCAGCTTCATCAGGCTCAGAAGATGGAGACCGTCGGCCAGCTCTCCGGCGGCATCGCCCACGACTTCAACAATCTGCTCACCGTCATCGTCGGCAATGCCGAGCACCTGAGCGAGCAGCTCAAGGCCCGGCCCGACCTGCAGCGTTTCGCCGAGGATATCTGCCAGTCCGGCGAGCGCGGCGCGGAGCTGACCCAGAGATTGCTGGCGTTCAGCCGCCGGCAGTTTCTGCAACCGCAGGCGATCGATTGCCGGCAGTTGCTCGATTCCATGCAGAAGCTGCTGAAGCGCACCTTGCGCGAGAGCATCGAGATCAGGACCGCCTTCGGTCCCGGCACCATCCTCGCCTATGCGGACCGGGCCCAGCTCGAATCCGCGGTGCTGAACCTCGCCCTCAACGCGCAGGACGCGATGCCCGGCGGCGGACATCTGACGCTGAGCGCGGAGATCTCGTCGATCGACGACCACTACCGCGCGCTGCATCCCGAGGTCATGTCCGGCAACTACGCCCTGATATCAGTCACCGATGACGGCGAAGGCATGACCGCCGAGGTGATCGAGCATGCCTTCGAGCCGTTCTTCACCACCAAGGAGGTCGGCAAGGGTTCTGGCCTCGGCCTCAGCATGGTGTACGGCTTTGCAAAACAGTCCAACGGACATGTCTCGATCTACAGCGAGCGCGGACTGGGGACGACGGTGCGGATCTATCTGCCGTATGCCGGCGCCGAGCATGTGCGTGCCACCGCCCCCGACATCGAGGCCGCGGCGCCCCGCGGTCACGAGACGGTCCTGATCGCGGAGGACGATCCGTTCGTTCGCTCCTCCGTCATCCAGCGGGTCGAAGCGCTCGGCTATCGCGTGATCGCCGCCGTCAACGGCCGCGAGGCCCTGGATCTTCTGCGCACCAATCCGGACATTGACCTGCTGTTCACCGATATCATCATGCCCGGCGGCATGAGCGGCTGGGAGCTCGGCGACCAGGCCCGCCTGATCCGCCCGGGCCTGCCCGTGCTGTTCTCCTCCGGCTACGCCCTGGAGACACTGGTCGACCAGGGCCGTGCGCACGCGCAATCGATCGTATTGACCAAGCCCTACCGGACGGCCGAACTGGCGCAGCGGCTCAGGGAGGCCTTGGCGGCACCCGTGACGACGCCCTAGCGCAGGCCCCGGGCGTGACAGGCTCGGCTTGCGAACCGGCAAGGTCGCTTGCTAAAGCCACGCGACTTTGGCCTATTAGCCGCCAGAACATGCTTTCGGAGCAACCGCGATGGTTCCTTTCTTCGTCCAGATCAAATGCAAGCTCGGCCAGTCCTACACGGTCGCCAACGCGCTCGCCGAAGCCGAGATCGCCTCGGAGATTTATTCCACGGCGGGCAATTACGATCTGCTGGTGAAGTTCTACGTCGACAAGGACACCGATATCGGCCACTTCATCAATGAGAAGGTGCAGGTGCTGCCGGGGATCCAGGACACCCTCACCATCATCACCTTCAAGGCCTTTGGCGGGGGCTAAAGCGTTTTCGAGCGAAGTGGGCACCGGTTCGCGTCACGAAAACGCGTCAAAACAAGAAGGCTAACTTCCGGGCTGTTTCCGCGGCGGCGGCTTCGGGCCTTCGACCGGCGGCAGCGATTTCAGATAGGCGGCCATCGCGGCGCGGTCTTCGCTAGTCAACTGCGCGAGGTTCTTGATCACCGGCCGCATCGCGCCCGAGGCGCTGTCGCCCTCGGGCATGTCGCCGGTCTCGAGGAAATCCGCGATGTCCTTTTCGCTCCACTCCCCGATGCCCTTTTGCGTGATGTTGGGCACCCAGCCCTCGCCTTCCGGGTTTGGCCCGCCGGCAAAGCGCTGCGCCGTGACGAGACCGCCCAGGAAGTTGCGCGGGCTGTGGCATTCGGCGCAATGGCCAAACCCGTTCACGAGATAGGCGCCGCGATTCCATTGCGCGGATCGCGCGGCATCCGCCATGAACGGCTTGTCGTCCATGAACAGCAATTTCCAGATGCCGACATTGCGGCGGATGTTGAACGGGAACGGCAGATCGTGATCGCGCACCCGGCCCGACACGGCCGGCAGCGTCTTCAGATAAGCAAAGAGGTCGCGCACGTCGTCGATTTTCGCGCGATGATACGATGTATAGGGAAACGCCGGAAAATATTGCGCTCCGTCAGGCGAGACGCCGTTCAGCACGGCGTTGACGAATTGGACCTCGCTCCAGCGCCCGATCCCGTCGGCCGCGTCAGGAGAAATGTTCGGCGCATAGAAGGTGCCGAACGGCGAGCCGATCGCCAGGCCGCCGCCCAGCCGCAAACGATCCGGTTGGTTCGGCACGGCGTGGCATGACGCGCAGCCACCGGCGTTAAAGACCTGCTGCCCGCTGACGAGATCGGGCGCGCGGGAGGCCGCCGGCAATGCGAACGCCGCAGGTGTGGTGAGCCACCAATAGAAACCGAGCGCCGCGGCAGCGGCCAGCAGAACGGCAAGGAGCATTCGTCGCATTCATACGACCTTCATCGAACCCAGGCGAACATAGGGGGCATGCCGCGATCGCTCCAGCCACGAATAATTTAGATGGCTCGGCTGTAAGGCGGGAATAAATTCCGGATCTCACTGTTTGGAAATTGTCACCATTGGCGTCAACCGGGAGAGAACCATGAAAAAAGCCCTTTTTGCCACTTTCGCCTTCGCAGCCGCCGTTGCGTTCGCCGGCCAGGCCGGCGCAGCCGACGCGCTGAAGGCTACGCTGGACGGCAAATCCGAAGTGCCGGCGACGACCACCGGCGGCACCGGATCGGCAGAGCTGTCGTTCGACCCCGCCAGCAAGAAGCTGACCTGGACCGTGACCTATTCCGGCCTGTCGGGCCCGGCGACCGCGGCCCATTTCCACGGGCCGGCCGAGGCCGGCAAGAATGCCGGCGTCGCAGTTGCGATCCCGAATGCCGGAACGAGCCCGGTCAAGGGCGAGGCGACTCTGACCGACGCGCAGGTCGCCGACCTCATGTCCGGCAAGTACTACATCAACATCCACACCGCGGCGAACCCGGGCGGCGAGATCCGCGGCCAGGTCATGAAGTAAGTGATGCAGTAAGCGCTGCGGCGCACGTCCAGAACAAGAAGCCGGACGCTCGCAAGGAGCGGCCGGCTTTTTCATGTTCGGCCGAAACTCAGCACAAATGCGGATTGCTCGTGCGTCCCTTGTAGCCCGGATGGAGCGTCAGCGTAATCCGGGGTGCGGCGCTTCGGGCACGATCCCGGATTACGCTGACGCTTCATCCGGGCTACGTGGCGTCCCGCTGGGCTCGCTTGCCGCCGCGAGGCGCGAGCGTATATTGGCGCGATGGCTGTCAGCTCGCCCGATCTGAAAGCATTTTTGCTCGCCACGCCCTTCTTTGGCGGGCTTGCGGATGCGAGCCTCGAACTGCTCGTCTCCATGCTGGTCGAGCGCCGCTTCGATGAAGGCGCCACCGTCGTCGCGGAAGGCGATCCCGGCCGCTCGATGTTCATCGTACACTCAGGCGAGCTCGTGGTGAGCAAGCGCGGCGACCCGGAACACGCCATTCGCATCTCGTCGCTCGCACCGGGCGATTTTTTCGGCGAGATGACGCTGATCGAGATGCAGAACCGCTCGGCCACGGTGGTCGCCCAAAGCCCGACCGTGCTCTATGAGCTCACGGCCCGCGAGCTCTACGCCTGCTACAAGAAAGACATTCAGGCCTATGTGATGGTGCTGCAGAACATCAACCGCGAGCTTTGCCGGCGGCTGCGCCGCGCCGACAATCGCATCGCGGAGCTGCTGCTCAGCGACAACCGATGAGGCGGGTTGGCGCGTCTCCGCCGTGTCATTCTGTCGGCTTTTCGTCCCTTTCCAGATGAGGCTTTTCGTACAGGACGGCGTTCAACAGGGAGCGATGCACCTCGATCTTTCCGTTGTAGCTGATCAGTCCCAGCCGGCGAAATTTATTGAGGAAGAAGCTCACGCGGGACCGGGTCGTTCCGATCATCTCCGCCAGCGTTGCCTGATTGATCGAACCGTCGATCGGTGTCGGCCTTCCGTTCTTGCCGAAATTTGCCAGCAGGAGCAGAAGGCGTGCGAGCCGCTTCTCGCTCGAATTGAACAACTGGTCGATCAGATCTTCTTCGATACGGTTGCTCCGGGTGACCAGGTAGGCCACGAAAAGCTCCGAAAACTTCGGCTCCCTGCGGAGCGCCGCCAGCATCGCTTTCCGCGTGATCGAGGTGATCACGCACTCCTCGATCGCCTTCGCCGTTCCAATACGGACCGCCTGGCCGTTCAGACATCCCTCGCCAAAAAACTGCGCCGGCTCCAGGATGCCGACGACGGCTTCCTTGCCCTGCTCGGAAACGACGGTCACCTTGACCTTGCCCGACTGGATATAGAATAGCCGGTCCGCTTCATCGCCTTGCGAGTAGATGATCCGGCCCTTGCGATATTTAGATATCGTTTTTCCGTTCCCGACCTTGGCTAGAAAGGCTTGAGGGTTGAACGGCCGCTTTGCAGGCTTCACGAGCCCCTCCTTTGGACTAGCGATGCCTAGATATTAAATCTGGTATGTGGTGGTCAATATTGACCAGCCGGCCAACTTCCACGGTGTGAAAATCAGAGCTCAGCGACCGACGTTCAGCAGTGCGTTGTGCGCCCGCCTGGTCAAATGAGAGGGCTGACATGCCCAGGTCTCAAGCATTCACAACCGGCCCGCCCCTGAGCGCGATAGAGCGCCCGCGCTGTCAGCAATGCCATACCCGCACCAACCTGGTGTGCATTGCAGCGGGCCCCGCGGGCTACGAACTTCGCACCTTCGAGTGCTCCAGATGTGACTACGTCCATCGAACCCTGGTGGTCAGCGATCCCATGAGCGGCGACGCGAAAGGGTGGCTCCGCGGCGAGCTCAAGTCCCCCGACTAGTTTTTGCCATGGGAGATCAAGATGCAATATACCTCCCCCCTGTCCCCGTTATCGCCGCACGCGAGATGCGACCGTTGCTGCGGCGTGGCCGTTGTCCAGCCGATCGCGCCTTCGCGACCGGGAGACGAGCATTGGACGCTGCGCTGTCGAAGCTGCGGCCACATCCAGGACATGCAAATCGAAACCGGCTCCTCGCAATCCGAACCGGTCGTTTGGTTCGGCCGCGATTTGCATTGAACAAGGTAAGGCCAATCGTGCGCAACAAGGCGAAGGTCGCCCATCTGACGGCGGACCATCTGGACCAGCAGGCCGATGCGCGGGCCAGCGAGGCAAAGCAACTGCCTGAGGGAGAGGCGCGGCAGAATGCACTTCGTAACGCCGCGCAGTTGAGGATCTACGCCGCGATGAAACGCGCGCTCGCGCCACGGGCCGCAAAATCAAAATAGCGGGGCCGATCGAAGCGTGCTGCATCTTCATGGGAGTGCAGCGGCAGCAGGCGTAGACAGCTTTCACGCCGCGACGATTGCAGAAGCTTCCGGCCTGGACTCCGCCTGAGATGCATCCGTCACACCCGTGGCCTCGATGCACAGCTTGACCGCATCGCCGAGGCTCGCGGCAACGAGATCGGCTTTCGCATTCTCCCGCAACGCTTCCAGCGCAGCGGGGTCGATGTCCCGGATCCAGCAGCCCAGGATGATGATCGCCTTCGGCAGCTTGCGCCTGAGACGCCGGACGGAATAGCGCATGTGCGCCGGTCCACTCGAATCGAGATAGACGAGGCAGACGACCGCAACGCCGGTGGTCTCGAGCCGGAAGACGTTCGTGGTGGAGAGCGCTTCCGCACCTTCGATCCGCGCCGCGAGACCATGGGCCGTCGAAAGCTGGGCCAGCATGATCGCGGCCGCTTCATCGACGAGACCGCGTCCGGCCATGCAGAGAACGGGATGCTCACCCTGCCAATCCGCCGGCAAGCTTTCCTTGCCGAGAACCGGCAAGTTTTCAAACGCCGCATTTTCCGCGACACTTTCCACCGCGGACGAGGCTTCTGCGTCGGTGGTGGGATGGATTTTGGTCGGCGGCCGGTCATCCTGGTCGGCGAGGTCGCTGGCGAATTCCCTGACGGCGTCCCTGATCTTGGCAAGGCGCACCTGATCGAGCGCGCCGCGCTCGGCATCCAGTTGCGCGAGCTGCAAGCCCTTCAAGGCAACCTCGTCGTAGTATGAAGCGAGAGAGCGTTCCTTCAAAAACTCCTCGGCCTTTTCGGCAGCTTCCGCCGGGTCCCCCGCCAGCATGCGCTGGTAGAAGATTTCGGGCGGAGACAACGCCGGTCGGTCCCCGAACATGACGTCGAGGAATTCCAGGCGCTCCACATGACGCCCGAGCACGACAAGGCACACCGTCAGAGGCGTCGCGAGGACGAGCCCGATCGGCCCCCAAAGTGCGGTCCAGAATGTCGCCGCCGCAACCACGGCGACCGGGGAAAGCCCGGTGCTGTGCCCGTAGACCATCGGCTCTACAACATGGCCGACGATCGGCTCCACCGTCAGAAACAGCGCGAGCGTCCACAGCAGCATCGACCAGCCGGGATCGACGGCGACGGCGAGCGCAAGCGGGAACGCGGCCGCGATGACGGCACCGATATAGGGGACGAAGCGGAGCACCGTCGCCAAAATGCCCCACAGGATCGCGCTCGGTGTGCCGATCAACCACAGGCCTAATCCGATGACGATGCCGAAGGCGCTGTTCAGAATGAGCTGGGTCAGGAACAGCCGGCTGAGGCGCCCCGCCGCGTCGTCGAGCGCCGCCGTGGTGCGCTGGAGGTCGTAGGAGCCGGCCAGCCGGATGAGCCTGTTCCGGAGATCCTCGCGTTGCAGCAGAATGAAGATGACGAAAATGATGATGATGAAGGTTGTCGCGAGCGGATGAACCAGCGGGGCGATCAAGGTCCGCAGGCTCTCCAGCGCGCCCGGGTCGGGCTGGCGCACTTCCACCGGAACGGGCGCCTGTGGTCCCGCGGCATTGGAATTGAGGATCGCGTTCGGCGCACGCGCGGGCGCGGCCTCTTTCGGCTTGTCGATTTCCTTGCCGAGATCCTTCAACATGTCGGAGGCGCGCTCGAGCGTCCCCCTCCCGGCCTTCGTATCCCGGATCGACTGGATCTTTTCGCTGATCGTCGATTGATAGCGCGGGAGATCCCCGGCGAGTTGGGTCAATTGCGTGGCGAGAAGACTGCCCATCGCAAAAATGAACGCGAATGCGAGGATGGCGACGCTGACGACCGCCAGCACGCGTGGCACCCGGATACGCTGCAGGATCACGACGAGTGGTGCCAGCACGAAGCTGAGCAGGATCGCCAATGCAATCGGCACGAAGATTTCGCGACCGAAATAGAGCATTGCAATGATGATCACTGCAAGGATCGCGGTCGCGACCGCGCTGAGCAGTGCCATGAGCTCTTCGGTGGAGCGCGCCTTGAACGGTTGCCCGATTGCAGGCCTCATCTGATGTCCATCACCCCGGGGAACAAGCCCTATGAAAAAGCCGCCCGGGCATGACTCCGCGCGGCCTTTGTAACGACTGCCGGTTTCCCGGTTCCGCCGCTGGATACACAACAGGTGAGTGAGCCGAAGGTTGCCGGCTGAGGCAAAGAAATAAATGACGGTCGGCAAATCGCGGCCTATTCGCGCACAGCCCGGGCGCGATCGCGATCCTGCCGTGCGGAGTGCCCGCAACGGGCAGTCCCGGCCGGCTGACAAAACCCGCGCTGAAGGCCGCCTACTTCAGCTTCAGCCGATACGTCTCGTGGCAGTCGTTGCAGCGGTCATTGATCGTGGTGTAGGCCGCCTTCAGGGTTGCGACGTCCTTGATCTTGCCCTTGACGTCGGCGAGCGCCTTCTGCACCGGCGGGATCTTGGAGTCGAAATCGGCCTTGTTCTGCCACACCTTCGGCGACGAGCCGTAGGTCGCGTTGACGACGTCCTGCTTCGGATTGATATCGAAAGTCTTGGCGATCTTGGCGACGCTCTCCTCCAGCTCGGCGAGCGCCTGGTCGGCCGCCTTCTGATCGTAGGGGATGTCGCCCTTGGTCATCTTGAGGATGACGCCATACATGGCCTTGGCTTGCGCGCGCATCAGATTGTCCTGCTGAACGGCAATCTCCTGCTGCGCCATCACGGCGCCCGCACCCAGCAACAGGGTGCCCATGACCACAATCGTCCGCTTCATTGAAAGTCTCTCCGGCTCGCAGGTGTTGACGATGCGGGCCTCACCCGCGCGGAGTTCGGCCTTCGCTGAATAGAACCCCGCGGCGGGATTTTATTCCCGCGCGGAGATCGAGATTTAAAGGCTGTGACGGCGATGATGCTCGTGGATGGCGACCCACACCCGCTCCGGCGTCGCCGGCATGTCGATATGGTCGATCTTGTACTCGCGCCAGAGGCCGTCGACGATGGCGTTGACCACGGCCGGACAGGAGCCGATCGCGCCGGCCTCGCCCGCCCCCTTCACGCCAAGCGGATTGGTCTTGCAGGGAACGTTGTGGGTCTCGAACACGAAGTCCGGCCCGTCGGCCGCCCGCGGCAGCGCGTAGTCCATATAGGTCGCCGTGATGAGCTGGCCGTCGCTGGCGCCGTACACCACCTGCTCCATCAGCGCCTGCCCGATGCCCTGCATGGCACCGCCATGCACTTGCCCAGCGAGCAGCAGCGGATTGAGCGTCTTGCCAAAGTCGTCGACGATGACGTAGTTGACGATCTTGATGATGCCCGTGGCAGGATCGATCTCGACCTCAGCCAGATGCGTGCCGTTGGGATAGGTGCCGTCGGCGCTGGCAAAGGTCGCGCTGCCGTTCATCTTCGAGGGATCAGCGCCGGGCCGCTTGGCGAGATCGGCAAAGCTGATCGAGCGGTCGGTGCCGGCGATCCTGATCATGCCGTCCGTGATTTCGAGGTCTCCGGCGCTGGCTTCCAGCGCCTGCGCCGCGATCTCCTTCAGCTTCTGGCCGAGCTCGGCCGTGGCTCGCTGCACGCTGACGCCGCCCGAAGGGATCGAGGCCGAGCCGCCGGTGCCCAGCCCCGTCGCGATCTCGTCGGTGTCGCCCTGGTGCATATGCACGCGCTCCGGCGCGAGACCAAACTGCTCGGCGACGATCTGCGCATAGGCCGTCGCGTGGCCCTGCCCGCTCGATTGCGTGCCGATCAGAATCGTGACGTCGCCATTGGGATCGAGCCGCACGTTGGCGGTCTCCTCACCCATCACGCCGCAGATCTCGACATAGCTCGCAAGGCCGATGCCGCGAACCAGCCCCTGCTTCTTGGCGGCCTTGGCGCGCTTCGGAAACTCCTTCCAGTTGCCGATCTCCATCGCGCGCTTGAGATGCGCGGCGAAGTCGCCGGAGTCATACACCTTGCCGGTGGCGGTCTTGTAGGGCAGCGCCTTCGGCTGGATGAAGTTCTTGCGGCGGATGGCGTCGGGCGTCATGTCGAGTTTGCGCGCGCAGGCATCGACCAGACGTTCGATGACGTAAGCGGCTTCCGGCCGGCCCGCACCACGATAGGCGTCAACAGGTACGCTGTGCGTGAACACCGTGCGCACCCGGCAGTGGAACGCCTGAATGTCGTAGAGGCCCGGCAGCATGCCGGCGCCGCCATGCGGGATGTAGGGCCCGAAGGTCGAGAGATACGCGCCCATGTCGCCCATGAGGTCGCAATCCATCGCCAGGAATTTTCCGTCCTCCGCCAGCGCCATTTTTGCCGTGGTGACGTTGTCGCGGCCCTGCGCATCGCCCATGAAATGCTCGGAGCGGTCGGCGGCCCATTTCACAGCCTTCTTCAGCTTTCGGGCCGCGACCGCCATCAGCGCATATTCGCGGTACGGGAACAGCTTTGTGCCAAAGCCGCCGCCGACGTCGGGGCAGATCACCCGCATCTTGTCGGTGGGGATATTGAGCACGTTCTGGCAGAGGATGTCGCGCAGGCGGTGGCTGCCCTGGCTGCCGACGGTAAGCGTGAGATGATCGCGCTTGGCGTCGTATTCGCAGACGGCTGCGCGGGTCTCCATGAAGCTCGCGACCACGCGCGGATTGACGATTGCGATCTCGGCCACCGCATGCGCCTTGGCAAAAGCGACTTCGGTCGCCTTCTTGTCGCCGATCGAGACGTCGAACAGCACATTGCCGGGCTTGTCGGGCCAGACCTGCGGCGCGCCCTTCTTGACGGCATTGACGACGCCGGTCACGGCCGGCAGCGGCGACCACTTGACCTCAACAGCCTCGATGGCGTCGCGCGCCTGGTCGATGGTCTCGGCCACCACGAAGGCGACGGCATCGCCGACATGGCGCACCTCATCCTTGGCCAGGATCGGGTATGGCGGGCCTTTGAACGGGTCGGTTTCGAGATTGAACAGGCACGGCAGGTCGCCGAGATCCCCGACCTCAGCGGCGGTCAGGACCAGCGCGACGCCGGGCAGCGCGCGGGCACGGCTCGCATCGATGGTGAACTTGGCATGCGCATGCGGCGAGCGCAGTACCAGGCAGCGCAAAGCGGCCGGCGGCGCATAGTCGTCGGTGTAGCGGCCCTTGCCGCGGATCAGCGCGTCGTCCTCCTTGCGAAGCACGCTTTGACCGACGCCGAACTTGATGGGAGCAGCCATCTTGTCTCCGTTTCCTATTGGTTGTTTTGCCGCCATATTGCAGCGGAAAAACGGATAGCGCAAACGGCTTTCCCCATACCCATTGGTCGCAGGGCAAGGGAAAGCGTCGCCCCGCGCGCATGGCGGGGCGAGACCTGGTGTCACGAAGCCGGCAAGTGGCGGCTTGTCGATCACATCACGCCACGGCTCCAAAAATACGCCGTACTGTCTCTGAGCGTATCGATGGCTCGTTGAGGTGTGAGGTAGTCGATCTCGGCGCGCGTCAAGCCGATATCCATCAGCTCCCTGTCGCTCAGCTGATGAAGGGCAGTGTTCAAGCGCTGGCGCCGGCGCCGCTCTAGAAACGCAAGCCAATATCGCCCAAGCAGGCCCAGGACGTTTCGCGTCGATGCGGCGCCTGGTCGAGCTGCCTCCGTTTCCGAAATCGCCATCGACGCATTGAGGCGTGCAGCCTCGCGCATCACGCCCTTCGGCAATGCGCTGGAGGGCTTGATGCGGAACGCTGCGGCATCGCGCCCGGCCTCGGACGCGATGGTCGTCTGTTGGGGTGGCATGGGATGCTCCTGCTGTTGTGCCGGCAGGGAGCGTGGCCAAACAAAAGGCCCCGTCCGATGCCGGCGGGGCCTGGTGAAAAGGTGTCGTCGTCAAATCCCTAGCGCGCGACTCCTCCCACCGCCCAGCCGAAGCGGGTCACATGGTTGCAGTTGAGGGTGCGCCACGATTTGATCATGCGGCGCCGATTACCACGGCAATCGAGCAAAATCAAGGGATGTGCGGAATTTCCTTGCATCCTGGAGGCGAATAACCCGTTGAGGTTCGGCCTAGCCGCGCACCAGCGAGACCAGCCAGCGACGACCGAACAGGACGAGGATCGCGAGCGCATAGACGATCGTGCCGCCGACTGCGAGCAGCGCCAACGTCAATTCGTCCCGGAACGGCTGCGTGGGAGCGAGATGGGTCGCGCTGAGGCGCGCGATCAGCCAGAAGGCCGCGGCGAGCACGACACCGGTCAACAGGAATTTGGCAAGCGACATCAGCCAGGCGCGATCGAGCACAAGGAAGCCGCGCCGCACGGCGAAGAAGAGCACCAGCAGCAGATTGGTCCAGACGCCGACGGCAGTCGCCAGCGCGAGGCCGATCTGGGCGAGCGATCCCATCAGGGCCACCTTCAGGGCGACGTTGACCGCGATGCCGGTCAGCGACGCCCGCACCGGCGTTGCCGTATCCTTGCGCGCATAGAAGGTCGCGACTGCGCTGCGGATCAGCACGAACGGGATCAGCCCGATCGCATAGGCCGCGAGTGTCGCGCCGGCGGCGGCGGCATCGGCCTTCGAAAACGCGCCGCGGGCAAACAGCGCGCGCATGATCGCGTCGGGCACGGTGATGAAGGCCGCCACGAACGGGATCGAGAACAACAGCGTGAAATCGAAGGCGCGGCGCTGCGCCGTCATTGCGCCGTCGTGGTCGTTTGCCGTGATCCGCCGCGACATCTCGGGCAGCAGCACCGTCCCGATGGCGATGCCGATCACGCCGATCGGCAATTGATTGAGGCGGTCGGCATAATACAGCGCCGACAGCGCGCCTGCGGGCAGGAAGGTCGCGATGATGGTGTCGGCGAACAGCGCAACTTGCGTTCCCATCGATCCCAGCGTCGCCGGTCCCAGCGCCTTGAAGAAGCTGCGGACGTCCTCGTCGAGCTTGAGCGGCGCAAAGCGCGGCAGGCCGCCGTGGCGGGCGAGATCGCCGGCGAGCAGGAAATATTGCAGGAAGCCGGAGATCAGCACGCCCCAGGCCGCGGCGTGCCCCGCCGTCGGAAACCAGGCGGCGACCGCCAGCGTCATCATCATCGCGATGTTGAGGAAGATCGACGCTGCCGCGGCGCTGGCAAAGCGCTGCATCACGTTGAGCATGCCGCCGTAGAGCGTCACCAGTGTGATCAGCAGCAGATAGGGAAAGGTGATCCGCGTCAGCTCGATCGCGAGCTTGCGCTGCTCGGCATCATCACCAAAACCCGGCGCGAGGATGCTCATGGCCTGCGGCATGAACAGCCAGGCGAGGATCAGCAGCACCACCTGCGAGGCCAGCAGCAGCGTGAAGATGCGATCGGCGAACAAATGTGCGGCCGCCTCCCCCTTCTCGCCATGGACATGGGCATAGGCCGGCACCCAGGCCGCGTTGAACGCACCCTCGGCAAAGATCGCGCGAAAATGATTGGGCAGGCGCAGCGCGACAAAGAAGGCGTCCGCCACAGGCCCCGCGCCCAGGATCGCCGCGAGCATGATGTCGCGGGCAAATCCCGTCAGCCGCGAGAGCAGCGTGTAACCACCGACCGTGAAGATGCGTCCGAGCATCCATCTCTTCTAGAGGAAGAGAGGGCGCGGCAAAACGGCGAAATCAGGTTGAAATCGCGCCGCGCACAGCGGCGATGATTCGTTCCTGGGCGGCCTCGTCGAGATAGGCGTGCATCGGCAGGCTGATGACGTCCTGCGACAGGCTTTCGCAGCCCGGCAACCCGCCGTCGGCGACCGGATACTGCTTGTAGGCGGTCTGCTGGTGCATCGACTTGCCGTAGTAGATCGCGGTCGGCACGCCCTGAGCCTTCAACGCCGCGGCAAAACTGTCGCGGTCGGTGCCCTCAGGCAGGCGGATCGTATACTGCGCCCAGACCGAGGTATTGCCCGGTGCCAGACGCGGCACGGTGACCAGGTTGGACAAGCCGCGCGCATAGCGCTCGGCGACCTTGTTGCGGGCGGCGATCTCGTCATCAAAAATCTTCAACTTCTCGAGCAGGATCGCGGCCTGCATGGTGTCGATACGGCCGGTCAGCCCGAGGCGGACATTGTCGTATTTGTCCACGCCCTGCCCGTGCACGCGGATGCTGCGCAGCGTTGCGGCGAGTTCGTCGTCCTCGGTGAAGATCGCGCCGCCGTCGCCGAAGCAGCCGAGCGGCTTTGCCGGGAAAAAGCTGGTCGTGGTCGCAAGCGCCAGCGTGCCGAGCTTGCGGCCCTTGTAGCTCGCGCCAAAACCTTGCGCGGCGTCGTCGATCACGAACAGGCCTTCGTCCCTGGCGATCTCGGCGATGGCGTCGTGGTCGGCGGGCTGTCCGAACAGATCGACCGGAATGATGGCGGCCGGCTTCAGGCCCGCCTTCCGCGCGGTCGCGATGCCGCGCTTCAGCGACTCCGGGCTCATGTTGAAGGTCGCTTCGTCGACGTCGACATAAACTGGCGTCGCGCCGGTCCGCGCCGCCGGCGAGGCGGTCGCGATGAAGGTGAAGGACGGACAGAACACGGCGTCGCCGGGGCCGATATTCTTCGCCATCAGCACCATGAGCAGCGCATCGGTGCCGCTGGCGCAGCCGATCACGTGCCTGGCACCGCAATAGGCCGCGAGTTGCTTCTCGAGCTCGGCGACTTCAGGGCCGTTGACGAACTGGCAATGGTCGAGAACGCGCTTGACGGCCGCATCGAGCGAGGCGCCGAGCCGGCTGCGCTGCGTGGCGAGGTCGATGAAGGGAATGGGATCGGAACGCAAATGCTGGTTCATGGCGCCTTGCACGTTGTCTTGCACGGTTGGAGCGTTCGACATGGATACGGATCAGCCGGCGACGCGGCGCGGTCCCTTGCGGGTCGCGGATGCCGCAGCCGGCCGGCTCGGCGTCTCCAGGCAGCGCGTGGCGATTTCGAGGCTGGCGACGCCCTCGTCGCCGGTCACCGCCGGCGTCTCGCCGTGGCGGACGGCGTTGAGGAACGAGATCAGTTCGGCCCGCAGCGGCTCGTCATGGCCGACCGGCAGATGCCGCATCGAATAGCTGCCGTCGGGCTTGAAGCCGAAGCATTCGGTGACCTGGCGCGTCAACAGATCGCCCATGACATATTTGCCGCGGGTCGCAACCGTCACGCTGCGCGCCTTGAACGGCGTCAGCCAGTTGGTGTTGATGTGGGCGAGCACGCCGTTGGCGGTGCGGAACTGCAACAGCGCGATGTCCTCGCGCTCGGCGACCGCGCTCGACAATTGCGGCTGCACCTCGACGATGTCTGATTCGGTGAACCAGCGGATCAGGTCGATGTCGTGCACGGCGAGGTCGATGACCACGCCGACATTCGACATGCGCGGCGGGAACGGGCCGACGCGGGTGATCGCGATGGAAAGAATGTCCTCGCCCGCGATCGCGTGCTTGACGGCGGCCACGGCCGGATTGAAGCGCTCGACATGGCCGACCATCAGCGTGACGCCGGCGGCCTGCGCCGCGGTCACGATCTCGCGGCCCTCCTCGACCGTGGAGGCGATCGGCTTCTCGACGAGCACGTGCACCTTCTTGGCGATGCAGGCGAGCGAGATCTCGTGATGCAGATGGGTGGGCGCTGCGATGGTGACGGCATCGACGCCTTCGGCAAAGAGCTGGTCGAGCGTCTCGAAGCACACGCAATTAGCGAGCTCGGTCGCGCGCGCGCGGTGCGCCGGCGACGGATCGACGACGCCGACCAGGCTGACGCCCGGCAGGCCTGCGAGCACGCGGGCATGGTTGCTGCCCATGACGCCCGCGCCGATGACGCCGACGCGCAAGGCCGCCTTGACGGCTGCTGACGCTTTGGAACTCATGTGTTCGAACCCCGATTCAACGCAAATCCCCGGCCACCCTCCTAGCACGTCGCCACAAATGTGGCGAATGCCGAGATACCCTGGCGGACACGATTTGATTCAAAAAGTTACACGTTCCCCGGGCCTTAGCAGCAGCTTTTGGCGCCGAAAACAGGGCCCGGATGGCGTGATTCGGAGTGCTGGTTACGACCTTTGATAGTCGTCTTCAATCCGGATGATGTCGTCTTCCCCGAGATAGGAGCCGGTCTGGACCTCGATCAGCTCCAGCACGATTTTACCGGGGTTCTCCATCCGGTGCACCGCGCCCATCGGGATGTAGATCGACTCGTTCTCATGCACCGTCTTGACCGTTTCATTGACGGTGACGCGCGCAGCACCGCGGACCACGATCCAGTGCTCGGCGCGATGATGGTGCTTTTGCAGCGACAGCCGCCCGCCCGGCTTCACCACGATGCGCTTGACCTGGTGGCGCTCGCCATTGTCGACCGACTGATAGCTGCCCCAGGGGCGATGCACCCTAAGATGCTCTTCGGTCACCTTCGGCGCGACCGCCTTCAACTTCGTGACGAGGCGCTTCAGCCCGTTGGCATCCTTCTGGCGCGAGACCAGGATCGCGTCGGCGGTCGCGACCACGACGAGATCGTCGA
>NZ_PPPT01000039.1 GCF_006483445.1 Bradyrhizobium guangdongense | reverse complement strand
CGAGGCCGTGTTGATGATGCGGCCCCAGCCCTTCTTCTTCATGCCGGGCACCGCGGCGCGGATGGCGTGGAAGGCCGACGACAAGTTGATCGCAATGATCTGGTCCCACTTCTCGATCGGGAATTCCTCGATCGGCGAGACGAACTGGATGCCGGCATTGTTGACGAGGATGTCGACCGAGCCAAAACTCTTTTCGCCAAGCGCGATCATCTCGGCGATCTGGGCCGGCTTGCTCATGTCGGCGGGCGAGTAGACCGCCCTCACCTTGAAGTCGGCCTCGATCTTCGTGCGCTCCTTCTCGATGTCCTCCGGCGAGCCGAAACCGTTGATGACGACGTTGGCGCCGGCAGCAGCGAAGGCACGCGCATAGGCGAGCCCGATGCCGCTGGTCGAACCGGTCACAACGGCGTTCTTGCCTGACAGACTACCCATTTTCAGTCACTCCTTTTGAGGCAGGGGGCGCGGTAACGTCCCCCGTGAGATCGTAGGTCACCATGGTCTCGCCGGACTGCGGCCGCTCGAGCCAATCCTTGTGGCGCATCGACAGATGCACGTCGCGCACGCCGGCTTCCCAATGCTCGACCATGGCGACATGCGAGAAGTCGTAATCCTTGGACGAGGATTCGTAGTTTTTGCTGCGATAGATCAAATGAACCACGGTGACGGTGCTTTCGCGCGCCGCCTTGGAGAGGTATTCGACCGAAGGATCGTTCTTGAGGTAATCAGGCAGTTTGCTGATCAGGTCGCGAACCGCCTTGCGGGCGTTGTGCAACTGCCTGTTCTTGTCGGTGTTCATGCGCGTGCGGCTGGAGAAGCGAATGTCCTTCTCGCGCTCGGCGGCCTCAAGTAACGAGTTCGGCAGGTCGCCGCGGGCAGAAAACAGGTCAACCTGGAAGATCAGCATGTCGCGATCGAGCTCGGTATCGAGCACATAGTCGAGCGGCGTGTTGGAGGCGATGCCGCCGTCCCAGTAATGCTCGCCATCGATGACGACGGAGGGAAAGCCCGGCGGCAACGCGCCGGAGGCCATGATGTGCTCAGGGCCGATCTTCTTGCCGAGCTTCTTGAACTCGTAATTGTCGAAATATTTGAAGTTACCCGAGGTGACGCCGACCGCACCGACGGAGAGGCGCGTCTTGAGGTCGTTGATGCGGTCGAAATCGACCAGGCGCTCGAGCGTCTTCTTCAGGGGCGCGGTGTCGTAATAGCTCTCCGCGTGCGGGCTGCCCGGCGGCCATAGCGGCGCGGGCGGAATGCGCGGAGTGAAGAAGCCGGGCACCCCGAAGGTCGCGATCAGGGCGGCGCTCGTCGTATTGAACAGCTCGCGATGATGGTCGTTGTTGTTGAGCGGCTTCCACGGCACGGGGGCCGAGACCATCTCCCAAAATTCCTTCAGCCGATCGACGCGAGCATGCCCCTCATTGCCGGCGATGATGGCGGCGTTGACCGCGCCGATCGAGATGCCGGCAACCCATTCGGGATCGAAGCCGAAATGGCACAGCGACTGAAAGGCGCCGGCCTGATAGGAGCCGAGCGCACCGCCGCCCTGGAGTACCAGAACGCGTTGCGCATTCGCTGGAATTCTGCTCGACGCCGGGCCGGAATGATCGGTCATGAGGGATCCATCACGGGATCAGTAGCAAATGGCGCGCCACCGTGGCGTCAGTTCATGACGGCGTCAATGCATCCGGAGATCAAGACTGGCTTATCGGGGATCGGTTGACGCCAGGATCATGGTCCAGAACACCTTGTATTTGGTGCCCGGGGCATAGCTCGCAGCGATGCCCATTTTTGTGACACCGCCCTTGAGCATGTTAGCGCGGTGCGGAGGCGAGTCGCGCCAGCCTGAAAACGCTTCCGCCAGCGTGTGATAGCCGGCCGAGATGTTCTCGACCGCGACGGTGGCGGGATAACCGCCGGCGTTGAGGCGCTTGGCGAGCGGCGCACGGACGTCGTGGTCCATCTTGTTGGCGGCGGCCATGGCCTGCGACTGGGATTCCGCCAGTTTCATCAGGTCAGGGTCGACGACGACGGTGCCGAGCGCGTTGTTCTGCCGGTATTGCGAGATCATCACGGCGGCAGCCTGCGCATCGAGCCGCGCGCCCGGGGTGGCCATGTCCGTGTACATCGTGGGTTGTTGGACCGGGGTTTCGGTGCCCGCGCAGCCGGCAAGAAGCAAAGTAATGAGAATTGCGGCCGCGGCGCGCATGAATCAGCCCCCAGGAGACGGGCCGTTGTTGCATACCAACCGTGGCTGAAAGGTGAATTTTGCGGAAATATTGAACCGTCGGCGGGGGGCCACTACCCCGCAAAGATGCGGTAGCGGCGGGGCTCGAGCCCCACGCGGTCGCCGGCGCGCAGTTCCCGGTCGCGGGGGGCGTCGATCTCGATGGTCTCGCCGCCGAACAGCGCGACCTCCGCGCGCTGCACCGGGCCGAACGTCCGCACATGCTGCACGGCGCCTTCGAACGCGCCGGTGCCGGGCGGACCGACCAGCATGTCGTGTCGCCGCACGAACAGTTTTGACGCGCCAGGCGAGAGCCCGTCGGCTGCGAGCGCGAGCGGCCGGTCGCCGAGGCTGACAGCACCATTGGCGACCTCCACCGGCAGCACGATGGATTCGCCGATGAAGCCGTACACGAAGGCGGTGGCCGGATTGTCGTAGACGTCATCGGGCGAGCCGATCTGCTCGATCTTTCCCTTGTCCATCACCACGACGCGGTTGGCGACTTCCAGCGCCTCCTCCTGGTCGTGGGTGACGAAGATCGAGGTGACGTTGATCTCATGATGCAGCGAGCGCAGCCATTTGCGCAGCTCCTTGCGCACCTTGGCGTCGAGCGCGCCAAAGGGTTCGTCGAGCAGAAGGATCCGCGGCTCGATGGCGAGCGCGCGGGCGAGCGCAATGCGCTGGCGCTGGCCGCCCGATAGTTGGCTCGGATAGCGGTCGGCCAGCCAGTCGAGCTGCACGAGATCGAGCAGCTCCTTCACCCGCGCACGGATCGCAACCTCGTCCTTGCGGACCGCACGCGGCTGCACCCGCAGGCCGAAGGCGACGTTCTCGAACACGGTCATGTGGCGGAACAGCGCATAGTGCTGGAACACGAAGCCGACATGGCGCTCGCGCGCGCCCTGCGCCAATGCGTCGGCGCCGTTGAAGGTGACCTCGCCGGAATCAGGCCAGTCGAGGCCGGCGATGATCCGCAGCAGCGTGGTCTTGCCCGAGCCGGAGGGGCCGAGCAGCGCCACGAGCTCGCCATTGTCGACCTTGAGATCGACGCCGTCGAGCGCGGCAAAGCTGCCGAACTTCTTGACGAGATTCTTGACTTCAATGGTCACGGATATCGTGTCCTTCGTCCAGGTGACGTTCGAGAACGGTCTTGGCAATCAGCGTGATCAGCGCCAGCATCGCCAGCAGCGAGGCGATCGCAAAGGCCGCGACGAACTGGTATTCGTTGTAGAGGATCTCGACCAGGAGCGGCATGGTGTTGGTCTCGCCGCGGATATGGCCGGAGACGACGGAGACCGCGCCGAACTCGCCCATCGCACGCGCGTTGCAGAGCAGGACGCCGTAGAGCACGCCCCATTTGATATTGGGCAGCGTAACGCGGAAGAAGGTCTGCAGGCCCGAAGCGCCAAGCGAGATCGCGGCTTCCTCCTCCTGCGTGCCCTGCTCCTGCATCAGCGGGATCAGCGCGCGCGCCACGAAGGGGAAGGTCACGAAAGTGGTTGCCAGCGCGATACCGGGCACCGCGAACAGAATCTGGATGTCGTGCTCGCGCAGCCAGGAGCCGAAATAGCCCTGCGCGCCGAACAGCAGCACGAAGACCAGGCCAGAGATCACCGGGCTGACCGAGAACGGCAGGTCGATCAGCGTGATCAGGAAGGTCTTGCCCGGGAATTCGAACTTTGCGATCGCCCAGGCCGCGACCAGGCCGAAGATGAGATTGAGGCCAACCGAGATCACGGCCACCAGCAGTGTCAGCCGGATCGCCGACAGCGCTTCCGGCTCCGACAGCGCGGCGAGGTAAGCCAAAACGCCCTTGGAGAAGGCCTGGGCAAACACCACGACCAGCGGCAATACGACGAAGACGCTGAGGAACAGGATCGCGACCGAGATGATGGCGATGCGAACCGCGCGCGGTTCGGTGCGCAAATTCCTTCGCGCAGTCTCGGCATGCGCACGGGCCTTCGCCTCGGACGAGGAGAGCCTGACGGTCTCGGTCAATTGCATCGTCATCTCTCGGTCCTCAATGCGCCGGCACCCGGTTCTGCGCCCAGCGCTGCAACCGGTTGACGGCGAAGATGATGACGAAGGACACGACGAGCATGACGGTCGCAATCGCGGTCGCATCGGCGTAGCGGAATTCGGACAGCCGGATCACGATCAGGAGCGGCGCGATCTCGGAGACGTTCGGCAGATTTCCGGCGATGAAGATCACCGAGCCGTATTCGCCAACCGCGCGCGCAAAAGCGAGCGCAAGTCCTGTGAGCAGCGCCGGCGCGAGCGACGGCAGAATGACGCGGATAATGGTCTGCCAGCGGCTCGCGCCTAGACTGCCGGCCGCCTCCTCGATCTCAGGATCGAGGTCCTGCAGCACCGGCTGCACGGTACGCACGACGAAGGGGATGCCGATGAAAATCATGGCGACGAAGATGCCGACCGGCGTGAAGGCGACCTTGATGCCGGCTGCTGCAAGCGGCGCCCCCAGCCACCCTTTCTCGGCAAACAGCGACGTCAGCGCAACGCCGGCCACTGCGGTCGGCAGAGCAAAGGGCACGTCGACGATGGCATCGAACAGCCGCCGGCCCGGGAAACGATAGCGCACCAGCGCCCAGACGATGATGCTGCCCATCACGAGGTTGACGCAGGCAGCCGCAAAGGCGAGCCCGAACGAGACGCGCAATGCATTCAGCGTCCGACGGCTGGTGAGGATATTCCAGAATTGCTCCGGGCTGAGTTCGAGCGACTTCAGGAACAGGCCGGCGAGCGGAATCAGGATGATGATCGACAGCCAGGAAAGCGTCAGTCCCATGGTGAGACCGAAGCCCGGCAACGTCCGGCGTCGTCCAACGATTGCGCTCACCAGGCCCCCTGCTCTCAGCCCTCGAACAGCGCCCAATCAGTTCTTGTAGATCTGATCAAAGACGCCGCCGTCGGCAAAATGTTCCTTCTGTGCCTTGGTCCACCCGCCGAAGACGTCGTCGATCGTGAACAGATCGACCTTGGCGAAGGAGGTTTCGAACTTCTTCGCGATCTCCGCGTCGCGCGGACGGTAGAAGTTGCGTGCGGCAATTTCCTGGCCTTCTCTGGTATACCAATACTGAAGGTAGGCATCGGCGACGCTGCGGGTGCCTTTTTTGTCGGCAACCTTGTCGACAATTGTAATTGGTGGCTCAGCAAGGATCGACAGCGGCGGCGCCACGATCTCGAACTTCTCCGGACCAAATTCCTTTAGCGCGAGGAACGCCTCGTTCTCCCAGGCGAGCAGGACGTCGCCGACGCCGCGCTCGACGAAGGTGACGGTTGCACCGCGCGCGCCGGTGTCGAGCACCGGCACCTGCTGATAGAGCTTGGCGATGAAATCCTTGGCCTTGTCAGGCGAGCCGTACTTCTTCTGCGCAAAGCCCCAGGCGGCGAGATAATTCCAGCGCGCGCCGCCCGAGGTCTTCGGATTCGGCGTGATGATGGCGACGCCCGGCTTGACCAGATCGTCCCAGTCCTTGATGCCCTTGGGATTGCCCTTGCGTACTAGGAATACGACGGTCGAGGTGTAGGGCGAGGAATTTTGCGGCAGGCGCTTCTGCCAGTCGGCTGTCGTCAGTCCCTTGGACGCGATCGCGTCGATGTCGTAGGCGAGCGCGAGCGTCACCACGTCGGCCTGGAGACCGTCAATCACCGCGCGCGCCTGCGATCCGCTGCCGCCATGCGACTGCTTGATCTCGACGCTCTTGCCGGTCTCTTTCTGGTAGACACGCGCAAACGCCTTGTTGAACTCGACATAAAGCTCGCGCGTCGGGTCGTACGACACGTTCAGCAGATTGACGTCAGCAGCGAGAACCGAATTTGCCCAGAGGAGGCCCGCGACGATCAGCGCAACACGGCGGATCATGTCCATCTCCATTCACCGCGACGACATCATTGTCATCGCGTGAAGGCATAACTCGGTGCGAAACACCTTGGAGTCAACGGAACCGGATTTTCTTGTTCGTAGCGCCGCAGCCTTCTTGTGCTACGAAATCTTCATCGTGTGAATGCCGCATTCTGTCTTGGCCTGGCCGCGCCAGCGACCGGCGCGCGCGTCTTCGCCGTCGCTGGTCCGGCTGGTGCACGGCATGCATCCAACGGACAGGAATCCTGACGCTTGAAGCGGATGCTGCGGCAATTTGGCACGCGCGTAGATCGTTTCGATATCTTCGCGCGAAACGTCGGCGAACGGGTTGAACTTCAACCGCGCGCCATCTTCCTCGACGACCGGAATCTCGGCACGCGCGCCGCCCTGAAAGCGCTTGCGGCCGTTGATCCAGGCCGAGAACGGCTTGAGCGCCCGCGCCAGCGGTTCCACCTTGCGAATACGGCAGCAGGCGTCGGGATTGGAGAACCACAGATCGCGGTCGGGATCCTCGCGCGTCAACGTCTCTTCCAGCGGCTTGATCGAGCGCACGTCGCGCAATCCGAGCGTCGCGATCAGCGTATCGCGATAGGCGAGCGTCTCTTCGAACAGCCAACCTGTATCGAGAAAGATCACGGGAATAGAGGGATCGACGTCGGCCATCACCTTGAGCAGTGCTGCCGACTCCGTGCCGAACGACGACACCAGCGCAAGCTGCTCGCGGCCGACCGCCTTCAGTGCGGCGGCAATGATCTCCGCCGGCGAAGCACCACGGAGTTCACTTGCAAGTTCGGCCGCGGGCGGCAGAGCTATCGGTGATGACGAAGCACGCCCGGACACAGTCACGCTCACGTACCGACACCTTCCGAATGGCGCAGTTGCATGCGCCGGTGCAACGCAGTGATACGGCCGTCGCCGGTCGGCTGGTAGAACACCGAATAGCGCTTCACGGTCTGCGCGAAGGCTTCCGCATCGGCCTGCTTCTTGACCTCGAAGCTGTCGAAACCCGCGCGCAGCATGAACACGAACTGGTCGCGCAGCACCTGACCGGACGCGCGCAGTTCGCCGCGATAGGCATAGCGCTCGCGCAGCAGCCGCGCCTGGCTGTAGGCACGTCCGTCGCGGAAGCTCGGAAACACCAGCGCAATAGCGGCGAGCTTGGCCAGATGTCGCGCCAGCTCGTCCATGTCGCGATTGTTCGGCCAGATCACGCCGAGCTTGCCCGTACGCGCGAGCAGAGCATCCCTGTCCTTCACAAGGCGATCGGCCGAGACCAGGATGTCGCCACTCGCGGGAAGCGCCGCGTCGTCGGCTACCTTGACAAACGTATCGTCGGCGATCTTTCCGCCCTTAACGAGTGGCATAGACCCGCTCCTTGAATGGTTCGACGCCGAGGCGCTTGACGGTATCGATGAAGAGCTCTTCCGGCCGCTCGCGCAGCGCCAGATAGGCTTCCACGACATCCTCGACGACGTCGGCAACTTCCTCGAATTTCACGCCGGGTCCGATCAGGTTGCCGAGCGCGGCGCTCTCGTCGGCACGGCCGCCGATGGTGATCTGGTAGACCTCCTCGCCGTTCTTCTCGACGCCGAGAATGCCGATGTGACCGACATGGTGGTGGCCGCAGGCATTGATACAGCCGGAGATGTTGATGTGGAGACGGCCGATCAGATTGGCCAGTTCATGGTTGGCAAAACGCCGCGTCAGCTCCTGCGCGATCGGAATCGAACGTGCATTCGCCAGCGAGCAATAATCCAGACCCGGACATGCGATGATGTCCGTGATCAGATTGACGTTCGGCGTCGCTAACCCGAGCTTGTCGAGCGCCCGCCACAGCGCCGGCAGGTCGCGCTTGGCGACGTGTGGCAGCGCCAGGTTCTGCTCATGACCGACGCGGATCTCACCGAAGGAATACTTCTCGGCGAGATCGGCGAGCGCGTCCATCTGCTCGGCCGTGGCGTCGCCCGGAGGGCCGCCCACTGGCTTCAGTGAAATGGTCACGATCGAATAGCCCTGCACCTTGTGCGGGGCGACCGAGTTCTTGCGCCACGCCTCGAAGGCGGGATCGGCCGCGGCCTGGCGCAGCTCGTCCGGCATGTGCGGGAGCTTCTCATAGGCCGGATAGGTAAAGCGGGAGCGGATGTCCTCGATCACCTCGTCGTCGATCTGGAGCGACGAGTTGCGGATGTGCTGCCACTCCTCCTCGACCTCGCGCGAGAATTTTTCGATGCCGAGCTCGTGCACCAGGATCTTGATGCGCGCCTTATAGATGTTGTCGCGGCGACCGTACTGGTTGTAGACGCGCAGGATCGCCTCGATATAGCTCAGGATGTCGCGGCCGTGCACGAAGTGCTTGATGGTCTTGCCGATGAACGGCGTGCGGCCGAGACCACCGCCGACCAGCACCTCGAAGCCGGTCTCACCCTTCTCGTTCTTGATCAGGCGCAGGCCGATGTCGTGGATCTTGATCGCGGCGCGATCGTGGTCCGACGCGGTGATCGCGATCTTGAACTTGCGCGGCAGGAACGAGAATTCCGGATGCAGCGTGGTGTGCTGGCGAATCAGTTCCGACCAGATGCGGGGATCCTCGATCTCGCCGGGCGCGACGCCGGCCCACTGGTCCGAGGTCACGTTGCGCATGTTGTTGCCGGAAGTCTGCATTGCATGGATGCCGACTTCGGCGAGGTCGGCCAGCGCATCCGGCAGATCTGACAGCTTGATCCAGTTGAACTGGATGTTCTGCCGCGTGGTGAAATGGCCGTAGCCGCGGTCGTACTTCCGCGCGATATGGGCGAAGCGGCGCAACTGCTCCGATGATAGCGTGCCGTAGGGGATCGCGACGCGGAACATGTAGGCGTGCAACTGAAGGTACACGCCGTTCTGCAGGCGCAGCATCTTGAACTCGTCCTCGGTGAGCTCGCCGGAGAGGCGGCGCTTCACCTGGTCGCGGAATTCCGAGACGCGCTCGTTGACGAGCGTGCGGTCGATTTCGTCGTAAGCATACATGGGAGCGTGCCTTACACCTGCACCGGCAAGCCGATAGTCACGCCGCTGCGGCGAATCTGCTCGCGCAGATTTCCGGGCGCGACCTTGCCGTCATCGCCGACCTGCACCGGAGCGATATAGGCGCCGACGGCGCCGACATCATCGGCGACAGACTCTGCGAGCAGCGCCCTGGCTTCGTCGGCGTTACGCACGATCGCTGCTTCCGACAGCTCGGCCGACCAGTCCCTGGCGGCGGTGCGATAGATCACGATGCCGTCCCAGGTGCGGTTGGCGGTCACGATCGACGGTCCAGTGACTTTGATTTTCTGTTGCAGGGGAGAGGTCATTTCGGCTGCTTTCAACAGGTCAGGGATTGATGGCTTCTAAAGAGTGTGGCGAGAGGACGCATCGGCCGGGCGCACGCACGACATGGCGCGCCAGAACTCCTCGGCTTCGGTGAGAAACACCGGAACGGCCTTGAGATCGGGGAATACCGGGAACAGGTGCATACGATACTCGCTTCCCCCACATACGGGGTTGACTGGAATTATTTTCTATATATGTCTCGTTTCGAGCGCGCAAAGAGAAAATTTTTTCTTCTCTTTTGCAGCGCAGCTATAGAATTTTCGCCTCCCAAGGCAAAGGGTCAGAGATGCATCTTCTCAAGGACGATTCCGCCGCTGACGCATTGCGCGGACCCACTTCCGTGGAGCAGGTTCACGCACGCGAATATTCTGCTCATTTGGCGGCATCACAACCGAGCATGGACCATCTCGATCAGCTCGAAGCGCAGAGCATCTACATCTTCCGCGAGGCGTTCGCCCGGCTGAAGAAGATCGCGCTGCTGTGGTCGCTCGGCAAAGACTCCAACGTGATGATCTGGCTGGCGCGCAAGGCGTTCTTCGGCCGCATGCCGTTCCCCGCCATGCATGTCGACACCGGCAAGAAGTTTCCGGAGATGTATCGCTTCCGCGATCACTACGGCAAGGAATGGGACCTCGATTTGCGTGTCGAGCCCTGCCCGCCGATCGACGCCGTCGATCCCACGCTGCCGCCAGCTGCACGCTCGGCCGCGCGCAAGACCGAGGGCCTGAAGATGGCGCTCGCCAAATACGGCTTTGACGGCTTGATCGCCGGCATCCGCCGCGACGAGGAAGCGACCCGCGCCAAGGAGCGCGTGTTCTCACCGCGCGGCCTGGAAGGCAATTGGGACGTCCGCGACCAGCCACCGGAATTCTGGGATCACTTCAACGCCTCGCCGCCGCAGGGCGCGCACTTGCGCATCCACCCGATCCTGCATTGGACCGAGGCCGACATCTGGGCCTACACCAAGCGCGAGAACATCCCGATCATTCCGCTCTATCTGTCGCAGAACGGCAAGCGCTACCGCTCGCTGGGCGATCAGGACATCACCAATCCGGTCGCGTCGACGGCGTCCAACATCGACGAGATCCTGGTCGAGCTGGAGCAGACCAAGGTACCGGAGCGCGCGGGCCGCGCGCTCGACCACGAGACCGAAGATGCCTTCGAGCGGCTGCGCGTCGCCGGCTATCTCTGATCAGGACGCGAGCGTCGTATGAACATGATCGTCACTTCCCCTTCGCCGGCCACTCCGAACGGCACCACGCGGCCGCAAGTCCGCATCGTCATCGTCGGCCATGTCGACCACGGCAAGTCGACGCTGGTCGGCCGCCTCCTGCATGAGACCGGTAGCCTGCCCGAGGGCAAGCTCGAGATGCTCAAGGCCGTCAGTGCACGGCGCGGCATGCCCTTCGAATGGTCGTTCCTGCTCGATGCGCTGCAGACCGAGCGCGACCAGGGCATCACCATCGACACCACCCAGATCCGCTTCCGCACCAATTCGCGCGACATCGTGCTGATCGACGCGCCCGGCCACGCCGAATTCTTGCGCAACATGATCACGGGCGCCTCGCAGGCCGACGGCGCGGTGCTGATCATCGACGCCCTCGAAGGCGTGCGCGACCAGACCCGCCGGCACGGCTATCTCTTGCATCTGCTCGGCGTGAAGCAGGTTGCCATCGTCGTCAACAAGATGGACCGCGTCGATTTCAGCGCCGATCGATTCAAGGAGATCAGCGACGAGATCACCGCGCACCTTCAAGGCCTCGGCGTCACGCCGACGGCGGTGATCCCGATTTCGGCGCGTGACGGCGACGGCGTCGCCGCGCGGACCGATCGCATCGGCTGGTACAAGGGCCCGACCGTGGTCGAGGCGCTCGACCGGCTTGAGCCGGCGCGCCCGCTCGAGGCGCTCGCCCTGCGCTTACCCGTGCAGGCGATTTACAAGTTCGACGACCGCCGCATCGTGGCAGGTCGCATCGAGTCCGGCAGCCTGGCTGCCGGCGAAGAGATCGTGATCATGCCGGCGGGCAAGATCGCAAAGATCAAGTCGGTCGAGAGCTGGCCGGTGACGCCGGTTGCGGGACGCCAGGGCGCGGGCCGTTCGGTCGGCATCACGCTCGACCGCGAGCTCTTCATCGAGCGCGGCGACATCATCGCGCATGCGGGCACGAGCCCCCGCGAAACGCGCCGTCTGCGCGCGCGCATTTTCTGGCTGCACGACAAGCCGCTCGCCAAGGGCGATCAACTCCTGGTGCGCTGCGGCCCAAAGGAAAGCCGCGCCACCGTCGTTGCGATCGAGAAGGCGGTTGATCCCGGCGAGCTCGAAAGCCGCGAGAACAAGGCGATCGGGCGCAACCATGTCGGCGAGATCGACATCTCTCTTTCGAATCCGATTGCGACCGATCCCTATACGGAGAATCCGCGCACCGGCCGTCTCGTGATCGAGGTGTCCGGGCGCATCGCCGGCGGCGGCCTGGTGCTGTCGGTCGATGCCGGTCAGCGCGCCGTTCCCGTCGACATCGTGCCGGTTGAATCCGCGCTGCGTCCGGACGAGCGCTCCGCGCGCTACCGCCATAACGGCGCGGTGGTCTGGCTCACCGGCCTGCCCGCGTCGGGCAAGTCGACGCTGGCGAAGGCGCTGGAGCGACGGCTGTTCACGCAGGGCGGCTCACCGATCCTGCTCGACGGCGACACGCTGCGCGCAGGCCTGAACAGCGATCTCGGCTTCTCCGCACAGGATCGCAGCGAGAACATCCGTCGCCTCGCCGAGGTCGCCACGCATCTGGCGCGCAACGGGCACATCGCGATCGTCGCAGCCGTCTCGCCCGCGCGCGAGGACCGCGCCACCGCGCGCCGCATCGCCGACACCGCGTTCCGCGAGATCTACGTCGCGACACCTGCGGAAGTCTGCGAAAGCCGCGACCCCAAGGGCCACTACGCCAAGGCGCGCGCCGGCACGCTCACCTCCTTCACCGGCATTCTCAACGACTACGAGAGCCCGGAGGCGGCCGAACTGAGCATCGACACGTCGAAGCGATCGATCGCTGAGGCCGCCGATGAGATCGAGCAGATGCTGAAGGCATCAGGCGTGCTGTTCGACGAACTGGCCGATCTCGCCGCGAACATTTGACGGACTGATCTGCCGCCGCATCTCCGGTGTCGTCCTGGCGAAAGCCAGGACCCATACCGCGTGATTTATCGGTTGAGCGCGGTAGCAGTCCCGAACGCCGAGTCTTCGCCAAACTGCTCCCTGGGGTAATGGGTCCTGGCCTTCGCCAGGACGACAGTGGTACCTGCCCCCACAAAAACCCTCCTCCAAAAGGCTGGAGGTGTGCCCAAACAACGGGACCTCTAGGGCCTTCTCACGGCCCCGATTTTGAGGCTAAAAGGGCCGTGAAAGCCGCCCTATAGGGGCGCATTTGCTGCCGTCGGGTCAAAGGCAGCCAAAAACAGCCAATTTCAACAAGAAAGCCCATCATGAAACGCGTCGACGCCCACGGACTGAAGATCGCCCCCGTTCTGTTCGATTTCATCGCCAAGGAAGCCGCCCCGAAGACGGGCGTAGCCCCCGATGCGTTCTGGGCCGGGCTCGCCGCGATCGTCCGCGATCTCGGGCCGAAGAACCGCGAGCTGCTCGCCTTGCGCGACACGCTGCAGGCCAAGATCGACGACTGGCACCGCGCCAACAAGGGCAAGGCGTTCGACCTCAATGCCTATACCGCGTTCCTGAAAGAGATCGGCTATCTCGTCCCCGAGCCCGCGACGCAGAAGGTCGAGACCGCCAATGTGGACGAGGAGATCGGCAAGATCTGCGGCCCGCAGCTCGTCGTGCCCCTGACCAACGCCCGTTACGCGCTGAACGCCGCGAATGCGCGCTGGGGTTCGCTTTATGACGCCTTCTACGGCACCGACGCGATCCCGCACGATCCGTCCGAGAGCGGCAAGGGTTACAACAAGGCGCGTGGCGACAAGGTGATCGCCAAGGCCAAAGCCTTCCTCGATGCCGCCGCCCCGCTCGCGACCGGCAGCCACACCGATGTCACCGCCTATAGCGTGGTCGCGGGCCAACTCGCGGTGAAGCTGAAGAGCGGCAATGCCACGGCGCTGAAGAATGCCTCGCAGTTCGCCGGCTTCCAGGGCGATGCGGCCGCGCCGAGCGCGGTGCTGCTGGTCAACAACGGCCTGCATGTCGAGGTGAAGATCGACCGCAGCAGCACGATCGGCAAGGACGATCCGGCCGGCGTCGCCGACATGATCATGGAATCTGCCGTGTCGACCATCCTCGACATGGAAGACTCGGTCGCCGCCGTGGACGCCGAGGACAAGGTGCTGGTCTATCGCAACACGCTCGGCTTGATGAACGGCACGCTGTCGGCCGATTTCGAGAAAGGCGGCAAGACGCTGACCCGCGCGCTCAATGCCGACCGCGTTTACAAGACACCTGCCGGCGGCGAGCTGAAGCTGCACGGCCGCAGCCTGCTCTTGATGCGCAATGTCGGCCATCACATGTTCACCGACGCCGTGCTCGACGACAAGGGCGAGGAGATTCCGGAAGGCCTGCTCGACGCTGCGGTTTCCGGCCTGCTCGCGATCCACGACCTCAAGGGCAACTCCAAGACCAAGAACAGCCGCACCGGATCTGCCTATATCGTCAAGCCGAAGATGCATGGTCCGGACGAAGTGTCGTTCACCTGCGAGATCTTCGGTCGCGTCGAGAAGATGCTGGGATTGCCGGAGAACACGCTGAAGGTCGGCATCATGGACGAGGAACGGCGTACCACCGTCAACCTCAAGGCCTGCATCCAGCGCGCCTCCAAGCGCATCATGTTCATCAACACCGGCTTCCTCGACCGCACCGGCGACGAGATCCACACCTCGATGGAAGCGGGTCCGATGATCCGCAAGAACGAGATGAAGGCGCAGCCCTGGATCAAGTCCTATGAGGACTGGAACGTCGATATGGGCCTGATCGACGGCCTGCCCGGCCATGCCCAGATCGGCAAGGGCATGTGGGCGGCGCCCGACAAGATGGCGGATATGCTTCAACAGAAGCTCGCCCATCCGCAGGCCGGCGCCACCACCGCCTGGGTGCCGTCGCCCACGGCGGCGACGCTGCACGCCCTGCACTATCACCAGGTCAATGTCATTGCGCGCCAGCAGGAGCTCACCAAGGGCGGTCCGCGCGCAAAGCTCGAAGACATCCTCACCATTCCGGTGTCGAAGTCGAACTGGGCGCCCGACGACGTCAAGCAGGAGATCGACAACAACTGCCAGGGCATTCTGGGCTACGTCGTGCGCTGGATCGACCAGGGCGTGGGCTGCTCCAAGGTGCCCGACATCCACGATGTCGGACTGATGGAGGACCGCGCCACCTTGCGCATCTCCAGCCAGCATCTGGCGAACTGGCTGCACCAGGGCGTCATCACCGAAGCCCAGGTGACGGAGTCGCTCAAGCGCATGGCCGTCGTCGTCGACAAGCAGAACGCCGGCGACGGCCTCTACAAGCCGATGGCGCCCGCCTTCGACGGCGTCGCCTTCAAGGCCGCTTGCGACCTCGTCTTCAAGGGCCGCACGCAGCCGAATGGCTACACCGAATACATCCTCACCGCCCGCCGCCGCGAGGCGAAGGCGGCGGGTTGATCGCAAGCGACCGTCGCGACTTCAAAAGCCCCGGCTCAATGCCGGGGCTTTTTTGTTGCGACAACTTGTAGCCCGGATGGAGCGAAGCGAAATCCGGGATCGGTGCCGCTCGGACAGATTCCCGGATTGCGCTACGCTCCATCCGGGCTACGGCCCTTCGTCAGAACACCGCCAGATATTTCAGCAGCGACACGATGCCGATGATGATGACGATGACGCGCGCGATCTGCTTGGCGCGGCCGTCCATGGGCAGCATGTTGATGAGGTAAAGAACCAGGATGACGACGAGAAAGGTGACGAGTACGCCGACCAGCATCGGGAGGGCCCCCTTCAGGCATTTGTTAACGGTAGACTAACGCCGGGTGGGTGTTTCGGTTCCCACTCATGCAACCCGTTACAACTTCTCGGAAATACGTACTTCTACGGCGAAGACCACAGCCTAAAATTTTACCCTTTTCCTTCCAGATGCATTTACCGCCTGCCAGCTCGCAGGCTGCACGTGATTGCCTTGAAGAAGCGCCCTTCCCTGTTTCGCATTCGCCGGGGCGCGTTTTTTCGAACGTCGAACTTGGAATTGGGGGCTTTGATGCTGAATCGCCTGACCGTGTCCGCGCTGCTGAAGGCCGTGATTGCGATCACCTCGGTCTGCGTGGTGATTGCGCTGTCGCTCACCGCCTTCGAGTCCTGGCAGCGGCTGCGGACCGCCGATCGCATCTCGCTGATCGCGGACGCCTCCGCCGACCTGTTCAAAGCGATGCACAATCTGCGCACGGATCGCTCGACCACCAACCGGCTGCTGAATGCGACCGAGCCGATGGACGGGGAGATCGAGAAATATCTGCGCGGGATCCGCAACGCCGAAATGCCGGCAATGGCGCACGCCCTCGACGTGCTGCCGAACATCGAGTTTCCTCAGGCCGGCACGCTGGTGCCCGAGCTCGCGCGCCTCCACAAGCTCCTGACCGAGCAGCAGAAGCAATTCTGGGAGGAGGTCGCCAAATCCAAGGATCAGCGACGCGCGAGCCTGCCGAAGGAGTATATGGAGACGACGCAAGGTCTCCTGGATACGCTGGACAAGCTCTCCAACGTCCTGTCCGCGACCATCAACCACCAGGACGCGACGATCGACCAGTTGCTCTCGATCAAGCAGAACGCCTGGCTGCTGCGCAACACGGCGGGCGAGGCCTCGCTGATCGTCTCGACCGGCCTCAATGCAGGTAAGATCGCGCCGGAGGCCCGCCTCGCCTATACGCAGTATGTCGGCGGTACCAATGCGCTGTGGAAGGCGCTGGAATTGTCCACGTCCGGCATGCAACTGCCACCGGCCCTGTCCTCGGCCCTGGCCGCGGCCAAGACCGGCTATTTCGACCCGCAATATCTGGCCCTGCGCGATCGGCTCGCCACCACGCTCGCCAATGGCGAGAAGGCGGAAATGACCGCGAACCAATGGACACCGGTCACGGTGGGCCGCCTGTCCACCGCCGTTGCCGTGGCCGAGGGTGCGCTCGAAGCCGCCAAATCCCATACGCTCGAGCAGCACGCAGCGGCGCTGCGGGCACTGATCGTGCAGCTCACGTTGCTTGTGCTGGCCATCGGCCTCACGGTCGGCGCCATCATGCTGGTGACCGGCCGTGTCATCAGGCCGCTGCACAATATCCAGGATGCGATGCTGAAGGTCGCCGGCGGCGACCTCTCCGTCGACAGCGGCTATCTCGACCGCAAGGACGAGATCGGCGCACTCGCCAGTGCACTGGAGACGTTCAAGCAGCAGGCCACCGACAAGCTCAAGATCGAGGCGCATGAGCGCGAGCGCAACGCCGGCGCGGTAGCGCGCCAGAAGGCGATCGAAAGCTATGTCGGCGAGTTCGAAGGCGTAGTGCGCAAGACCCTGGGCGAGCTCTCCGACGCCTCGGGCGAGATGCGCAAGACCTCCGGCGATCTCTCCGCGGTGTCGCGCCAGACCAATGAGCGCGTGCAGGTCGCGGGCAAAGCCTCCAACGACGCCTCCATGAGCGTCGACAGCGTGGCCGCGGCCGCCGAGGAGTTGAGCGCGTCCATCAACGACATCAGCCAGCAGGCCGCACATGCCGCCGGCATCGCCAGCCGCGCCGTGAGCCAGGCTCGCGACACCGATGGCACGGTGCAGGGGCTGGCAAAATCGGCCGGCCGCATCGGCGAGGTCGTCGGCCTCATCAACACCATTGCCGCACAGACCAATCTGCTCGCGCTCAACGCCACGATCGAGGCGGCGCGCGCCGGTGAAGCCGGCCGCGGCTTTGCGGTGGTGGCTTCGGAAGTGAAATCGCTTGCAAGCCAGACCGCGAAGGCGACGGAAGAAATCTCCGAGCAGATCGCCGACATCCAGAAGGTCGCGGGCGATGCCATCAATGCCATCCAGGCGATCGGCGGCATCATCGGCGAGGTCAACGAGGTCGCAACCGCGATCGCCGCGGCCGTGCAGGAACAGGGTGCGGCGACCCAGGAGATCACGCGCAGCACGCAATATGCCGCGCAAGGCACCAAGAACGTCTCGGACAACATCGCCGGCGTCAAAAACGATGCCGACACCGCGGCCGGTGCGGCCGACAACGTCAAGCACGCCTCCGAGATTTTGGAGAGCCAGAGCAAGCAGCTCGGGCACCAGGTCTCGGACTTCCTGGGCAAGATCAGGGCGGCGTAGACGGCCGCGCCTCGACGAACTCGTCATTGCGAGCGCAGCGAAGCAATCCAGAGTCCCTCCCTGGTGACAGACTGGATTGCTTCGCTGCGCTCGCAATGACGGCGCGGTAACACTCCCTTAACCTCTCCCCAGCCGCGCACCCTCCAAACGTTACAACTCTGTTTATTCCTTTTTGCGAACAATGCCCCGGGGTTCGGGGTATTTCCATCATGCTGAAACGTCTGACGGTTTCGACGCTGCTTCAATCCGTCATTGCTCTGCTGGCAATTTGCGTGGTGGCGCTGCTGGTGACGACGGCCTGGCAGTCCTGGGAGCGGCTGCGCTCGACCGGCCACATCTCGGCGGTGGCTGAGGCCTCCACCAATGCCTTCAAGGCGATGCACAATCTGCGCACCGACCGCTCGTCGACGCCGCGCATGCTCAACGCCGAGGCCGCGGTCTCGCCCGAAATCGACAAATTCCTGCGCGGCATCCAGGGCGCCGAGATGCCTGCGATCCGCTCCACGGCCAAGCTGCTGCCGTTGATCCCGTTCGCCGAGCAGGCCGCACTGGTCGGCACCTTGAACCAGCAGGTCGACAAGCTTGCGACGCTGCAGACGGAAGCCTGGGACGAGATGCGCAAGCCGAAGAAGGCGCGCCGGGCTGCGCTCGCGAAGGACTACACCGATCTCACCGGCGCGCTCATGGCGACGCTGGAGAAGATCACCGCGAACCTCACGGCCTCCGTCAATCACACCGATCCCCTGATCGACCAGCTCCTGTCGATCAGGCAGGCGGCCTGGCTCCTGCGCAATACCGCGGGCGAAGCCTCCGACCTGGTCGCGACCGGCCTCGTCGCCACCGGCAGCCTGCCGATGGAGGCGCAGCAGACCTACACCAAGACCGTGGGCGCGATCGAGAACGCCTGGAGCGGGCTGGAATCCTCCACCCTCGGCATGCAGCTCTCGCCGCAGCTCGCCAAGGCAATGAGCACCGCACAGTCGGCCTATTTCAACCCGGACTATCTGGCGCTCCGCGACAGGCTTATCGACCAGATCATGGTCGGCTCGAAGACCGACATGACCGCCGACCAGTGGACGCCGGAGACGGCGCAGCGGATGGGCACCGCGGTCGCGGTCGCCGAGCGCGCGCTGGATGAGGCCCGCGACTACGCCGCCGAGCAATATGCCTCCGCCAGCCGCGCGCTGGCAGTGCAGATCGCGATGCTCACCTTCGCGGTCCTGCTGACGGTTGGGGCCATGATCGCGGTGACGCGCAGGGTGATCCGTCCGCTGCACAACATGCGCGACGCCATGCTGAAGGTCGCCGGGGGCGATCTCTCGGTCGACAGCTTCTATCTCGATCGCAAGGACGAGATCGGCGCGCTCGCGGGCGCGCTCGAAACCTTCAAGCAGCAGGCAAGCGAAAAGCTCGCGATCGAGGCCCAGGAGCGCGAGCGCAATGCCGGCTCCGCCGCGCGCCAGCGTGCCATCGAGGGCTATGTCGGCGAGTTCGAGGGCGCGGTGCGCAAGACGCTCGACGAGCTCTCCGAAGCGTCCGGCGAGATGCGCAAGACCTCCGGCGATCTCTCCGCCGTGTCGCGCCAGACCAACGACCGCGTCCAGGTCGCGGGCAAGGCCTCCAATGATGCCTCGATGAGCGTGGACAGCGTCGCGTCCGCAGCCGAGGAGTTGAGCGCCTCGATCAACGATATCAGCCAGCAGGCTGCGCATGCCGCGGGGATCGCGAGCCGCGCCGTCAGCCAGGCCCGCGATACCGACGGCACCGTGCAGGGCCTTGCGAAATCGGCGAGCCGGATCGGCGAGGTCGTTGGCCTCATCAACACCATCGCAGCTCAAACCAACCTGCTCGCGCTCAACGCCACCATCGAGGCAGCGCGCGCCGGCGAGGCCGGCCGCGGCTTTGCGGTGGTCGCCTCCGAGGTCAAATCGCTGGCGACCCAGACGGCGAAGGCGACCGACGAGATCTCCGAGCAGATCGCCGACATCCAGAAGGTCGCGGGCGAGGCCATCAATGCGATCCAGGCGATCGGCGGCATCATCGGCGAGGTCAACGAGGTCGCAACCGCGATCGCCGCCGCCGTGCAGGAGCAGGGTGCGGCGACGCAGGAAATCACGCGCAGCACGCAATATGCGGCGCAGGGCACCAGGAACGTGTCCGAGAACATCACGGGCGTGAGGGCCGACGCCGACGCCGCGGCCGCCGCCTCCGACAACGTCAAGCACGCCTCGGAGGTGCTGGAGACGCAAAGCCGCCAGCTCGGACATCAGGTCTCGGACTTTTTGGGGAAGATCAGGGCGGCGTAGGCGGGTTCCGGAAATACGGTCGAAAACAACCCCATGCACAGTAGAAACCGGCGGCGAGGGACGACTGCGGATTTTACGAAATTGTGCTTGACCCGTCGGGCAAATCAGGTTTATATTGCAACAATCGCAAGGTGTGGGTTCGGGCCTTGCTGGGGATGAAATTTCGCCCCAATACGTGTCGATTCATGCGCAATCGTGCACGGGGACGACAATTTAACGCGCCTGCCCTACTCCTTCGCCTGCCCTACTCCTTCGCCACCCCTACTCCTTCGCCACCACGGGCACCTGGCGGAAGCGGGCTTTCACTGATTCAGGCAATGGCGAGAAGTTCAGCGCGGCACCGCGCCTGTCGCTGCGGTTGGCCATCACGAGGCCATCGGCGCTGGCGACGATGTCGCCCTTGCGCAAGGTCGGATCGTCCTCGACCTTGACCTGCGCCAGGCCGACGGGATCCTTGCCGTTGCAAGTGCAGCCCGCCACGAGTTCGTTGCGGTAGCGGAAGGCGTTCGGCAAGTCGGAATAGGACTTTCCGGCCGCGGTCGCGGCGTCCTCGATATTGCTGCCATAAACCAGCGAGGTCTCGCTCGACGGACAAAAACTCTTGCAGGACTGCGCCTTGCTTTCGCTGTCGGCGCCTTGCGCCGGGAAATAGCGGCCGTCGCAACTGCGCACGCAATAAGCCTGGCCGCCGCCATAACGCACACGGGGTGCCTCGCTGCGTGGCATGTCGTCGTCCGGAAACGGCACCCGAATCTGCGGTGGCGGCCGCCGTCCGAACCCGCCGAACAGCGCGGAGAAGAAGTCCTCGGCATGCGCCGAGGACACCAAGGTCACGCTCAGCGACGCCGCGAACAAAACCGCCGCGACGCCGCCCGTCAGTCCACCGATCGATCGCTTCAGCATGCCCCCTCGCTCAATTCACTGACGACGTCGAGATGTTCAGCGCCTGGCGGCCCGACGGCAGCGTCGTCGTGGCCGGACGCTTGCGCACGGGGTCGCCGCCCCGCGCCATCAGCGGCGCGTTCTTCGGCAGCACGACGACCTTGGTGCCGACATTGACACGGTTGAACAGGTCGGTGACGTCCTCATTGGTCAGGCGGATACAGCCGGAGGAGACGAACTTGCCGATCGTGGAGGGATCGTTGGTGCCGTGGATGCGGTACTCGCTTGAGCCGAGATACATTGCGCGTGCGCCGAGCGGATTGCCGGGGCCGCCGGCGACGAAGCGCGGCAGATAGGGCTGGCGCGCGATCATCTCTGCCGGCGGATGCCAATCCGGCCATTCGGCCTTGCGGCTGACCGTCTGCACGCCCGCCCAGGTAAAGCCCTCGCGGCCGACGCCGACGCCGTAGCGGATCGCGCGACCCTGGCCGAGCACGTAATAGAGCGAGGTGTTGGCGGTATCGATGATAACAGTGCCGGGCGCCTCGTTCGAAGGGAAGCTGACGATGGTGCGGCGCAGTCGCTCCGGCAGAGCGGCGTCCTCGTTGGAAGCTTGCGGCTGCGTTGCATCATCCTGCGTGGCATAGCCCTGGTTCGCGTAACCCTGGTTCGTGTAGCCCGACGGAAACGCCTGCTGCTGCATCGGTGCGTAGAGCAACGTCTGCGCGCTTGCGGCACTGAACGGTACCGTCAGCAAGACTGTCGCGAATGCAAGCGTGGTGAGCGCGCGCGGCGAATGCCGGCGGAGGGATGCAGAAAACTCGGTCATGTGCTGCCCCGTTTGAATCAGAGTGCATCAGGGTGATGCGCTGGCCCAGACAACGCAGAGGCATCGACTCAAGTTCCGGCTGTGCACGCGGCTGTGACGACACAGTCAAGCGAACGCAGCTTCACGACTCCGCGATGGAACCGGACAAGATGGTCGGCGTTCACTGCATGTGGGCGCGCGAGCAAGTAGCTCCGTGCGGGAGAACCATTGTGCGCGTCCTTCCCAGTGAACGTCTGATATCCGGCAAAGACGAGGGCACGCCCCTTCCCGACAGCAAAATCGAATTGCCGCCGGTGATCCGGCGCACCGAGTTCGTCGCCTTTGCGCTGGCCGGCCTGCTCCTCATCTGCATCGTCGCCGTGCTCTATGTCGGCCGGCCCTTCTTCCTTCCGGTTGTGATGGCATTCGTGACCGGGACCATGTTGTCGCCGGCCGCGACCTTCCTGGAGGAGCGGAAGGTGCCGCGGTCGGTCGGCGCCGTGCTGATCGTGGTCGCGGTCACCGCCGTGGTCGTCTTCGTCGTCGGCCTGATCGCGGCGCCCGTGATGGACTGGAGCTCGCGCTTGCCGGAACTCGCGGCACAGCTCAAGGACAAGCTGCACATTTTCGATCGGCCGCTGGCACTGTGGCAGGAGCTGCAAACCATGCTGGGCGGCTCCGAGGGCCTACCGGGCCTTCAGATGCCCAAATTCGAATGGGTGCAGCCGACGCTTGAATTCCTGTCGCCGACCTTCACCGAATTCCTCCTGTTCTTCGTGACCCTGATCCTTTTCATCGCGAGCTGGCGCGATCTACGCCGGGCCATGATCATGAACTTTGGCGATCGCGACGCGCGACTGCGCACGCTGCGGATCCTCAACGAGATCGAAGTCCACCTCGGCAATTATCTTTTGACCGTCACCATCATCAATGTCGGCGTCGGCATTGCCACGGGCATCATTTGTGCGTTGACCGGCATGCCCAATCCCGCCGGCCTCGGCGCGCTCGCAGCAACCATCAATTTCATCCCGATCATCGGCCCGGTGGCGATGTTTATCGTGCTCGTCGTGGTCGGCCTCATTGCATTTCCGACCATCGGCGGCGGATTGATGGCTGCAGTCGCTTTCGGCAGCCTCACCTTCATAGAGGGACATTTCATCACGCCGACGATCATCGGACGGCGGCTGGAGTTGAACGCGCTCGCAGTCTTCATTGCGCTCGCCTTCTGGACCTGGATGTGGGGACCGATGGGGGCGTTCCTGTCGTCGCCGCTGCTGATCGTCGGATTGATCCTGAAGGAGCATCTGCTGCCGTCGGATGCGCCGCAGTTACCGGGCGATTGAAGCCGTTTTCGCGCAAGGAACTTCCCCGATAGCGAAACGTTTTCCGATGAGCTCACCGCCAGCATTTCGGAGCTTTTGATGTCAATGACCAGTGGCGACACCGGACTAAAGGACTGGACCGACAAGACCACCAGAGACCGCCTCGAGAAGGATGTAGCAGCCGTGAAAAGCGATATCGCCGCCCTCACCGACCAGATCACCGACGCACTCAACACCTTTGCGAATTCGACCAGCAAGCAGGCCCGCCGCGGCTACAAGCAGGCGCGCGAGAACATGGATTCCGCGCTCGACGACATGTCGGAGCGCGGCAGCGCCATGATGGGCGCGGCGCAGGATGCGGCCTCCTCGCTCGAGGAGACGCTGGAAGACGCGATCACGCAGCGGCCGCTTGCGACCGTCGGTATCGCGCTCGGCATCGGCCTGCTGATCGGCATGGCCTGGCGCCGCTAGCGACTCGACGACGGCGGCGCTCCGCGCCGCCGCTTTTGCCTGAGGGAGATAAGAGACCGCAATGTTTCAGCGCATCATGGACGGCATTCGCACATCGACCGGTTCGACCATGCGGCTGACATCGCTGGCGCTCGCCGCAGCCATCGCGTTGTTCGTCACGACCTCGTTCCTGTGTGCAGCGGCCTTCATGGCCGTGCTAAGGGCTTACGGACCGGTGGAGGCATGCCTCGCCGGCGCCGGCGTCTTCTTCCTGCTGACGCTGGTCGCCGCCATCAGCTACTTCGCCTACAAGAAGGACGTCGAGAACCGCGCGGCGCGGGCCGCCAAGGCCGCGGGGCAGAGCATGCTGGCCGATCCCATGCTGATCGCAACCGGCCTGCAAATCGTGCGTGCCATCGGCGTCAAGCGGCTGGTGCCGATCCTGGCAATCGGTGGTCTTGCGCTGGGGATTTTGGCCAGCCGTGCGGGCGCGGCTGAGGATGCGTCGGCCGAAGCGGCTGAGTAAGACGTCGGCTCCTGCATGATGGCATTCGATTGAATCAGTCGGGCGGCTGGGGCGCTTCACCTCTCCCGCTTGCGGGCAGGGCTATCGCATATGGCCCTGTGACAGGTGGAGCACGAACGTATCCACATCGTCATGGCCGG
>NZ_PPPT01000038.1 GCF_006483445.1 Bradyrhizobium guangdongense | reverse complement strand
TTCTTGGCGCTGCGGGAAAGGTCGTGGATGGGCGGGACAAGCCCGGCCATGACGCACTGCTTCCGGCCTTCAGCTCACGCCGAGGAAATCGCGCTTGCCGATCTCGACGCCGTTGTGCCGCAAGATGCCGTGCGCGGTCGCGGCATGGAAATAGAAATTGGGCAGCGAGACCGAGGAGAAGAATTGCTGGCCCGTCACCGTCATGGTCCGGTCGGGACCGGCCGGGAAGGTGACGTCCCTGGTGTCGGCGCCGTCGAACTGCTCGGGCTTGTACGACTTCACATAGTCGATGGTCTTGGCGAGTCGCTGCTTCAATTCCGCAAAACTCGTCTCGGTGTCGGGCGTCGACGGCACCTCGCTATGCGTCAGTCGCGCGCAGCCCTTGGCGGCAAAATCGCTCACGAGCTGGATCTGCCTCGACAGCGGCAGCATGTCCGGGAACAGGCGCGATCCCAGCAGCACCGAGGGGTCGATCTTCCGGGCCGCGCAATGCGCTTCGGCCTTGGTGAGCAGGCCGGTGAGGCTGTTCAGCATTTGCAAATAGCCGGGGACGACGGCGTCATAGAAGGACATGTGATGCTCTTTTCGTGTTGTGGAATGCCAGACAAAATCCTGGCCTCCTGACATGGGGGCCCCGAAGAAGAATGCAATCGCATGAACCGGGGGCACTGGACAAAAAAAATTGTCTCGTTGTCATCGCCCACGAAGCCTGGGCATGACAGTAAGTAACGATGAGCCGTAGCCCGGATGGAGCGAAGCGCAATCCGGGTCCAGTCCATCCGCGGCCGCATCAGGCGTAGTCCGGCTTAACGCCAGGCTCGAGCCGGTCACGAATGACCCACTTCGGACATCAGACAGCTTGGACCAGAGTCGATAATTGCCTACGCTCGGACGAGCGCATCGGGGCGGGGACAATGAAGCGGCGGGATTTTCTCGGTGTTTTGGGCGGCGCGGCAGCGGCGTGGCCGCTCGCGGCGCGGGCACAGCAGGCTGCAAACCTGCCGCTTGTCGCGGCTATAGGCCTGTCGACCGAGCAACTTGCAATCACAAGGAGCGCCTCGCTCCGCGAGGGTCTCAAGCAATCCGGCCTCATCGAAGGCAAAGACTATGTCATGACGGTGCGCTTCGCCGATGGCGACTTCTCGCGACTGCCGGAAATCGTCAAGGGGCTGGATGGCCTGAAGCCCCGCGTCTATGTCACCTTCGGCGGTACAATCCACAGGCTAGTACCAAACGCTCCGGTGGTCTTCACGGGCGTTGCAGTCGATCCCGTTACGCAAGGCTGGGTGGAGAGCTATGCGAGGCCGGGCGGCATGCTGACTGGCAACGTCCAGAACGCCAGTGGTGGGCTTGAAAGCCTGATGAGCAAGCAATTTCAATTGTTCAAGGAACTGGTGCCAAACCTGACGCGGCTCGGGTTCATTGGTCTTATGGACACTGCCGTTAATTTTCCCGTTGAGCGGGCTGCGGTGCAAAAGGCAGCCCAGCAATTGGGCTTCGCGGTCTCCATGTATGAGGTGCCGACGATCGCTGACGTCGAGAGCGCAATTGCGTCAGGGCAACGCGACGACGTCAGCGCGTTCTTCATGTCCCTTGATCCGAGATTAGCGGTCCGCATTCCCCAAATCGTGGCCTCTCTTGCAAAGACCGGTAAACCGGCTTTCGGCCCCACCCCTTTCTGGACGCGGGGCGGGCTGTTGATGTCATACTATACCGACCTCGATGAGCAGGCTCGCCGGGCTGGCGGCCAAGTCGCCAAAATCCTGAGGGGAGCGAAGCCCGGCGATCTGCCCATCGAGCAGGCCGACAAGTTCACACTCATCTTGAACCTGAAGACGGCGAAGCAGCTTGGCATCACGGTGCCGCCAGCGCTGCTGGCGCAGGCCGACGAGGTGATCGAATAGAAGCCACCTTTGTCGCGGCGCAAAAGTCCGTTGGTGGCCCGTCGGCGACGTGACAGCCACCCTTCATGAAGTCTGCTTGCGGAAGCATCACGGACCAGATCTGCCCATGTTGAGTTCTTCGCACTTTGACCCCAAGCGGACGTCAACCCTCCGGCACCCCGGCCAAGCGCAGACCCTCGTAAATTCGGTCGCGTCCGGCAAGGAAGGTCGGATTGTTGCTCGGTGCTCTGGCGCGCAAGCGGCGGATGGTGAAGGTCGGATCAAGGACAAGAGCCGCTCGCGCAGCGGCCTTTGCCTCATCCAGCTCGCCAAGCCGCATCAACGCGTCGGCGAGCCAAACCTGCGCAAGGGGATTGTTGCGATTGGCCTCAATGCTGCGCCGTAACCAAACCACCGCTTCCCCGGCGGCATCAAGGTTCAACTTGGCGAAGCCAATGACCATCAGCCAACGGAAGGCTCTTATGTCGCGAGGAGACAGCCGGAGCGCCTCAAGGATGTGGATCTCGGTTTCCTTGGCTCGACCGATGTAGATTTTTGCCAGACCGATCCAGGCGTGGGCCTCGGCCAAATTGCGGTCCAGCGCCAACGCTCGCTCGCATGACGCAATACCTTGAGCGGCGCGATTTGTGGTGATCTGGACGAGGCCGAGGAAAAGGTGCGCCATGGCATTCTGCGGCGCCAGCGACAAGGCCTTGCTCAGTGTCGTCTCTGCCGCTGCAAGGCGAGGGGCCGCGTCGTCGGTCAGAAAGGCAGCCAGAATAGTCGCATCAACCTCAGCTTTGCCGACCAGCGCCTCCATACAGGCTGGATCAAGTGCCAAGGCACGTTCGAAAAAGCCCTGTGCTCGCGTCAGTTGCTCGGGGGTCTGCCCCATGTTGGAAATAGCTCTGCCCCGGAAATACAGGTCCATCGCGTCCGGGTTTGCGGAGCTCTCGGCTCGCCGCGCCTCAGCTGCAATCAGCTCGGCATTCAGCGCGTTGGCCAGCCGTGACACAATTTCGTCCTGCATGTCGAAAAGGTCGGCGACAGGCTTGTCGAATCGCTCTGCCCAAAGATGGTTGCCCGTTTCGGCGCTGATCAGCTGTACACTGAAGCGAAACCGGCTACCGGCCCGCTGAACCGAGCCTTCCAGTATATAGCGAACGTTCAGTTCGCGGCCGACCTGTCTGAGATCGATCGACTTGCCCTTGTAGGTAAACGCTGTGTGCCGGCCAATGACGAACGAACCGCTGATGCGCGACAGGTCCGTGGTCAGGCTCTCCGTTACGCCGTCGGCGAAATAGTCTTGTTCGGCGTCGCCGCCTATGTTTGCGAACGGCATCACAACAATGGAAAGACGAGGTGCCGGGGCGGGGGAGGTCTCCTTGTTGTCATGCGCCGCTGCAACTGAACGCCCCTGATCTTCGACGACCCTGCCGACGAAGCGGAAGCCCTTGCGCGGCAGTGTCTTGATCAGGTGCTGCCTTTCGCCGGTGTCGCCGACGGCGGTCCGGGCCGCATTGAGCCGGGTCGTCAATGCGGCATCCGAGACAATGCGGCCGTTCCAGACTGCGCTGATGATGTCGTCTTTGCTGACCACGCGGTCCTTGTTGCGGATAAGGTAGTGAAGCAGGTCGAACACCTGTGGTGCGAGAGCGATCAACTCGGCGCCTCGACGCAGCTCGCGCCGGTCCGTGTCAAGGGTGTGGTCTTCAAGGTGATAGCGCAATCTGCCACTTCCTCCATGCCGCGGGATGTTCGGGAGGCGCTGCAACGGCTGACTGCAAAACATTAAGCCGCCGGTAAGCAAAATGTAAGCCGCCGATAAAGCAGGTCTGTTCGGGCGCAGGCACGTTCCTTCCGGGGACCGCTTAGCCGGAGGCAAATTTCATGAGCACGAACCACGTTACAGGCGGAACGGTGCGTCTGAATCTTGCCATCCACCCGATCTGCGCCTTCTTCAAACAATACTGGCGTACTTTTCAGGAGGAGCGGCGGCGTCGAAAATTGCGGAACGCTTTGTATGCATTCGACGATCATGACCTCAAGGACATCGGGATTTCGCGCGGTATGATCGAACATATTGGCTCGAACCCGACCGTCGACCCACGATTTGTCGGGAGAGACCACCTGGAGGGTGGCTGAAAATGGGGCCTACTGGTTCGGTTGCACTGGTCCGCCTGTGGCCCTTCTCTGCCAATCCTGTGCTCGGCAGGGATGTCTGGTCATAGGGGTAGCCCGGACGTGCCCGCCACTGGACCGAGGGCGCTGTTGACTCAACTGCGACATTAGCTGCGCAGTGCGGCAGCGGCTTTCATGACTATCGATGTGCCCGACTAAACCGCTACCATGCCTTCACCTGAGCTTGGGAGCAGACATGAGACGGCGCGAATTCATCACGCTTCTTGGCAGCACGGCGGCGACGTGGCCGTTGGCCGCAGGTGCGAAGCAACCGGCAGCGCGGGTGTACCGAGTAGGCTACCTCGCTATCGCGTCTCGGGAGCGGACACTTCAAAACATTAGAGCCTTCGAGGAGGGCCTGCGGAGCCTGGGCTACCGCATTGGCGAGAATGCCGTGATCGAGTACCGCTTTGCCGACGGCGAGATGGGACGGCTGGCGGCGCTTGCCACAAACCTCGTCGGGCTCGGCGTGGACGTCATCGTGTCCGGAAACAATGTGACCACGGTTGCAGCCATGAAGGCGACCACCACGATCCCGATCGTGATGACCAACAGTGCCGAGCCGGTCAGTGCCGGATTTGTTGCCAGTCTGGCGCGACCGGGCGGGAATGTCACCGGCTTCAGCTCTGAGCCTGGCGACGAAATCAATGGCAAGCGGCTCGAATTTTTGAAGGATACCCTGCCGAAACTCTCGCGTGTGGGCATCCTGTGGAACCCGGACTTTACGCCGAATCAGGACCGGCTGACGTCGGTGCGGGAAGCCACCGAGGCACTGGGCTTGACGGTTGTCCGAGCCGAGGCGCGCGGGCCGGAGGCACTTGAACAAGCGTTCGCAACGATGACGAGAGAACGCGCGCAGGGGCTCGTCGTGCTGAGTGATGGTGTGCTGTTCAACCATCGTGGCCTGATTGGGGGCATGGCCGTCAGAAATCGGTTGCCAGCAATCTCTGCGGTGAGAGAGTACGCCGAGGCGGGATTGCTCCTGAGCTACGGGATCGACTTGCCAGATCAATTTCGCCGGTCCGCCGTTTTCATCGACAAGATTTTCAACGGTGCGAAAGCTGGCGACCTGCCGGTCGAACGCCCGACCAAGTTCGAGCTAGTGATCAATCAAAAGACCGCGAAGGCGCTTGGCCTTACTGTGCCGCCCGCGATGCTCGCGCAAGCCGATGTTGTGATCGAATAGCGAATGCAATTTGCTGCGGTGCATGAGTCCGAACGTGGCCCATCTGCGAAGTTGCGCCCTCATCGGCCGGGAGTCCGGTAATTGCACCTGAGCGGACCAGATTTGCTCAACCTGAGTCCTTCGCTGTTTGACCCGGAGCAGACGTCGGCAGCTCCCTTTCGAGTGTGCTAGTTTGTGGCGCAACGATGCTATGTGCACTGCATTCTTTGGAATGGATCGTGATGCGCTATGGACAACCTAGTCAGACAGCTCGCGGAGCGGCTGCCTTTCGTGCCATTCATCAAAAACTGGAAGGTGGAGCGATCTTCAAGGATTCGTTTGCGTCGAGGATCTTAGACCAAGAGACCGCCGCTACCCTAGGCGAGATCGCTGCCAACGGCTCTCTACGACCTTGGCGTCTATTCATCGCTGCACGAAGCCGGTTTTCCGAGGACACGATGGCGGATTGTATCGCGTGCGGTGTTCGTCAGGTCGTGGTGCTGGGTGCAGGTCTCGATACGTTCTCGCTACGAAATCCTTATGCAGATCTCGGCGTTCGCACATTCGAGGTCGACTACCCATCGACGCAAAATTGGAAACGCAATCGGATACGAGCCGCTGGCCTTATCGAGCCGCCATCAACTGTTTTTGCGCCGGTAGACTTTGAACGAGAAAGCCTCGCGGAAGGGCTAACAAGAGCTGGATTAAAGCTGGACGAGCCTGCGTTTTTTCAATGGCTTGGCGTGGTGCCTTACCTGACAAAAGCTGCAGTCTCTTCGACGTTGAAGTTTATTTCCGCGGTGCCGAAAGCCGCCGTCGTTTTCGACTATGCCGAACCATTCCAGAACTATCCTGCTGAGCGCCGCGCCAGCGTCATGGCAACGGCCGAAAGGGCGGCGTCGCGGGGTGAGCCTTGGCTGAGCTTTTTCGATCCCATCGAGTTGACGCAAATGCTGCGCAGTGAAGGCTTCAATTTGATAGAAGATCTGGGGCTTCTCGAAATTGCTGACCGGTTCTACGGCGTTCTGAAGCGAGATATCGTGCTTGGACCTGGTCCTCACATCGTGCGGGCGCACCGATAACCCATTGCCAATGCCTAGCTAAAAGATGGTTCGGACCAATATCGACTTCCGATTCTTGCCCTTAGCCGGCATCACATGTCCCGTCGCAGATGCGCCTTAGGCGAGGCTCTGGATCCAGGAGATGCTGGTTTCAGCTATCAACGCGCGCATTAGCCGCTAAGATGTGGCTCACCTGGGGTGGGACCGAATATGCAGCGACGCGAGTTCTTCGCGCTCTTTGGGGGCGCAGCGGCTGTGTCAGTCCTTCAGCCGGCGGCCGCCGGCGAACAGACGCCGACAAAAATCCCGCGCGTCGGCTATATCGCCGGATCCAACGCTGCTTCGACCGAGCACATGGTCGGGGCTTTCCGGCAAAGACTCCGAGAGCTGGGCTACGTCGAAGGACAGACGATCGCACTGGAAGTCCGCTACGCCGAGGGGCGTAACGAGCGGATGCCGGCTCTGGTGGCTGAGCTTGTTGGTCTCAAAGTGGATATTTTGGTGGCCGGCAACAGCGTCGCAGCGGTGGCGGCCAGGAAGGCCACCGCGGCAATCCCCATCGTCATAGTCACGCCTGATCCCGTTGCGCTCGGTCTGGTGGCGAGCCTGGCGCGGCCCGGAGGAAACGTGACGGGGGTGAGCTATTTCAATGAAGCGATCATCGCGAAGCGCGTACAGCTCCTGCAGGAGCTCGTGCCAGGGCTAATCCGGATCGCCGTCCTCAGGAACCCGACCGTCGCCGTCCACGCCAGCTTCTGGCAAGATACCGAGGTGGCAGCCCGGAAGCTGGGCGTGGCGCTTCAGCCTCTCGACGTGCACGGATCCGGAGACTTCGAGGCGGCGTTCGCCGCTGCGACGAACAGCAACGCTCAGGCCCTCATCGCCTTGGATGACGCCCTCACTGTTGCGTATCGACCACGGATAGTGGCCTTGGCTGCCAGCAGCCGCCTCCCGGCCATGTATGGCCTTCGCGAATTCCCGGACGATGGCGGCCTGATGTCCTACGGCCCGAGTTTCGCCGACCTCTTCCGTCGCGCGGCCACCTTTGTGGACAAGATCCTCAAGGGCGCAAAGCCGTCTGACCTGCCTGTCGAGCAGCCGACCAAGTTCGAGTTGGTTATCAATCTCAAGACTGCCAAGGCACTCGGTCTGAAACTCCCGACATCGCTACTGCTCAACGCCGACGAAGTGATCGAATAGAGATGTTTGATTTGCTGCGGTGCATGAGTCCGAAAGTGGCCCATTAGCGAAGTGGCGAACCCTCAATTGAGGTCGGCTTAGCGGGCCGCAGCGGACCAATTTTGCTCAGGTTGAGTTCTTCGCCTTTGACCCCGAGTGGACTTCACCTGTCGGATTTTCCCGGATTGGGTTAGAAAGGCGTCACACCCCTGCGATGCGGAACATGAATGAAATCGTCTAAGCTAGTCATTGCCTTCGTCGCCGTGATTGGCGTGACCGCAGCCGTGCCGCTCCCTGGGACAGCACAAAGCAAGTCGCCTGTTGCGTATTTTCTAGAGCACATGCAAGGCGGTATCGATGCGCTGGATCGTCTGCCCAGCAACGCCAAGGATGTTGTGATCGCCAGAGTTCGTTTGGTTGAGAAGGTGAGTTGGTTGGGTGGTCGCGATCAGTCGGGACAGCCAGCCCGAAATCTTCCAAACGATACATTCTTCACGCGCGTTAAAGTTACCGAGCTCCGACGCGGCGACGCCATGGTCGGTCAGGTATTTGATGTTCGCTTCGGGTTGCGTGGCGAGAAGCGGGACTTTGTGTATCCCTACACGCCTGATCAATTTGGTCGGGAATACACGGTAATGATGCATCTGGACGCAGATGGACAACGCCGGCTAACCGCGTTTCCAATTGACCAACTTCAATACTCGCAATGGCAAGCCGAACAGTCGGCCTACACTCGTTTGCGAGGCAAACCCGGCTTTCGCGAATAGAAGTCGGGTCTTCGGCTTAGCGGGCCGCAGCGGACCGATTTTGCTCAGGTTGAGTCCTTCGGATTTGACCCATAGCGGACGAACATTCGCTGAAGATCACGTCGTATTTTCTCCCACAAGCATGTTGTAAATGAGCTGGAACTTGCCGGGCTCTGAAATAATGAGTTTCCCCTTTTGCGCTTCCAGTAATGCTGGATACCAAGGCAGTTTCTTTGCGATATCTACGACTATTGGGTCTCGTGTGATTTCCACATAGGCTTTCGTGAAGCGGGCGCTGGGGTCGAGAACTTTTGCAATATTCTCGACGGTTACTTTCCGGGCGGATTTCGGGTCGGCCGGATTCGAGAACCACACTAGCCGTGGGAAGTTATTCGACGAAAGTTCGCGGCGTCCGACCAAGTGGGGAAGCTTCGGCAAGTCCTCGGTGGTGCTTCGATTGCCGAAGGCGTTGGCGCATAGCCATGTGGCGTTAATGGCTCCGTCTGGGACGGGGGAGACATTCTCTCCGGTGTAAAGTGTTGCGACAACGACTCCGCGCGGCCCTAGTTCGATGACGGTCGCTTGGCCGCCAAGACTGGAAGAGCATTGGGCCAAACCGGCGAGCTTGGGTCCGCACGACCAACGGACCTCGATGACGCTGGAACCAGTATGGACCCTATCTTCGACTGAGAGGGATATCTCAAGCCGGTAGCGATAAGAATAGGAAGGAAAATTCAGCGCGTAGACCGCGTAAACGGCAATAACCGCAGCCAGTATTGCCGCAAGCCATTTCATGCTGGTTCGCAAACCTCTTTCGACATGGTGTTCGGTCTACCCTAACAACCGTGCGCATCGTTTGGTAGCAAATGAACGTTGACGAAACGTTTGGGTGGTGACAGCAACTGTCTCCTGGTGGCCATCGCGTCAGTTCACGGCGACGCAGCAATTCGGCTGCTACTGGCGCATAATGGATTCTGGCAAGCCATCCACTCGCTGGAGTATTGGGTTCACGCCCGGCTCGTTTACCGCACCGTCCCCGCCGGCTGCGCCTGCGCGGTGCCGCCACCGCGCATCCGCGCGAGCAGCTCGGCGGTCGGCCAGGAATCCGCAGGCAGGCCGTACTTCACCTGCATCGCCTTCACCGCGATGCGGCTCTGCTGGCCGAGCACGCCGTCGACCTTGCCGACATTGTAGCCGGCGCGCACCAGGAGCTGCTGCAGCTCCTTCAGCTCGTTGAACGGCAGTTGCGCCACCGGCTGTGCCGGCTTGCGCATCGGTGCTGCGCCGGCGATGCGCGAGGCGAGGTAGCCCGCGGTCGTCGAATAGATCAGCGAGTTGTTCCACTCGGTGTAGGCGGCGAAATTCGGATAGGCCATGAAGGCCGGTCCGGTCCGTCCCATCGGCAGCAGCACGGAGGCCGCGAGGTTGTCGTTCGGCAGCGGCCTGCCGTCGGGATAGGTCACGCCCAACTGCGCCCATTTCGAGCGCGGCAGTTGCGTCGACAGATCTGTCTGCTCCCACGGCAGGTTTGCGGGCACCTTGATCTCTTCGAGCCATGGCTCGCCGCGCCGCCACTTCAGGCCGTTGGCGATGTAGTTCGCGGTCGAGCCGATCACGTCGGGCCCCGAGCGGAGCAGATCGCGCCTTCCGTCGCCGTCATAATCGACGGCATAGTTGACGTAGTGCACGGGCAAAAATTGCGTCTGCCCGAGCTCGCCCGCCCAGGAGCCGATCATCTCGTCCGGATGCAAATCGCCACGATCGATGATTTTCAGCGCCGCGATGGTCTCCTTGGCGAACATTTCGGAGCGGCGGCAATCATAGGCCAGCGACACCAGCGATTTCAGCGTCGGCAGATTGCCCATGTTGGCGCCAAAATCGCTCTCCAGTCCCCAGAACGCGGCGATGACCGCGGGCGGCACGCCGTATTCCTTTTCGGCGCGCGCGAACGCCGCCGCATATTGCTTGATGTGCTGCTGGCCGTTCTGCATCCGGTAGACTGCGGCCATGCGGCCGGCGAATTCAGTGAAGAGCTGGCCGAACACGCGCTGGCCGCGGTCGCGGTTGACGATGCCCTGGTCGTAGATGAGGTAGGGCGCGGTCGCCGCGATCGTGCGTTCCGAGACGCCTTCGGCCACTGCCTGCTGTTTCAGCTCGGCAAGGAAGCGATCAAAACTTGCGCCGTTGTGGCACGATGCTGCACGCGGGGAGGCTGCGGTTGCAGCTTTTGGTGCCGCAGGAGTCGCGGCCTTCGGTGCCGCAGGCGCGGCCGGCCGGCCCATCGGCGGAAGCGATTGCTGCGCCGACGCCGCGGAGGCAAAAGCAAAAATGGTCGCGATCGCCGCGATCGCGCATCGTGTCCTGAACATCAGCTCACCGGATTGAGGGCAGGGAGAAACATTGCGGATTCCAGCGTAAACCGGCAGGCGCAGGCGATAAAGAGGCTGCTGCCGCTGCCGTTTGCTGCAGGATTAAGGGGATGCGGCCGGCCCGATCGTTCGGGTCGCCATGGTGACAATATACCCCTGATTTGCCCGACGGGTCAAGGCATTTTCGGAAAAATCGTAAGCGGCAGCCGGCGCCCTCCAGCTACTGTGCATGGGGTTGTTTTCGACGTCATTAAGCCTCACGCGATTTTGCCACAACCTGCGCTAGACTGGGGCTGGGGGTTGGTCGCAGGGGTGTTCCCGATGGCCTTGTTCGGCAACCACAAAACGTCGCCGCCCGACGATTTGCTCGACCCGCGCGCCGGCCCGGAGGCGCTGTTGCAGTCGCTCGACCGGGTTGCGCAGGCCTATCTCGAAAAGGCCGATCGCGGCGAGATCGTCTATCCCGCCTGCAAGCGCGAGCCTGACACGGCGGATGGCGGTGCGCGCGAGATCTGGCGCGACACGCGGCTCGAGGCGCTGCGCTACCTCACCATGATCCCGGGCCGCGACGACGGCCTGCTCATCGCACCCGCGCGACAGGCCGAGATGATCGACAGCTTCCTGCGCCTCAAGCCGCACGACGAGACGGTGATCGACTTCACGGGACAGGCCGGCGACGACGTCGCCATCGCCATCATCGCAGGCCTCAACTGGCTCAACCATTGCGCGGGGATCGCCAAGGTCGACCGCACGAAGATTACCGGCATCCTGCGCAATTTTCGCAAAGTGGTCGTGGTTGCGGAGCGATGGTGGGGAAACGACGGCGCCGAGTTGCGCTGTGCCGAGATGCTGGCGGCGCGGCAGCAATTGCCACCGTTGATGCTGTACCTGGTCTGGCTGGAACACACCCGCCTCGCAAAGGAGGTCGCTATCGCGGCGGCCTTTCCGAACGAGGCGGCGCGCGCCACGGACGCCTGGACCCGCTTCGCGGCGGCTACCGATCCTGACGAACTCCCCGATTAAGGTGCGCGACACAGGCGCGCGCCCCTTGCGGCGTCGGGGACGCAACGACTAGCTGAAGCGGTGGCAGGATCTCTTTACCCAACGGACCATTGCCATGAACTACTTCCGCACCGCAATGCTTCTGGCAGGCCTCACCGCCCTGTTCATGGGCGTCGGCTATCTCATCGGCGGGGCCGGCGGAGCCATGGTTGCGCTGCTGATTGCGGCGGCGACCAATCTCTTCACCTACTGGAACTCCGACCGCATGGTGCTGTCGATGTACGGCGCCCATGAGGTCGATCGTAGCACCGCGCCAGAACTCTACGGCCTCGTCGCCGAGCTTGCCGGCCGCGCAGGCTTGCCGATGCCGCGCGTGTTCCTGATGGACGAGGCGCAGCCCAATGCGTTCGCGACCGGCCGCAACCCGGAGAACGCCGCAGTCGCCGTCACATCAGGCTTGATGCACCAGCTCAGCCGCGAGGAGCTTGCCGGCGTCATCGCGCATGAGCTCGCGCACATCAGGAATCACGACACGCTGCTGATGACCATCACGGCGACCATCGCCGGCGCGATCTCGATGCTGGCGCAGTTCGGCATGTTCTTCAGCGGCCACCGCGACAGCAACTCCGGCCCCGGCATCATCGGCTCGATCCTGATGATGATCCTGGCGCCGATCGGCGCCATGCTGGTGCAGATGGCGATCAGCCGGACCCGCGAATATGCCGCCGACGATCTCGGCGCGCGCATCGTCGGCCAGCCGATGTGGCTGGCCTCGGCGCTGGTGAAAATCGAGAACGCCGCGCATCAGGTGCCGAACTACGACGCCGAGCGCAATCCTGCGACCGCGCACATGTTCATCATCAATCCGCTGTCGGGCCATGGCGTCGACAATCTCTTCGCCACGCATCCCTCGACGCAGAATCGCATCGCCGCACTTCAGCAGCTTTCATCCGAGCTCGGCGCACGCGCCGCGCCGTCGGTCGGTGCCAACGAGAACTATCCGAACGGAAGTCCGTGGGGCCGCTCGTCCTCGCGTGGGCCTTCATCGCGCGGGCCTTCCTCGAGAGGTCCTTGGGGCTGATCCGGAGCCACGCTGCAACGGCTTCCGCGCACAACCCCCGCCTGTTCAACTTCGCATTGACGTTGTCTTGCCTCGTCAGCGTCAGGATGCGGATCGCCTGTGTTCGCCTGTATCGAGGGGCTCTTGCGCCTTTTCGAAAACTGATCCAGATCAATGACGTCGCGTTGTGTTTGTAACAGGCTGGGATGCTTGCCGAGTGGCAGGATTGCTTACGCAATTGCCGGAGGTGCGCATGTTACCGATGCAGATAGACCAAGTGGTGGTGCGCGACGTCGCACCGGGTGGCAAACCACTGGAGTGGCTGGGCGGCGTCGTGCTGCTGACGTCGCTGGGTGCCGCAACGATCGGCTGGTGCGTCTTGCTGGGGATCGCGCTGTGGAAGGTCGCCTATTGGCTTGTCGATCAGGCGGCCTGATTCTTTCGCAGATGCGGCCGCCTTTGTGACCTCTTTTGTGACCTGGCGCACACAAGATCGCCTCCACCGGTGCTAACACCGATCCCGCTTCGTTGTGAAAGGGGATGCGTGGCCGGCCCATTGCCGGCGACGTTCGGTGATGACCAGATTTGCCGTGCCATTGTTGATCGTTGTCGGCGTTCTCGCCGGACTGTCGTTGCACACCGTCGTCAATTGCGGTGATGCCGACGATCCCGACGTCTGTTCGGCCGTCATCGGCTTCAGCCCCCTGCGCGGCTCGCTGATCGCCTTTGCCTATGAGGGGCGCGGCCGGATTGCGATGCGTCACGGCGATTCCAGAATGGCGATCGCCGATTTCAACGAGGCCATCCGTCTCAACCCCAACCGCGCGGCGGTCTTCCGCGACCGCGGGCTCGCGCGCCAGCAGAACGGCGAGCTCGACGGCGCGATTGCCGATTACGACCAGGCGATCGCGCTCGATCCAAAACTCGCCGCGCCCTACGCCAATCGCGGCATCGCGCTCGCCGCCAAGGGCGACCTCGACCGCGCGATCCTGAGCTACAACACCGCCATCCGGCTCGCACCGTCAAACGCCGAGTCGCGCGTCAACCGCGGCTTGGCGCTTGCGATGCAGGGACGCAGCGTCGAGGCGCGCGCCGATTTCGAGGCAGCACTTGCGCTTCCCGACGGAAAGGACGGCTGGGCGCACACCACGGCGCGGACCCGATTGGCCGACCTCGCAGACGCCAAGCCGAACTAGACCTTCCACGGCCGCGGTGAAGGCCTATTTGGCTTTCTTCTTCGCCTTCGCAGCCTTGGCCGGCTTCTCCTTCACCGGCTTCTCCTTCACCGGCTTTTCTTGCACCGGCGGCTTCTTCTCCGGCTTTTGCGCGGCGGCTTCGGCCGCGGCGAGCCGCATCGAGCGCGCGTAGCTGTCGGCGACGTTGTCGGCGGATATCTGCAGGCGGCGCGCCGCGGCGGTGGCCTGCTCCATCGTGGTCCTGGCCATCGCCTTGTAGCGGTCCCGCACGTCCTTGCCCTTGGCCTTGGCCGCAAGTGCCGAAAACTTGTCCCGCCGTTCCTTGGCGCGGGCCATCAGCCCGCCATGCAGTTGTCTGGCCAGTTGCCGGATCACGACATCCAGGTCGGCGTCCGCCATGTCATCTTCCTCTTTAAGAAAAAACAGTCACGATTGCGCGCGGGACTATGCAGATTGAGGTCGGCCTTGGCAATCGCGCGTCCAACGCTTTCAACCGTGGATCGATCGGCCCCTTCGGCGTAGGATCGCGCGCAGGGCGCAACGCCCATCGAGCATCGGAAGGAGGGTCTCATGTATGCCGCCATCCGCCAGGCCAAGGCAAAAAGCGGGACGGCCGAAGAGCTGGCGCGCCGCATCAAGGAGGGTGCGGTTCCCATCATCAGCGACGTCGAAGGTTTCAGGGCCTATTACGTGGTCTATGCCGGCGACGACACGGTGACCGCGATCTCGATCTTCGACAAGTTCGAGCAGGCGGAGGAGGCCAACAGGCGCGCGATCGCCTGGATCGAGAAGGACCTGGGACCGCTGCTTGCCGGGGACGCGCGTGCGGTCGCGGGTCCCGTGATCGTGCATACGCTGGTGTGAGCCTCACAACTCCCGCGCATTCGAGAACGCGAACGAGGAGACGCGACGCGTCGTCTCGTCCAGGATCAGCGTGCGCGTGATCGGCGGCTCGGCGCGCTGGGCGCAGTTCTCGCGCTCGCAGAGCCGGCAGTTGACGCCGATCGGCGTGCCTTCCGTCTTCTCAAGATCCATGCCGGCCGCGTAGACTAGGCGCGAGGCGTGGCGGATCTCGCAGCCGAGGCCGATGGCAAAGCGCGGCTGCGGCAACGGATGCGGCGCAACCGGCCGGCGCACCATCTGCGCGATCGAGAAATAGCGCGTGCCGTCGGGCAGCTCGATCACCTGCTTCAACAGCCGGTCCGGCGTGTCGAAGGTCGAGTGCACGTTCCACAGGGGGCACGTGCCGCCGAATTTCGAGAACGGGAAGGTGCCGGAGGAAAAACGTTTTGAGACGTTGCCGGCATTGTCGACGCGCAAGAGGAAGAACGGGATGCCGCGCGCGTTCGGCCGTTGCAGCGTGGTCAGGCGGTGGCAGACCTGCTCGAAGCCGGCGCTGAAGCGCTGCGCCAGCACGTGGATGTCGTAGTTCAAGGCTTCGGCCGCAGCCAGGAACGCCGGATAGGGCATCATCACGGCGGCGGCAAAGTAATTGCCGAGCGTGATGCGGAACAGCCGGCGCGGTACGTCGTCGAGCGGGCCGAGGCGACCGATGACGGTCTCCAGATGCTGTGCGCATTCGCCGAGCCCGATCTGGAACGCAAGCTGGAAGGTGCGGCCAGGCGTGTCGACGAGTTCGGAGATCAGGAGCTGGCGGCGATGGCGGTCGAAGCGCCGCAGTGTCTCGCGCATCACGTCGACCGGCATGATCCGCGTCGTGATCGAATGCTTCTCGCGCAATCGTGCGGCAAGCGCCGCATAGAGGCCTTCGGCCGGCACGTTCAATTCGTCGCGCAAGGCCTCGGCGGCCTGCTCGAGCTCGGGAAAATAGTTGCGGTTGGCCTCGATCAGCTCGCGCACTCGCTCGACCGGGTTGGCCTCGTAGCGCGTTCCGACGTCGCGGTCGGCCATCTGCGCCGCCGCCAGCGTCTCGCCCTGGCGCGCCTCGGCATAGGCCGCATAGAGCCGCTGCATTGCATGGGTCACGCCGGGGCAGAGTTCTGCGAGGTCGCGCAGCTCCTGCTTGGGGACGTCGATCTGGCGGAACAACGGATCGGAAAAAATCTCGTTCAGCTCCGCAAAGAAGCGGTCCTCGTCAGCGGTCGCGAGATCGCGCAGATCGAGGTCGTAGGCCTCGGCCAGCCGCAGCAGGATCTGCGCGGTCACCGGGCGCTGGTTGCGCTCGATCAGGTTGATGTAGCTCGGGGAGATGCCGAGCCCCTCGGCGATCTGGGTCTGGGACAGCCCCAATTGCTGCCGGATACGCCGGAAGCGCGGTCCCACGAACAGCTTTTTCCCGGAATCAGCGGGCATTTGCAGACCCTTCCGCGATGTTGAGGACAGTCATCTCGACGTTCTTTTTACAAATTTTACAAAATTACATTTATGACATGTTCTTATGTTACATGACATCACCATTCGAATACAAGGCCTCTGTACGAGCTTCGCTTTCTCGCGTTTATCTAGGACAGACATTTCGCGGGCTGTTGTCAAAAATGTCGATAGCGCGCGAATGAGGATCAGGCGGCCGAGCAGGGCCGACCGCACTCAAGGAGACGGACTATGACGAAGGGCAGCAATTTCTGGGTCATCGGTGGCGAGTTCGGCTCGATGAACTTCCACAAGCTCGTCGAAGGTTCGGCCCAGGTGCAGGGCCCGTTCAAGACCCGCAAGGAAGCCGAGGATGCCTGGCGCGAGGTTTCGGAAGCGAACCGCCACAAGGCCGGCGTCCGCTTCTCGATCGTGGAAGAGCCGAACCGCGCTCCGGCCGCCTAAGCCGTCGCGCTCCAAATCAAGAAACGTCCAAGGGCAGATGGTCCCATCCGGCGGTAAGCCGGGTGGGATCGTCTGTTTTTGGCACAGGGATAACTCCGCGAGGCCGCTGTAAGTGTCTGGAATTGAACGCGCTTTGCGGCAACCATGGTTGCTGATAGGTTAACGTCCGTAAGTCGCGTAACGGGGCCGAAAATGTCAGAGCCGCAGAATGCCGGGACCAATGCCAGCCAGCCGCGCACGGTGCGGCTGCGCGATGCACTCCTGAAGGCGCGGATCGAGGCCGCTGACCGCACCGGTGTCGTGGTCGACCTGCGCGATGCCGAAGTCGCGCGTCTCGAAATCCTCAACGACGCGCTCGATCCCCTGTTCACGGAAGTGCCTGACAGGGTCGACCTGTTCGATCGCGGCATCAGCCAGGGCGACACGCCGCGGCTGTGGATCGACGTCGTCGCGCATATCGTGATGGGCCGCGACAAGCGGATGTATCGCTTCGTCCAGGACACGCGCCACGGCCGCATTGTGCTTGCGGAATCGCACGACACCGCTGCCATCGTCGAAGCCGTGACCGATTACGTCGCGCGCCGCATGGTCGAGCGTGAGCGTGCGCTGGTGGTCACGCCCGAGCCGAAACCGCCTGTTGCTGAGAAGCCGCGGCGATCGCGGGTCTGGAGCTTCCTGCTCGGCTTCATCCTCGGCGCCGTCGCGCTGTTCGGCTTCGCGTTGTTTGCGAGTTTGCGGAGCTGGTAAAGATCTCTCAACTCGTCATTCCGGGGCTCGCGCTGGCGCGCGCCTCGAATGACGGCAGCGTCGATCAAGTCAGCCGCACGTGCTTGATCTGCCGGATCTGCGAGGCGTTATCGAGGCTGCGCACGGTCTGCTCGCAATGCCAGCCGCTATTGTCTTTCTCGATGGTGAAGAGATTGTACGCCGCCGCTGGATAGCGCCCATGCGCCAGCGCGGACGCCGAGGGCACGCCGATTGCGGGAATCTGGCCGTTGGGTCCTTCGAACCACATCGTCGAATGCACGTGATCGTGGCCGTGCAGGATCAGCTCGACGCCGTGCCGCTTCAGCAGCGCCAGCAACGCCTTGGAATCGGTCATGCGCTTGACGCGCGATTTCGAGCTCAGGGGATGGTGCACCAGGAGAACGCGAAACAGATCCTCGGACGCGAGCCGCTCCAGCACGTCAGCAAGCTCCGCGAGCTGCGCGCGTCCCAGCGTACCCGTCGCCATCAGTGGCAGCGTCGGCACGGCGGTGGACAGGCTGATCAAGGCGACCGGTCCGCGCCGGCGCACGGCGGGGAACGTTGTCGCGGCCGGTGCATCGCCGAGATAGGGCGAGAAGACCTCGCCGAAGCGATGGCGCGTGGCGCGGACATAGGCGTCGTGGTTGCCGGGGATGGCGGTGACGCGATCTGGCGGGCCGACGCCCTCGAGCCAGGCCAGTGCTGGCGCGAACTCTGCTTCCAGCGCCAGATTGACGAGGTCGCCGGTCACGGCGATGTGGTCGGGCGTCTGCGACTGGATATCGGCGACCAGCATGTCAAGCACGTCGCGGCGCTGGTATTTGTGCCGGTTGCGCGTCCAGTTGACGTAGCCGAGCGCGCGCTTGCTCGCGAGTTCGGCCAGCCGCGGCCTCGGCAGCGGCGGAATGTGCGGATCGGACAGGTGCGCGAGCTTGAAGGGAGCCATCGGATGCGATTGCCTCGCTATTCCCGCGATGTAATGGCAAGGTCGGGCGCGCGGCGCAAGTGAGCTTAAGGCAAGTGAGCTGAAAGACCGAGCCTCGCAAGGGAGCCTGATGGCAGATTTGCTCGACCAATTGCGACGGAAACACGAGCCGCTGCTGCGGCGATTCTTTCATTTCTATTGGCGATTCGTCCGCGGCATGACGCTGGGCGTGCGTGCCGTCGTGCTCGATCCGGACAATCGCGTGTTCCTGGTCAAGCACAGCTATGTCAGTGGCTGGTACCTGCCGGGCGGCGGTGTCGACGTCGGCGAGACCATGGACGGGGCGATGCGTCGCGAGCTGAAGGAGGAGGGCGATATCGACGTCACGGGCGAGGTCGCCCTGCACGGTATTTTCCTCAACAGCCACGTCTCGCGCCGCGACCATGTCGCGGTCTACATCGTTCGCGACTACCGTCAGGATCGCCTGCCCGAGCCCAACCGCGAGATCATCGAATGCGGCTTCTTCGCCGCCACCGATCTGCCCGAAGGCACGACGCAGGGCACGCGCACGCGGATCGCGGAGATTCTCGATGGCAAGCCGCAGATCGCGACGTGGCGGTAGAGCGTTTTCGAGCGAAGTGGGAACCGGTTCGCGTCAAGAAAACGCGTCAAGACGCGAATCTACCTTCACGCGCCGGACTTGCCGCTCTCTTTCGCCTTCAATTCCAGCGTCAGCAGGCTCTGCTCCTGGATCAGCGCCCAATTCTGTCGTTCGAGCTTGTGCAGCCGTGCCGTGATGTTGTGCATGAAGGCGAAGACCACGAGGAACAGCGCGCCGAACATCACGACGAAGGGAAACACCACGCCGGTGAGGTGGCTGGCGAGATAGGCCAGGTTCGGAAACAGCGCGAAGCCGGCCGGGATGATCGCCACCATTGACAGCATCAGGAAATCATAGAGGTCGAACTTGCCCTGCAGCGTTTTGCGCAGCAGCACCAGCATGTAGATGAGCGCAAAGGCCGAGATGACGACGACCGTCTCGTTGCTGGGAAGAACGTTTGTCACGACCGCCTCCTCGATAATTCAGCACGATGTTGGTAGAATTTAAAACCGGTGTCGTGATCGCTCATGACCGCCTCGCGATGCGCGCGAGCAGGATGTAGCCGAGCACGCGGATCATGTAGCTCACCGACTTCAAGCCGTCGATCGAGCTGACGCCGGTCTCTCGCGCGCGCATCTCGACCGGCACTTCGCCGACCGTGAGGCCCGCGCGCATCGCCCAGGCCAGCGAGATCGGCTCCGGATAATCCATCGGGTAGGTTTTTGCGAAGAGGGCGATGGCGCGGCGATCGAGCAGGCGCATGCCGCTGGTCGGATCGGTGATGCTGCCGCCGTTAAACAGCGTGTTCAGCGCCCGTGCGATCAGGCGGATGCCGAAGCGTCGCATTCGCGTCGAGCAGAAGCCGGCATTGTCGATGAAACGGCTGCCGATGGTGATGTTGGTCGGTCGCCGCGCATAGGCGTTGAGCAGCGTCTCGATCTCGCGCGGATCATGCTGCCCGTCGCCGTCGATCTGGAGACAGAAATCGAAATTATGGCGCGCGGCGTATTTGATGCCGGTCTGCACGGCGCCGCCGATGCCGAGATTTTGCGCGAGCCGCGCGACCGGCGAGCGGGCGCCGGCAACCGCGCTGGTCGCATCCGACGAGCCGTCGTCGACGACGAGCGTGTGATAGGGGCGGCCGGTCGCGGCGATCTCTCCGAGGAGATCGCCGATCGAGGCCTCCTCGTTGAAGCAGGGGATGACCAGCAGGACTCGCGGCACGCCGCCCTGCGGTGCGTCTGCACCGCTGCGGCACGTGTCGGTCGACCCCAATTGCACGACGGTCACTTTCAGCCTCAAACCCCTGGAAATCTCTGCTTTGCTATACTTGCCGGTGCTTTTCCTGTACAGGCGGCAAGCCCTTTTCAAGCCGTGCCGGGCTGCCCGCGGGACGTCCATGAAAGCCGTCAAGATACTCTTCTCGATCGTCTTCCTCGCCATCCTGGTCAGCAATGTCCGGCTGATCTCGCATTGGACCGAGAGCCGCGGCGTCTATGACGACATCTGCTATCTGCGTCAGGCGCATCTGTTTCAGCGCTTCGGATGGCAGGGGCTCGATACCAGCCTCGCCCGCGATGACGACGGCTATCTCGGGGCCAAGCTGCGCAGCATCAACTATCCCGAGTGGAACGACCCGGCGCGGGCGCCCTGCCACACCCAGACCGCTGACGGCAAAAAATATGTGCTGACGCCGCCGCCTGGGACCGGTTTCGTGCTGGCGCTGTTTCCGGAAGGCTTTCAGGTCATTCCACTTTATGCGCTGGCGAACATCATCATTGCCGGCTTCGCGCTGTATGGCCTGTGGCGCGCACGACAGCCCGGCGCGCTGGCGCTCGCCGTGGCGTTCGGTGCGCTCTCGATCTACTTCATGATCAACCCGACCAAGGCGAGCTATTCGATGGCGCCGACCATGGTGGTCTGCTCGCTCGCGGGACTCTTGACCGCAAGACTCTTTGCCGACGAAGACAGGCCGCGCCTGCTGATGCTCGCGATCGTCGGCATTCTGCTCGGGCTGTCCGCGAGCTTCCGCATTGCCAACGTTCTTCTCTCGGCGGGCTACTTCCTGTTCTTCGGCGTGTCGTTCCTGATCCTCCGTAACCGGACGTCGTTCCTTCAGGGCCTGTCGCTCGGCCTGGGATTCCTCGTCGGGGTAGTGCCGGTGCTGGCCGCGAACATGATCAATTCGGGCAATCCGCTGGTGTCGGCCTATGGCGGCCAGGATACGCAGGCTCCCCGCCTGGACCTGGCGGTGCTGCGCGCCTATCTCGGGGACACGCAGTTCCCGCTAATCCTGCTTCTTTGTCTGTGGACCGCGCTGCTGTGGCGCTTTTCCAGCCAATCGTGCGTGAGGCGATTAGCGCTGCTGGTGGCCGGTAATCTCGCACTGAACCTGGCGTTCTTCGCCACGCATCCCGTCTTCACGCAGTACTACACGATCCCGATCGCAATGCTCACGCTGTGGACGGTCTTATTCGCGACCATCTTCTCGCGCGAAATGCAGGGCGTGCAGGTCGATGGACCGGGGCGCTCGGAGATGCTATCCCGCGCCACATGAGTGACCTCTCTCTCACGATTCTGCCCGAAGCCGCCGGCGACGCGCAAGCGATCGAGCGGCTGCACGAACGCACGTTCGGCCCTGGCCGTTTCGTGCTCAGTGCCTACCGCATCCGCGAGCATGTCGACCACGTCCTCGAACTGTCCTTCACCGCCCGCATCGGCACGCTGCTGGTGGGATCGGTGCGGCAATTGCCGATCCTGATCGGCGAGACGCCGGCGCTGCTGCTCGGGCCGCTGACGGTCGAGCCGCCGTTCCGCGGCCGCGGCGTCGGCCGGCTGCTGATGGAGCGCGCACTGAAGGACGCCAAGGCCAAGGGCCACGCCATCGTGTTGCTGGTCGGCGACGAGCCCTATTACAGCCGCGTCGGCTTCAAGCCGGTGCCGAAGGGCCGCGTCACCATGCCTGGGCCGGTCGATGCCAGCCGTGTCCTGGTGTTCGAGCTCAACGACGGCGCCTTCGAGGGTGTGTCGGGGCCCGTGGGCCCCGACTGGAGCAAGGCAAGAAGCTAGAACTTGAAGTTCGCGAACGCGCGCACGCCGATGCCGGGCATCAGCACCTCGTCCTTGGTGTAGGACACCGAGTTGCGGATGCTCTCGTTGAGCAGGTTGTTGCCGACCAGGCCGACCATCATCTCGCGCGCGCCGAACATGTTCGGATTGAGCCTGGTCTTGTAGCTCACCTCCGCCTTCAAGAGATTGTAGCCCGGTGTCGGCGTCTCCGCGATCGCGGCGATGTTATTCTGCGGGAAGGCGTGCAGCAGGTTGACACGCATCAGCCAGTTGTCGTCGCGCCAGAACAGGCCGCCGCCCATCCGCAGCGGCGGAATGCGCGGCACGTTGGTGCCGTCGGTGAAGGTGGCGCGCACCACGTCGAGCTGGTTCTCGATGCCCCAGATGCCGCCATGGAAAGCGCCGACATCGAGCTGCGACTGGAACTCGCCGCCGCGGAAGTTCGCGTTGGCCTGCGAATAGACCGCCTGGTTCAGCTCGGCGCCGGGCGCGCCGCAGGAGGCGAAATCATCGTCGCACATCACGCCGGTGAGGCGGCGATAGATGAAATTGTCGAACCGGGTGTAGAACACGGTCGCCTCGAAGCGGAACGGCCCCGTCGCCTTGCGCAAGCCGATCTCGACGGACTTGGCTGTCTCGATTCCCAGGTTGGGATTGCCGATATCGAAGGTGGCGGTTGCATCGTGCGCGCCGCGCGAAAACAGCTCGGCGGGTTTTGGCGCGCGCTCGACATATTGCGCGGTGATGCTGCCGACCATGCCGCCGGGCAGATCCTGCAGCAGGCCGATGCTGCCGCTCTTCGGCGTGTAGGACGGGTTGCGCGTGATGCCGGTTTGCGCAGCGCCATTGGGCAAAAAGTCCGCCGGAAAATCCGGCGTCGTGCCGTGCAGTTCGACACGCTCGATGCGGCCCGCGATCTGCGCGCGCGTCGCCTCCGAAAACTTGAACTCGTTGAACGCGTAGCCGGCGACCCGGGTGTTGTTGTTGGGGTCCCAGAGGCCGTTGAACAGCGTACCGGGATTGTCCGGGCTCGGCGCCGTCAGTTCCTGATGGCCGGCCTGGAAGCCGATCGCCGTCGTCACCTCGGCGAAGCGCGCGTTGAACGGCATCAACTGCACCTCGGTGCGGATTTCCTGCTCCTTGTTGGTGAAGGTCTGCCGCACGCCATCGGTGGTGGGATCGGCGGGATCGGCAAGGCCGATCTCGTTGTGCTTGTAGTTGGTGGCGCCGGCCCAGAAGCGGATGGTGTCGATCGCGGAGGCATCGGGACGATACTCGCCCTTGATGTTGACCTTGGTCTGATGGCCGTCGATGCGCGTGTTGTGGTCGGCGCCGTCGGTGCCGGGGATGTGGTAGAGCGCGTCGTTCTGCGTGATCGCAGCGCCGATGAAGCCGCCCTGGAAGATGTAGGAGCCGCCGATCGAGCCGCCGTCCGACTGCGTCGCCGAGTTCGGCTGCCGGCCATTCACCGGCCGCGTATGGTCGGCGAGATAGGGATAGGACGGAATCGCATAGTCCGAAGTTTTGCGGCCATAGGCGTCGGCGTGGAGCGCGAAATTGCCGGCGCCGGCATCGATCAGCACGCCGCCCTCGACGCCGCGATCGACGGAAGAGACCGCGGTGCGCGTCTCGGCCGTGATGCAGGGCGCGCCCGGCGTCGTCTGTGGCGCAGGCATGCCATAGCTTTGGAACGGCGGCGCGGCGCAGGTCGGCACCGCATCCGGAATCCGGTTGTTGGTCGCGCTCACGACGCCGCCGATCGAGGTCGAGCCGTAGCGTAACGCGGCGGGACCGCGCACCACTTCGATCTGATTGGTGGCGAGCGGATCGATCGGCACGAAATGATCCTCACCGAGATCGGAGGCGCCGTTCGAATTGGTGCCGTTCTCGACGATGCCGACGCGGTTGACGTCTAAACCCCTGATGATCGGCCGGCTGGAGGCGCCGGGCGCAAAACTCGAGCCGGTGATGCCGGGCTTCGAGAACAGGAGATCGCCGAGCTGCCCGCCGCCCTCGCGGCGGATCTCCTCGTTCGGCACCACGGTGACTGACGCGAACTGGTTGGTCACGACAGGCAGCACACCCTGCTGCGGCGTGGCCGAGACGGGTTCGGCCGCCACGTCGGGCCCGCGCTCGCGATTGTGCGCGGTGCCGCCGCGCGTCACCCGCGCCGTGGTGCGTACGGGCACGGTACGCCGGACGATGGGGCTCGGCGCCGTCACGGAGACGGCCGGCAATTCGACCGGCGCGGGCTTGTCCTGTGCCGTGGCCGGCACGGCGGCAGCACCGAGCAGGAGCATGCTTGCTCCGGAGAGACGCTGCGCGCGTCGTAATTTGGATGTCATTGTCCTGATTCCAGTCAGGCGCCGACCGCAAATATCTCTGGTGGGTGGCGACCTGCCGCCGCGATGCGGCGGAATTCGACTTCAACTGCTCCCGGGGAATCCTTCGCGCGAACGCGGAACGGGCTCCGGGCGTGATCAAGCGTTGGACGTCAGGACAGGGGAGGGGCGCGGGCCTGGAACGCCGTGCCGATCGCTTGCAGATGTGCGAATTCGGCGTCGGTGGTCAGGTAAAGAAATGTGACCGCCTGCGGCAGCAGGAGCAGCGGCGGTGTGGCGAACACGATTGTACCGGCCATCGAGACGACGGCGCAGATCGCGCAATTGTCGTCGCCCTGGTCGCGGTCGGGGCTGGCAGGCGATTGCCGGTCGAGGACGGCGCGGTTCGCCGTCGCGTCGCTGCTCTGGCCGTCGGCCTGTTGCAGCGAGGCCTGGAGGAGGGGCGTCGCCTGCGCGAACCAGTGGCTGTGACCGAAGGACAGCGCGAACTGCACCAGCAGCGCGAAAAGCGCGAGCCTGGCACCGTGCCTGACGTTCGACCTGAACCACTTCATGTGGAAACGGACCCCTCATCGCGAGGGCCCAATTCCCCGGCCCATGCGACGTTACATTATAACATCGGAAGGCCACGGCGGTGTCAACCGCGGTGCGGCAGCCTCGTCGAGGTCAGGGACGGCATGTGGTGTTCGGGCAACGGGGCGCATTTAGCGCCCCTCGCGCACCCAGGTCGCGGCGAACGCGCCGAGCAGCAGCAACAGTCCGATCAGGCCGGCGAAGATCGGCAGCACGCCGACGCCCTTCACCACGCTGGCATCGCGCATCCGCACCCCCATCCAGCCGTCGCCATGGAAGACGCTGGTGGAGCGCACCGGCACGATGCGGGGCAGGTCGACGCTGGAGCCGTCGACGACCCGCACCGCGTCGCCACCGGTCGCCTGCGTCAGCGGCCGCAGGGTTTCGACGGTGGAGGTCACTTCCGAAAATTCCTTCGGATTGGTCGGGCCGACATTGATCAGCGCCTTCAGCGTTCCGTCGGTCGCCTGCCACAGGCCGAGCTCGTTCGCAGGCAGGCTGGCGCGCCATTCGCCGGGCTCGCCCGCGTTCAGTGTCAGATCGTGCGTCACGCCCGACGGCGAGGTCACCGACACCGGCGGCACGCTGTCCGACATGGTCTGGCGCACCACCACGATGTCCTTGCCCTGCACCTGCAGGCGCAGCGCTTCCTCGTCCAGATCCGGCTGCTTCATCAGCCAGTGCGACATCCGCCGCAAGAGGTCGAGATGCGGGCCGCCGCCTTCATAGCCGCGCGCCCACAGCCAGATGTGGTCGGAGAGCAAGAGCGCCACGCGTCCCTCGCCGACGCGCGACAGGAACAGAAGCGGCTTGTTATCGGCGCCGGTCATCACGGGCGTGACGGTCGCATTGCGCGTATCGACGGTACGGAAGAAGCGGCTCCAGCGCGGCGGCTCGCTGGCGGAGCCTTCCAGCCCGCGCGTGACGGGATGGCGTTTGCCGGTGTCGGAGAGATGCGCATAGAACGGCTTTTCGGTGACGCCGACCGGCTCGGCCGGCAGCACCGAATCCAGCGGCGTGCGCCAGATGCTGGTGTTGGACGCGTAGTCGGGGCCGGCCGAGACCAGCACGGCGCCGCCCGCGCGCACATAGCGCGCCATGTTCTCGAAATAGGGGATCGGCAGCACGCCCTGGCGGGCGTAGCGATCGAAGATGATCAACTGGAAATCGTTGATCCGCTGCTGGAACAATTCGCGGGTCGGAAACGCGATCAGCGACAATTCGTTGATCGGCGTGCCGTCCTGCTTCTCCGGCGGACGCAGGATCGTGAAGTGCACGAGGTCGACGCTGGCATCCGACTTCAGGAGGTTGCGCCAGGTGCGTTCGCCCGAATGCGGTTCGCCCGAGACCAGCAGCACGCGCAGCCTGTCGCGCACGCCATCGATGGCGACGACGGCGCGGTTGTTGACCGGCGTCAGCTCCTTATCGAGGGGCGAAGCCTCGATCTCGACGATGTTGGGACCGGCATGCTTGATGTCGACGTCGACGCTCGAGGTCTGGCCGCTCGACAGATTGCGCTCGCTGATGACCTCGCCGTCGCGGCGGATCGTGACCTTGGCGCGCTCGCCGGTCACGCCCTGGTCGTCGAGCCGATAGGTGATGGTCTGGGCCTGGCCGACGATGCCGAAGCGGGGCGCCGCCGTGATCGCGATACGGCGGTCGCGTTCGTTCTTCTGCCCGGTGATCAGCGCATGCACCGGTGCCTGGAAGCCGATTCCGGCGGCGTTCGCCGGAATGTCGTGGACGCGGCCGTCGGTGATCAGGAACGCGCCGGCGACACGATCGACCGGGACGTCCGACAGCGCCGAGGCCAGCGCACCGAACAGCTTGGTGCCGTCGGTCTCGCCATCGGCTTGTCCTGCGTCGACGACGCGGACCTCGAGTCCCTTGATCTTCTTCAGGGTGTCGACGAGCGCTTCCTGCGCTTGCGCCGCCTCGCGGGTGCGGTTGCCGAAATTCTGGCTCGGGCTCTTGTCAACGACGATTGCGGCGACCGAGGTGAGGGGATCGCGGTCCTCGCGGGTGAAGGACGGGTTGGCGAGCGCGAGCAGGATCAGCGTCAGCGCGGCAACACGCACCGCCGCGCCGCGGGCGCGCGCCAGCAGCAGGATGACCGCCATGACGATGATCGCACCGAGCCCGATCCACAGGACGATCGAGGGGACAAGCGGCGTGAACGCGATGCCGTAATTCATGTCGCTCCTATTGCCCCAACCGCTCGATCAGCGCCGGTGCGTGCACCTGGTCCGCCTTGTAATTGCCGGTCAGCGTGTACATCACGATGTTGACGCCGGCGCGGAACGCGAATTCGCGCTGGCGCGGTTCGCTCGGGGTGAGCGGCAGCATCGGCTGGCCGTCGGGGCGGATCGCCCAGGCGCCGGCGAGGTCGTTGGAGGTGATGATGATCGGCGACACGCCGTCGCCGCCGCGCGCCGGGCGCTGCGCGCTCTCGTCGTCATCCTCGCGCGGCAGGGTCTCGACCCAGGTCTGGCCGGAGGTGAAGCGGCCGGGGAAGTCGCGCAGCAGATAGAACGTCTTGGTCAGCACGTGTTCGCGCGGCACCGGCTCGAGCTCGGGGACGTCGAGCGAGGACAGGATCTCGCGCAGCGACCGCATCGCCGGCGTCTGCGCCGCGCCGTTGTCGCCGGGCGGCGCCTCGATCGCGTCGCGGGTGTCGAAGATGACAGTGCCGCCCTGCTTCATATAGGCGTCGATCTTGTTGATGGCGTCCTGCGGCGGCTTTGGCGCGCCCGGCACGATCGGCCAGTAGATCAGCGGGAAGAAGGCGAGCTCGTCGCGCGCCGGATCGACGCCGACGGGATCGCCGGCCTCGAGCGCGGTGCGCTGCGCCAGGAATAGCGTCAGGCCGGCCATGCCGGCCTTCACGATCGAATCGACGTCGGCATTGCCGGTCACGACATAGGCGAGCCGGGTCTGAGACACCGCCTTCATGGCGAAATCGTCGGAGGCCGCGTCCGCGCGTGCCGGCGAGGGCGTGAAGGTCGTGGCGAACGCAAGACTGACCGCGAGCCCGATTGCGAGCACCGCGGGCGCGGCACGGCGGCGGATCAGGGCTGCGAGACCGCCGCCGAGCAGGGCGACAATGATCGCATCGATCAGGAACAGCATCAGCGCGGTCGACAGCAGCCAGCCGCGCAAGTCGCGCGGCTCGGCATTGGTGTAGGTGGCGTGACGGGCGCGCAGGCTTGCGGTGTTGAGCGGCGCGATGCGGTCGGCGGCCGCGAGCGTGTTCACCGCCAGCGGTCCTTCCGCCGGGCCATAGAAGCCGGGCGGATGCTCTGATGTGGCGCGGTCGCGATAATCAGCGGTCACCGGCTTGGCGGTCGCCGGCGGCGGACCGAAGGCGCCAAAGCCGTCGAGGATGTGCAGCGGCGCGACCGTCTCGGCGAAGGTTTCTCCGGCGACGCCCGCGCCCGGCTTCGAGGTGTATCCGGACATATCGACAATCCGCCTCAGCATTTCGACGAAGGTGCCGGACATCGGCAGATCGGACCAGCGCATATCGGCGCTGACATGGAACAGGCTGACCACGCCCTTGCCGCGATGCTCGCCGGTGACGAGCGGTGTGCCGTCTTCCAGCGAGGCCCAGCTCTTGGCCGCCAGAGCTGCGTTGGGCTCGGCCAGCACCTGCCGGCTCACGGTGACGTCTTTCGGCACGGGCACGCCGGCGAACGGACCGTCGGCCGTGAAGTTGGCGAGATGCTGCGGCTTCTCCCAGGTCAGACTGCCGCCGAGCGTACGGCCGCCCTTGCGCAGCTTGACCGGCACGAGGTCGTCCTCGGCCTGCGCGAGGCGCGGACCTGCGAAGCGCACCAGCACGCCGCCCTGGTCGACCCAGGCGTTGAGACGGTCGCGCACCTCAGGCGCCACGGTGCCGACATCGGCGAGGATGATCATCGGCAGCTTCTGGTCGAGAAATTGCGTGATGCCCTGCTGCGGCGAGCCCTTGTCCGCAAGACGGACATCGGCAAACGGCGCCAGCGCGCGGGTGAGGTAGAAGGTCGGCGCCAGCAGCGGCTGCGCGGTCTCGCTGGTCGCACCCGAGACGACGCCGATCGCGCGGCGGCGCCAGCGCTTGTCGAGCAGTTGCACGGCGCCTGCCGAACGCTCACCGGCGATTTCGAGCCGGGTGATGTCGTTGCGCAGTTCGACCGGGAGGTCGAAGGCAGCTTCGGTGTCCTTGTCCTGCGGGCCGAAGGTGTAGCGTGCTTCGCCGATCGGCGAGCCCTTCTGGTCCAGCGCGCGCACCGTGCCGGCGGTGATGCCGCTGTCGGTGCGCAGCACCTTCACCGTCATCTTCGCGGCGGCGTTCTCGGCAGCGACCAGCGCGAGCGGCGACGCGGTGCCGCCCTCGAACACCGTCAGGCCGCGATCTCCGATCGTCTTGCCGAGAGCCTGCACGAATTCCTCGCCGCGGCCGGTGTCGACACCGTCAGACAGCCAGGCGATCTCGCAATCGCCGGTTGCCTTGAGGAAACGTTCGATCGCGGTGAGAGTTTCAACGCGATCGACAGAATAGGCCTTTGGCGTGATCTGCCGCAGCGCAACGCGGGCGGCGCCCGCCGGCATCAGCGTGATGTCGCGGTTCGGCTCCGAGAGCGGCACCAGCGCGATGGCGCGGCGATCATTGTCGGCATTGGCGATCAGCTCGTCGGCGGCCTTGATCCTGGAGTCCCAGTTGGCGGCGGCGCTCCAGCCGTCGTCGAACATGATCATCAGCGGCGCCTTGCTGGAGGCAAGGCCCGTCTGCGGATTCCAGATCGGGCCGGCGGCCGCGAAGATCACCAATGCGGCGGCGAGCAGGCGCAGCAAGGTCAGCCACCACGGCGTGCGTGAGGGCGTCTCTTCCTTGGGCGCGATGTCGAACAAGAGCCTCGTCGGCGGAAACTCGATGCGGCGCGGCCGCGGCGGCATCACGCGCAACAGCCACCACAGCACCGGCAGGCTGACGAGCCCGATCAGGAGCAGCGGTTCGGTGAAGGCGAGCGGCAGGCCCATCATGCGGCAGGCCCCGCTTTGACGGTCATGGTGCGGGCACCCGACTTGCTCACCTGCATGCCGGCATGCAGGAACAGCAGCAGCTCGGCGGCCGAGCGGTCGGTCGCATGCGTCGTGAACAGCCAGTCGAGCTTGCCGGTCTCGGCGCGGATCTGGTCGCGATGCAATGCGAGCCGCGTGGTGTAATCCTGCGCCCAGCTCTCGGCGCGGCCGGCGGTGATCACGCCAAAACCCTCGGGCTCGACGAACTCGATGCGGCCGGAGTAAGGGAAGCTCTCTTCGGCGGGATCGACCACCTGGACCATCGTGCCATGCGCGCCCGATCCGGAGAGCCCTGCGAGCATGGTCTTGATCTCCGCGATCGGCGACCAGAAGTCCGACAGCACGATGATCTCGGCCAGCGCCGACGGCACGAAGGAGGGCGGCAGGCTCAGCCGGTCGGCATCGTCATGCAGCATCGCCTGCGCCATCTTGTCGATGACGCTGCGGCTCGCGGTCGGCGCCATCAGGCCGGGAATGCCGACGCGCTCGCCGCCCGAGACCAGCAGCTCGGCCAGCGCGAAGGCGACGATCAGCGTACGCTCGAGCTTGGACTCGCGCGCGGTCTTCGAGGCGAATGCCATCGAGGGGGAACGGTCGGGCCAGATCCAGACAGTGTGCGAGGCTTCCCATTCGAGCTCGCGGACATAGAGATGGTCGTCACGCGCCGAGCGCCGCCAGTCGACGTTCTGCGACGGCTCGCCCGAGACGAAGCGGCGGTATTGCCAGAAATTCTCGCCGGAGCCGGCGCGGCGCCGGCCGTGCAGGCCGTGGATGACGTTGGCGGCGATGCGGCGGGCTTCGAGCACCAGGCGCGGCAGCGAAGCGGCGAGCGTACGGCTTTCGCCATCGGCGCGTCGGATCGCGATGATCTCCTTCGCTGGGTGCCCGGTCTCCGCGGCCATCAACCGATCCGTGTCTTCAATTGCCGGATCACGTCCGGAATCGTGCGTCCTTCGGCGCGCGCCTGGAAGGTTAGCGCCATGCGATGCTTCAGCACGGGCTCGGCGAGGTCGAGCACGTCGTCGATCGACGGCGCCAGACGTCCGTCGAGCAGCGCACGGGCGCGCACCGCGAGCATCAGCGACTGGCTCGCGCGCGGGCCGGGGCCCCAGGCAATCAGCTTGCCGGTCTCGCCGGCATCGGGACCCGGACGCGCCGAGCGCACCAGCGACAGAATGGCCTCGACCACGGAATCGCCGACCGGCAGGCGGCGCACCAGCCGCTGCGCGCTGATCAGCGCATCCGCCGTCAATGATGCCTTTGCCAGTGTCTCCTCGGCGCCGGTGGTCTCGAACAGGATGCGGCGCTCGGCATCGCGATCGGGATAGTCGACGTCGATTTCCATCAGGAAGCGGTCGAGCTGGGCTTCGGGCAGCGGATAGGTGCCTTCCTGCTCCAGCGGGTTTTGTGTCGCCAGCACGTGGAACGGTTTTGGCAGATCGTGGCGGGCGCCGGCGACGGTGATGTGCTGCTCCTGCATCGCCTGCAACAGCGCCGATTGTGTGCGCGGGCTGGCGCGGTTGATCTCGTCCGCCATCAGGAGCTGCGCGAACACCGGACCGGAGATGAAGCGGAAGGAGCGTTTTCCCGCGGTGCTCTCGTCGAGCACTTCGGCGCCGAGAATGTCTGACGGCATCAAATCGGGTGTGAACTGGATGCGCTTGGCGTCGAGACCGAGCGTGACGCCGAGCGTTTCGACGAGTTTCGTCTTGGCGAGGCCGGGCACGCCGATCAGCAGCGCATGGCCGCCGGAGAGGATCGTCACCAGCGTGTTCTCGATCACGCGGTCCTGGCCGAAGATGACGGTCCCGATCGCGTCTTTCGCAGCGCGAATCTGGCCCGACACCTGTTCGGCCGAACGGACGATCACGTCTTCGAGTTTCTCGACACTTTCCGCCATCCGTCAGCTCCTTCGGCGCATCGCGCGGCCTGCTTCAGATCGTCATGTCATGGGCACCATGCTAAACTTGCAGGAAGGCCATGTATTCGTTGAATTAAGCTATCCCCACCTTATCGGCTTCGGGCTATGTACGGCATCACGAAGTGGCGAACTTCACACCGGGTGATACCGGGGTGGAACCGCTCGCCGATATGCAACGTAGACCTGCACCAATCGTGCCAAAACACAAAGTCAGGGCAAACCATGGCGAACCAAGGGCAGAGCACCAAACAGGGTCTTGAGGGGCTGACTGCTGCCGCCAACCAAGCTGTCGGAAGTACCACCGGCGCCAAAAAAGGCCTGCCTCCGGTGCATCTGTGGAATCCGCCGTTTTGCGGCGACCTCGACATCCGAATCGCAGCCGATGGTACATGGTTCTACATGGGCACGCCAATCGGCCGCCCGGCGCTGGTGCGGCTGTTCTCGACCATCTTGAAGCGGGAAGGGGACAAGCATTTCCTGGTCACGCCGGTGGAGAAGGTCGGCATCCGCGTCGACGACGCGCCCTTCATGGCGGTCGAGATGCAGAAGGAAAGCGAGGGCAACCGGCGCGTGCTGAGCTTCCGCACCAATGTCGATGATTGGGTGCGGTGCGACGGCGCGCACCGGCTCCGCTTCGAGCAGGCGGCCGACGGCGGGCTGACGCCCTATCTGCACGTGCGCTCTGACCTCTGGGCCAAGGTGACACGCGCGCTGTATTACGACCTTGTTGACATGGGCGAGGAGCGGATGGTCGATGGCCAGCCGATGTTCGGCGTCGAATCGGCCGGCGAGTTCTTCGCCATGGCCGATGCGGAGCAGGTGAGGGCGGCACTTTGAGCAAGCCGATTCTGAAGAACGGACCCGCCGCGCCGGTCGGCGCGACGGAGTTTTTCGACCGCTCGAAGGCGCGGCTCGGCTTCGACGTTCCGGCGGCGCTGTACGATCCGAACATCGTTCCGACGTCGGGCGATCCCGGCACCGACCGGATGCTGGAGATCATCGCGCGCGAGCAGCCGGTGCGGCCCGCTGCCGTGCTGATCCCGATCATCGACCGGCCCGAGCCGACCGTGCTGCTGACCCAGCGCGCCGCCCATCTCAACGATCACGCCGGCCAGATCGCGTTTCCCGGCGGCAAGATCGACGCCACCGACGCATCGCCTCAGGACGCCGCGCTGCGCGAGGCCGAGGAAGAGGTCGGGCTGTCGCGCCACTTCGTCGAGCCGATCGGCTATCTCGATCTCTACGGCACCGGTTTTGGCTTCCGCATCCTGCCGACGGTCGCCAGGGTCAAGCCGGGTTTTGAGCTGACCATCAACCATTCCGAGGTTGATGACGCCTTCGAGGTGCCGCTATCCTTCCTGATGAACCCGGCGAACCACCAGGTGCACAGCAAGGAGTTTCGCGGCATGGAGCGCTCCTACTACGCGATGCCGTTCGCCGAGCGCTACATCTGGGGCGCGACCGCCGGAATCCTGCGTGTGCTGTATGAGCGGATCTATTTGTCATGATCCGGCCAGCCCTGACCGAGATCGGAATCTTCCTCATTCCCTTCGCGGTCTATGCGCTGTTTCTGGTCGCAAGCCGGTCGGGCGTGTTCGTGCAATCGTCGTGGACGGTCACGGTCGTCGCGCGCCTCGCGCTGATGGCGCTGGTTCTGGTGATTGCGAGCCTGATCGGGCTCGCGCATTTCACCGGTGCGCCGCCGGATTCGACCTACGTTCCCGCTCATATCGAGAACGGCAGGCTCGTGCCGGGCGTCGAGAAGTAAGGGCTGATGCATGAGCGCTGAAAGCCTGCTTGCCGATGCGCCCTGGCTGACCGCTGGCGGCACCGCGCGTGTCCTGCAGCTCCTCAACACCGACGGCGAGGAAGCCCGCGTGGTTGGCGGCGCGGTGCGCAACGCGCTGTTGAAGCTGCCGCCGGGCGATATGGACATCGCGACGACAGCCTTGCCCGAGGAAGTGATGAGGCGCGCCAAAAGCGCCGGCATCAAGAGCGTGCCAACCGGCATCGACCACGGCACCATCACGCTGGTCATCGACGGCCACCCCTATGAGGTGACGACGCTGCGCGAGGACACCGAGACCTTCGGCCGCAAGGCCACGGTCGCGTTCGGCCGCGACTGGGTGCGGGATGCCGAGCGGCGCGACTTCACCATGAACGGGCTCTCGGTCGACGCGACAGGCGTCGTGCACGACTATGTCGGGGGCCTCGCCGACGTCGCCGCCCGCCGCGTGCGCTTCATCGGCGATCCCGACCAGCGCATTGCCGAGGACTACTTACGCATCCTGCGCTTCTTTCGCATCCATGCCGCCTTCGGTGAAGGCGAGCCCGATCGTGACGGCTATCTCGCCTGCATCCGCGGCCGCGCAGGCCTTGCGAGCCTCTCGGCCGAGCGGGTGCGGATGGAGATGCTGAAGCTGCTGGTCGCAAACGGCGCTGCCGCCGCGGCACTTGCGATGGCCGACAGCGGATTGCTGCAGGCGTTGATCGGCGGCGTTGCCTATACCGGGCCGCTTGCGACCATAGTCGCGATCGAGCGCGAGCTCGGCGTGAAAGCCGACGCGACGCGGCGCCTGGCGGCCTTGACGGTCGCGGTCACCGAGGATGCCAAGCGCGTTGCGACGCGGCTGCGGCTCTCCAATGCCGAAGCCAAGGCGCTGGATTCGATGGGCCATCGCTGGTGGCGCTTCGAGAGCAAGGACGACGCCAGTGCGCGGCGTCTCGTCTATCGGCTCGGTCCCGAGCGCTATCACGATCGCGTGTTGCTGGCCTGGGCAAGGCTCGGCGGCGATGTGACGTCACAGCGCTGGCGCGAGCTCGCCGAATTGCCGCAACGCTGGACTGCGCCAAAATTCCCGCTGAAGGCCGCTGACTTCATCGCGCGCGGCATGGCGGAGGGACCGGCGCTCGGACATGTGTTGACGCTGGCCGAGGACGCTTGGCTCGCGGCGGATTTTCCACTAGATGAGGCCGCGCTCGCTGCCATCGCCGATCAGGCCGTGGCCCGCGTCAGTCGCGACCGGAGACATTGACCATCGTTTCAGGCTTCGCCGATATCTCGCTGCTTCAGCTCCTGCTGGTCGCGTCGATGGCGTTGTTTGCTTCCGTTATCGGCGGTCTCGCCGGCTACGGCACCGGCGCCCTGATGCCGCTGGTGCTGGTGCCGCTGGTCGGCGCCGAGCCCGTGGTGCCGATCATCGCAATATCAGCGATCTTCACCAACTCCAGCCGTGCCGTTGCCTATCTCAAATATTTCGACCGCCGCCGCGCGCTGATCGTGCTGGCCTGCGCGGCCTTGACGACGGCGCTCGGCGCCTATGGCTACACTCGGCTCACCAATGCCGGCGCCGCGCTCGTGATCGGCGCGATGCTGATCCTGAGCGTGCCGCTGCGCCGCGTGCTGCGCCGTCGCTCGTTAAAGATCGGCGACACCGGCCTTGCCGCGGGCTCCGTCGGCTACGGCGTGCTGGTCGGCGGCACCTCAGGCTCCGGCGTGATCCTGCTCTCGCTCTTGATGGCGTCGGGCCTCGAAGGCGCGGCCGTGATCGCGACGGATGCGATGATCTCGCTCGGCACCGGCCTGATCAAGATTTCCGTCTTCGGCCTCGCGGGTGCCGTGACCGCGCAAGTGCTGGCCTTCGCGCTCCTGATCGGCGGCATCGCGATCCCCGGCGCCTTCCTCGCAAAAGCCTTCGTCGAGCGGATGCCGGTGCACATCCACACCGCGATCCTGGATGCTGCCGTCATCACCGGCGGGCTGGTGATGATCTCGGCTGCGGTGAAGCAGTTGGCCTGAGATTGCGGTGTATAGGCACTCATGTGCAGCGGAGTCTTCCCTGGGGCGTGTCCTCGCAAGTGTCAGCTTCTGAGGACAAAGCGGAAGTCGCCCCGCTTGGCCTTTATTGACGGCTCATGACCCGAAGCGGACTTGGGGCAGTGCCGGCTGAGGTACCTGCTGACCCAAGCGTAGTTGAGGCTCACTGCTTCCTGTTCACATCTCGGGCACGAAACGCAGGGCCCGGATGTGAGGAAACACATTTGCGCGTTCCAGCCGAATGCGGTTGTCGCCCCCCCTGAGGTCGTAAGACCCTTGTGCGCGGAAAGTCTGGTTTGCTTCCGACCAGCCGCCCGTTGTCTCGTTGAGTGCGTCGGTGCGGACGATCCTGCCGTTGATGATGATCTTGACCGGGCGCGCCTCCATCGCCGCAAACTCGATGTCGAGCCGGTAGCGCCCGGCGGCCGGCGCCGAAAAGACCCATTCGGCAGCATTCGGCCTCGTTCCGTAAGGTGGTGCGTTGTGCAAAACGTTCGCGCCATACTGGCTGGCGAGACCGCCGCCAATCTCGATGTTGCGGCTTCGCTTCAGATCAACCGAACTCGCAGACAGCAGGATCGGCTGGGTCTCCGTCGTGCGTTCCGCCGGAGATCCGGGTGTCGTCAGCGCCGCCTTTCTCTCCCCCGCCAGTCCCGCGATGCGCTCGCGCGCCAGGGGCGCAAACAGGCTTTCCGGATACTCCTTCAGAAAACGATGAAACACCGCCGCGTCGCTGGACTCGCGAATTGCATTCCAGACGCCAAGTTCGACCGTGCGCGTGTCAGAAACGGGAGCAGACGACTGGGACGGACCTGTCTGCGGGGCAACTGTCACTGTGCCTTCGATCTTGAACGAGAACCGACCCGTCAGCGACGATGAATCCCATGGCACCTGCTTGCCGTTGGTCTCCTGTATCACCGCGTTGCGCACCTCGATCATCAGGTCGGAGAGAGACAGGCCCGGTTTGTCCATGTTGGCCAGAAACGCCCCCGTGAAAGGACTGTTGCGGCCGGCCCCGTCCTGCGCGACGTTGTCGGGCTGTGTCGCGAAGGCGATGAACGTGCCGGACGCGGTTTGAATGCGGTTCAGGCCTCGCCCGAGCGCCGAAGACGATCGCGTGCCGAGCGTTCGCGACAGATCCTTCGCAAAGGGATTGTCGCGGCAGGCGTCGAGAAGCACGATATTGACCCGGCTGCCGCGCGTGAGCTGCTGCATGACCAGCGGAACGGGGATCAGCGCGATCTCGAGTTCTGCTTCGTATTCCACCTTCGCGTCGGTTGGCACAAGATAGTTCTGACCGTTCACTTGAAGGCCGTGGCCGGCATAGAAGAACAGCGCGACGTCCGCGCCTTCCGCGGCACGACCGAAGCTGGCAAGCGTGTTCAGAAATTGGTTGCGGTCGAGGTCGAGCCCCGGAACCACATCGAAGCCCATCGCCTTGAGGCGCGTGATCATGTCGCTGGCGTCATTGCGCGGATTCGGGAGCCGTGGGACGTTCATATAACCGGAATTCCCGACCACCAGCGCGACCCTGCGTTCAGCAACAGCGGGATGCGGCAGCATCAACGTGATCCAGAAAGCGATGGCGGTGCAAAATTTCGAGTTGAAATGCATGGTTCCGTGCCCCCTGTCGTTAGGACAGAATCCCGCTTTCTGCTTCGATGCCTTGATCCAGATTAAGGCATCGGCCTTCCGGTCGAAAATCGCCGGGTTGAATGGGCTGCGTAGCTCTCCTCAGGCATAAGTCACACGATCGGATCGGGTGCGCCGTTTTCGATCTAAGAGCAGCCGTGTCAGTACGTCTGGTGTTGGCCCAAGGCGGCCCCTGCGCTGATCTCATGGCGCCGCCGGGCAACCGGCTGGAAGCCTTGCGAGGGGATCTCGCTGGCAAGCATTCGATCCGGATCAACGACCGGTGGCGGATCGTATTCCTGTGGAGCGATCAGGGACCGGACGAGGTCGAGATTGTGGATTATCATTGAGAGGACGCGCGGCCATGGCCAAGAAACTTCCCCCTGTTCACCCCGGAGAGGTCCTGCGCGAGGAATTTTTGGGCCCGCTCAACCTCTCGGCCTACGCGGTGGCGCGTGCCGTTGGCGTGCCGCTCACGAGAATTGAGCGGTTGGCCAATGAGCAAACCCCCGTGACCGCTGACACCGCACTCCGGCTTGGCAGATATTTCGGCACCTCGGCCGCGTTCTGGATGGGCATCCAGACACAGTATGATCTCGAGCGAGCCGAGGACGAACTGGGTGCTGCGTTCCGTAAGATCGCGCCGGCGCGTGACGCTAAGCCGGCGGCGTGATCGATTGCCAACCTAAATACGACCATCGTTCTCAGAACCACGGCTCCTCATACACCGCCTGGCCATCAAGCAGCAGCCGCTTGATGGCGGCGCGGCCGGACGGCGTGACCGCGGCAATGATGGTCAGCTTGCGCTCGTTGCGCGCCTGCTCGAGTTTCAATCCCTCACCCTGAGGGACGAAATAGCGCTCCAGATTGTAGTTGATCCGCAGTTTTGCGCAGAATCGGGGAGCGGCCGGGCCGCAATTTGCGCCTGAGGTGATGCGGCCACGGATCAACACCTCGGGGCTCGTCACCGGAACGGCGTCCGCGTGCACCGAGACCGCCTGGTAGAGCCCGTTGCTGTCAGGCGTCAGTTTGACGAACACGGTCGGCGTGCGGCTTTGGGCGGGCTGACCTGTCAGCGCGCCGGCGGGCACCTCCGAGATGTCATAGCCGAGACGGACATAGTCGCCGCGAAAGATGTCCCGGGGATCGACGGGGCGCGTCTGCAGCGCGACCTCGGCGCCGTCGCGCAAAATCTGCACCCGGTCGATGATCATCACGGCCAAAAGCGCGAACTGAATTATAGCGACGGCTGCGAACAGGGCGACTTTTGGGATGCGCTGCAGGAAACTGCCGATCTCGGTCATGTCTCGCTCCTCGGCAGCAGGCGGTTGAGCGCCGCCGCCATCGCGATCGCAACGACACCTGCGGCTGCGAGAAAGGCGGAGCGGCGCAGCAGCGAGCCCTTGACGGCCCAGGTGATGCCGGCAATCGCGCCGGCGATGCCGAGCCAGCCGGCGACCGTCCGCGCGCGGCTGCCATCGAACATGCCTGACACGACGAGGCAAAGCATGGCGCCGAGCACCACGGCATAGCCAGGCCAAGGCTCACCTAATGGCTCGCCCAAGGTGCGCAACGGCCACACGATTGCCGCGACCAGCATCAGCGCCATCGCGGCGCCGGCAAAAGCCGCACCAGCCTGTCGCCGCAGCGCGCCGACGGCGAAGGCTGCGATCGTCGCGGCGACGCCGCAGGCGATGGTCCATGCCGGCTGGAGGCTGGCATCCGACCCAGGCCGGAGCATGTCGTTGGCAACGATTACCTCCATGGCGGCGACGCCGGCGAGCAGGAACGCGCCGTAGTTCGCCAAAACGCCGCCGGCATCACGCGCCCGCTGCCACGGCGTTGCGGTCAGCGCCATCCCGCCGCCCAGCAGCAAGGCAGCGCCGTTGGCAAGGATGAAGAACGGCGCGAGGTCGAACAGGATCACCTGGGTTGCCGTCGCAATCCACCATGGCAGCGCCGCCAGCGCGACGAGATGTGCGGCGACGCGGGAATTCCAGATCAGGGCAAGGGCGCCTGCAGCGAGCCAGAACACGACGAACGGAAGGTGCGGGCCGTCCTGGATCTCGGCGATGCGGAGACAAGTCCAGATGCTCGCCGCGGCAAGCGCCACCGCAAGCGCACCGCGCGAGCCGGTCAGCGCGGCCGCGCCGAGCGCACCCACCGCCCACAACAGCATGCCGCCGGCAAAATCGTCGCCGAGGTGATACATCTGGCCGACCAGCGCGATACCGGCCCCGAAAATGACCGCGCCGACGCTGGCGCAGAGGTCGGCAAGGATCGGCCGTTCGGTGCGGGCGAACCATGCCCCGAGCCCGTTGGATGCAACGATGCCGGCACTGAGGATTCCCATCCGCGACAGCCGCGCGATCTCCATCCAGTGCGCGGCGACGAAGGCCAGGAACGCCGCCGCGATCAGAAGGCCGCCGACGATGCCGATCACCACGGGAATGTTGAGGCCGGGAGTTGCAGGCGGAAGGGCGCCGCGTATCGCGGCCACAGTCGCGGGCGCGATCACGCCACGGGCTTCCCATTGCGCCAGATCAGCTTCGAGGCGCTGCCGGTAGACACGATCAAACATGGTCGGTTCGCCGGCTCCCGTTGGCGCAGAATCAATCCAGTCCTTATCGGTTGCGCCGGAACTGCCGCAGGTTCAACAGGATGGCCTGCGGCCGGACGGTATTCAAAGAAAATCGCGGCCCGACCTGAGGTCCTGGGCCGCGATCGCGATGCGGTGTAAAGCGGGGGGAGGGTGGACGTCAGTCCTTGTCGTCTTCCTCGTCCTCTTCCTCCTCCTCGTCTTCATCCTCGTCCTCGTCGTCCTCTTCCTCGTCGGGGTGCTCGAGGACGGCGAGCGGCAGCGTCTCGCGGTAGAGCTGGCCTTCCATCCCCATCCAGAGGCAGAGTACGTCGTCCTCCTTCACATCAACGACGGTCAGCGGCTGTCCGCCCGACTTCAGCATGACGACGTCACCGGCTTTCAATTCCATGGCTGGTCCTCCTGTCTTGATCGACGAGGCGAGAGGCTAGCAAGCGGTCATGACACGCCGATCACGGCACGGGCGTGCTGTGGATTGCGTTCAGTTCCGCTCGTCCACCGCCGTGCGTATCGGCATGCACTGATTGCTGAAAACCCCGATCGCATCGCGCACCACGGGCACGTGGCAGAAGAAGCCGGAGGGGCGGTAGCGGACCCGGATCCGTTCCAGCTGCGACATGGTCAGCGTCATGAAGGCATTGAGCCGCGTGCCCTGGTGCTCGAGGCTCCGCCGCAGATGGCGTTCCTGCTTGAGAAACTCCTGCTTGGCATCGTCGCTGACGTCGTTCTTCGAGGCCCAGATGCGCGCGGTGCGCAGGCGCGTGTGCATGTTTTCGAAACAATAATGCAGCGTCAGCAAATGGTGCTTGGCGCTCCACCAGTTGATGATGACGATGCCTTTGGCCGGCTTGATCGCGCCGCTGCCGGGAGTACGTGCGCACATGTCGACATAGGTTTTTTGCTCGATCACTTCGGGTGCGCAGAGTTTTTCGTCGGCCGGCCCGTGCTTCGAACCGTCGTAGATCGCGCCCTCGAAGCTCGGCAGGCTCGCCGGCGCATCGCAGTCGAAATCGTAGTCGTTCAGCAGCGTCTCGGTCAGTGGGTCCTGATTGAGCGTGCGCGGTGCCGCCGGATCGCGGGTCGGGTCGCTCGGCCAGTCGATGTAGATCTCGGCTTCGCGGGCGAACACGGCGCTGCTCTGCCGCAAGGCGGTCCGCGCCTTGATGTAATCCGGGAACAGATCGTTCGCGGCCTTGGTGTCCATCTGCTTGGCGCCGAGGTCGAGGCGATCGTTCAACGCGCCCGCGAAATCCGCCAGCATGATCTCCTGCTGCATCTGCACTTCGGCAAAGGCGTTGGAGATCTCGACGAAGGTTTTGGTCGCGGTGGTCATGTCGGCCTTGGCCTGCTCGCCGACCTTCTCCTCGTAGGAGTTGAGGTAGTTGAAATAGCCGCCGAAGAAGCCGGTGAGCAGGGTGACGATGGTCAGCCCTTTGGTGACAGTCAGCCGGCTGTCCCAGGCCTGAACCTTCTGCAGCACGCCCGGCGGCTCGGCTGGCGGCTGCGGTGTCCTCTGGAGGTCCTGCTGCATTGCTGCCTCACGGTCCCCCCGCCCGGCAGCAAGCCTACCGCAATCCTGGATTGCGGTCTGTGGGAAATTTCACTGGTTCGCGAGGAGGGGCGTTACGACGCAGCTCACCCGATCGCGCTGGTGCACGGGGCTGCGGCATTTTGCGAAATTCTTGGCGGGAGAGGACGAAAGTGGCGCCGTTTCGACGGGTTTTTGCAGCTCAATTCCGCAGGTTGCGATCATAGCAATATACACCTGATTTGCCCGACGGGTCAAACTCATTTTCGAAAAATCCGTAAAGCCCGCCCGCCCTGCCGGCTACTGTGCATGGGGTTGTTTTCGACGCTATTATCGGACGATGGCGGGGCCGCGAGCCGAAACCGGTCTCGTCGGGCGTTATGCAGCCGGCACCAGCTCGGTCAGCGAGCGGATGATGCGGTCAGGCTTGATGGTCGAGCCCTCGGGCAGGCCCTCGCCATGGACGTCGATCCAGATCGCGTAGATGCCGAGCCGCTGCGGCGTCACGACCTCCCATTCCAGATTGTCGCCGATCATCCAGGTGTCCCGCGCGCTGACACCGAGCGCCTCCATGGCGTGCAGATAGGCGCGCTCCTCGGGCTTGCCAAAACCGTGCTCGCCCTCGATCTGGATGTGGTCGAAGCGATGGGTCAGCTCGAAGCGCTCGACTTTGGCGCGCTGCATGTCGGCGGCGCCATTGGTCACCAGCGCGAGCTTGATGCCCATCTCCTTGAACTTGTCGATCGCCTCATGCGCGCCGGGGAAGACGAACATCTCCTCCTCGCGATAGGCGGTGAAGCGGTCGGCGAGGCGCACCGCGAGATCGTCCGACAGGGCGCGGTGACCGGCCGCGGCGAGCGCTGCAAAGCCGCCCTTCACCGTCAGGTGCCGCGCTTCGCCGAGCTTCATCCGCCATGAGGCGTCCGCATTGGCCCAGAAGTTTCGCGCGAAGGCGAGCACGGCGGTTGCGACCTGCTCCGGCGGCAGCGGTGCAAGCTCGTCAGCAAATTCGTTGGTGATCGTGTTCCAGGCAATCTCCGGACGGCCATAGGCCGACAGGATGGTGTCATCCATGTCGATCAGCATGGCGCGCGGCAGCGGCGGCAGTTTGGTCATGGCCATTTCACCTCCGGCGGCAGCGACGACAGGATCGAATCCACATTGCCGCCGGTCTTGAGCCCGAAGATCGTGCCGCGGTCGTAGAGCAGGTTGAACTCGACATAGCGTCCGCGGCGGACCAACTGCTCCTCGCGATCCGCTTGCGTCCACGACGTCGCAAAATTGCGCCGCACCAGCTCGGGATAGATCTTCAGGAAAGCGCGGCCGACGTCCTGGGTGAAGGCGAGGTCGGCGTCCCAGTCGCCGCTGTCATGCCAGTCGTAGAAGATGCCGCCGATGCCGCGCGCCTCTTTCCGGTGCGGCAGGTAGAAATACTCATCGCACCACTTCTTGTATTTGTCGTAGTCGGCGACGCCATTGGGGCCGCTGCAGGCCTCCTTCATTGCGGCGTGGAAGGCGACCGTGTCGGCATCCTCCTGCGTGCGGCGGCGGTCGAGCACCGGCGTCAGGTCGGCGCCGCCGCCGAACCAGGCTTTTGTGGTGACCACGAAGCGCGTGTTCATGTGCACGGCTGGCACGTGCGGATTGCGCATATGCGCGATCAGCGAGATGCCGGAGGCCCAGAACCTGGGATCGTCGGCCGCGCCCGGGATCTGCGCGCGAAACTCCGGCGCGAATTCGCCATGCACGGTCGAGCAGTGCACGCCGACCTTCTCGAACAGACGTCCATGCATCATCGACATCACGCCGCCGCCGCCCGCTGCGCCGCTGTGGTCGGTGCGATTCCAGGGCGTGCGTTCGAAGCGGCCGGTTTGTCCGGGATAGAGCGTGGTCGGAGCATCGTCCTCGAGCCGCTCGAAACTCGCGCAGATGTCGTCGCGCAAGCGCTCGAACCAGCTTCGCGCGCGCGTCTTGCGATCTTCTATTGTTGAGGCGTCCATATTCAATTCCAAAGCAGATCTCGTAGGGTGGGCAAAGGCGCCCTTCGCCGTGCCCACCAACCTTCATCGTCGCACTTGATGGTGGGCACGCTACGCTTTGCCCACCCTACGAAGTTTTACCCCTGTGGACCGAAATAGGCGCAACTCTCGTTGCAACTGTCGCGGTGAATGGAGACGCGGGTGAGCCCGCCGACGTGATGGAGTCGCTCCCAGACGAAGCGCGACAGGTTTTCCAAAGTCGGAATGCCGAGCGCCTCGATCTTGTTGAGCAGCTTGTGGTCGAGCGTCAGGCGCACGTCCTCGATCGCGCGCTGCACGAGGCCGAGATCGACCACCATGCCGGTTTTTGGATCGGGCGTGCCGCGCAGCGTCACCTCGGCGCGAAACGAATGGCCGTGGATCTCCTCGCTGGCGGCGCCGAAGGTCGTGCCGGACAGCGCGTGCGCTGCCTCGAAGCGAAACGATTTCGTCAATTCCCACATCGCGTCGTCAACCGGTCCTATCTTATTCCGAGCGTCTTGTGTGTCTGCACGCTGAGCCGCCATTGCGGATGGCGCAGGCAGTAGTCGATGGCACGCACCGTGTTCTCGGCTACGTCAGGCCCGTCCATCGGTTGCAGCGAGAAGCGCTCGAAGGCGAGGGCCTCGAAGGCTTCGGGCAGGGCGAGCGCCTGCGGATACACCAGCTTCAGCTCGTGTCCCTGCCGCAGAATGAGCTCGCTTCCGCCCTTGGGGCTGACACAGATCCAGTCGAGCCCGTCGGGCGGCATCATGGTGCCGTTGGTCTCGACCCCGATCTCGAAGCCAGCCGCGTGTAGCGCATCGACGAGGGGCCCGTCCACCTGCAACAGCGGCTCGCCGCCGGTCAAAACCACATAGCGCTGATCGTCCGCCCCCTGCCATTGCGCGGCGATGGTGCGGGCAAGCTCGTCGGCCGTGCCATAGCGGCCGCCGAGCGTGCCGTCGGTGCCGACGAAATCGGTGTCGCAGAACTGGCAGACCGCGTCGGCGCGATCCGCCTCGCGGCCGCTCCAGAGATTGCAGCCGGCAAAGCGGCAGAACACCGATGCACGCCCGGCATGGGCGCCTTCGCCCTGAAGGGTCAGGAAGATCTCCTTGACCGCGTAGCTCACGACCTTCTCCTCAAAATCTTAGACCGGCGGGTTCCGGACCTGCCGCAGCGCTTCGCCCGCGGCCATTGCGGCGGCCATCGCCACATTGAGCGAGCGCAGCCCCGGCTTGATCGGGATCACCAGCCGCGCATCGGCGGCCGCGACCACCTCGTCGGTGACGCCGGCGCTCTCGCGTCCGAGCAGCAGGATGTCCGACGGTTGGTAGCTAAAATCAAGATAATTGGTCGCGCCCTTGGTGGTGAAAAGCAGCAGCCGATGCCCTTGCTCGGTGCGCCAGGCCTGGAACTTCGACCAGGAGTCGTGGCGGGTGATGCTGACCTGGTCGAGATAGTCCATTCCCGCACGACGGAAATGCCGATCCGACACCGGAAAACCCGCGGGCTCGATGATGTGGGCCGCCATATCCAGGCATGCGCACAGCCTGAGAATCGTACCGGTGTTCTGGGGGATGTCGGGCTGGAAGAGAGCGATCTGCATGGGGGTCCGGCAGGGGGTGTGATGGCGGTTGGCGCGGCCAAAAATGTCTCAATAAAACATCGCAGGCCGCGGAATTCGTGCATTGCACGCTTCCGCGCCGATAGCGGGCTTGCGCTCGCCCGGCAAGGGTGCCAATAGAACGATTCTGGACTGCGGTTTTCGCCCAATTGGCGCGGAGAAGCATCGTTCTGCCGCCGCGGGGGGCCGCGGGCGCCGGCAGCCTGTTCTGGGGACCTTTGGGCGCCCCCTGGGGCGGTTCCACCGGTCGCACAAATGAAAGGGTTGGAATCGTGACGACAGCGTCTTCGGCGGACCATCCGACACGCCGTGATTTCCTTTTTGTTGCAACCGGGGCTGCTGCCGCAGTGGGGGGCGCAGCAACTCTCTGGCCGTTCATTTCGCAGATGAACCCGGATGCTTCGACGATTGCGGCCGGTGCGCCGATCGAGGTCGACCTGGCGCCGATCGCCGAGGGCCAGGACGTCAAGGTCTTCTGGCGCGGCAAGCCGATCTACATCAGCCACCGGACCAAGAAGCAGGTCGAAGCGGCTCGTTCCGTCAACGTGGCGAGCCTGCCCGATCCGCAGTCCGACGAGGCCCGCACCAAATCGGGCCATGAGCAGTGGCTGGTCGTGATCGGCATCTGCACCCATCTCGGCTGCATCCCGATCGCCCATGAAGGCAGCTACGACGGCTTCTTCTGCCCCTGCCACGGCTCGGTGTACGACACGTCCGGCCGTATCCGTCAGGGGCCCGCACCCGCGAACCTGCCGGTGCCGCCGTACACATTCGTTTCCGACACAAAAATCCAGATCGGCTGAGGCACGGGAACGCCTTCGTTTCCGGCCTTTGAACCCGTCGCGTCGCTTTATTTCCTCAGGATCGCATCATGAGCGGACCCTCCGACTACCAGCCGAGCAATCCAGCCCTGAAGTGGCTCGAGCGGCGCCTGCCCATCCTCGGGCTCATGCACTCGTCGTTCGTGGTCTATCCCACGCCGCGTAACCTGAACTACTGGTGGACCTTCGGCGCCATCCTGTCCTTCATGCTCGGCGTGCAGATCCTGACCGGCGTGATCCTGGCGATGCACTACACGCCGTATGCCGATCTCGCCTTCAAGTCGGTCGAGCTGATCGTGCGCGACGTGAACTACGGCTGGCTGCTGCGCAACATGCACGCGGTCGGCGCGTCGATGTTCTTCTTCGCCGTCTACGTCCACATGTTCCGCGGCCTTTACTACGGGTCGTACAAGGAGCCGCGCGAGGTGCTGTGGATCCTCGGCGTCATCATCTATCTCCTGATGATGGCGACCGGCTTCATGGGCTACGTGCTGCCGTGGGGCCAGATGAGCTTCTGGGGCGCCACCGTCATCACCAATCTGTTCTCCGCCATTCCCTATGTCGGCGAGAGCATCGTGACGCTGCTCTGGGGCGGCTATTCGGTCGGCAACCCGACCCTCAACCGCTTCTTCTCGCTGCATTACCTGCTGCCGTTCGTGATCGCGGGCGTCGTCGTGCTGCACGTCTGGGCGCTGCATGTCGCCGGCCAGAACAATCCCGACGGCGTCGAACCCAAGACCGAGAAGGACACCGTGCCGTTCACGCCGCACGCGACGATCAAGGACTTCTTCGGCGTGTCCTGCTTCCTGCTGCTCTACGCCTGGTTCATCTTCTACATGCCGAACTATCTCGGCGATGCCGACAATTACATCCCGGCCAACCCCGGCGTGACCCCGCCGCACATCGTGCCGGAATGGTACTACCTGCCGTTCTACGCGATCCTGCGTTCGATCCCGAACAAGCTCGCCGGCGTCATCGGCATGTTCTCGGCGATCATCGTGCTGGTGTTCCTGCCCTGGCTCGACAGCGCAAAAACCCGCTCGTCGAAGTATCGCCCGCTCGCCAAGCAGTTCTTCTGGATCTTCGTCGTGGTCTGCATCCTGCTCGGCTATCTCGGCGCGCAGCCGCCGGAGGGCATCTACGTCATCGCCGGCCGCATCCTGACGGTCTGCTACTTCGCCTACTTCCTCATCGTGCTGCCGCTGCTCGCCCGTATCGAGACGCCGCGCCCGGTGCCGAACTCGATCTCGGAGGCCGTGCTGGCGAAGTCCGGCAAGGCCGTCGCCTCGATCGCGGTCGCGCTGATCGCTGCCGGTGCGCTGTTCCTCGGCTCGGTCGACACCGCGCGCGCCAGCGAGGGTGGCGACAACCCGCCCGGCCAGAAGTGGTCGTTCTCGGGCCCGTTCGGCAAGTACGATCGCGGCGCACTTCAGCGCGGCCTGAAGGTCTACAAGGAAGTCTGCTCGAGCTGCCATGGCCTGTCCTACATCGCCTTCCGCAACCTCGCGGAGGCCGGCGGTCCCGGCTATTCGGTGGCGCAGGCGGCAGCTTTCGCATCCGAGTACAAGATCAAGGACGGACCGAACGATGCCGGCGACATGTTCGAGCGCCCGGGCCGTCCGGCTGACTACTTCCCCTCGCCATTCCCCAACGAGCAGGCGGCTCGTGCGGCGAACGGCGGTGCGGCGCCGCCGGACCTGTCGCTGATCACCAAGGCGCGCAGCTACAAGCGCGGCTTCCCCTGGTTCATCTTCGACGTCTTCACGCAGTACCAGGAGCAGGGCCCCGACTATGTCGCCGCCGTGCTGCAGGGCTACGAGGACAAGGCGCCGGCCGGCGTGACCATCCCGGAGGGCTCGTACTTCAACAAGTACTTCCCGGGCCATGCCATCAAGATGCCGAAGCCGCTCTCCGACGGCCAGGTGACCTTTGACGATGGCTCGCCGGCCACGGTCGCGCAGTACGCCAAGGACGTCACCACCTTCCTGATGTGGACCGCAGAGCCGCACATGGAAGCCCGCAAGCAGCTCGGCTTCCAGGTGTTCATCTTCCTGATCGTGTTCGCAGGCCTGATGTACTTCACCAAGAAAAAGGTCTGGGCCGACGCTCACTGATCGGCAAACGGTAGCCAACAAACGAAAAGCCCCCGCAAGGGGGCTTTTTTGTTGCCCTCGCGTCCCGGACGCGCGAAGCG
>NZ_PPPT01000037.1 GCF_006483445.1 Bradyrhizobium guangdongense | reverse complement strand
GAGCAGCGGCTGGCGCGGCTCGAGGCGCTGGCAAAGCTGCTCGACGTCGCTTTCATCGTGCCCGGCACCAACATCCGCTACGGCATCGACGGCCTGATCGGCCTCATCCCCGTCGTCGGCGACATCATCACGACGGCGATCTCGCTGTGGCTGGTGCGCGAGGCCCGCGCGCTGGGCGCGCCGTGGCACATCACGGCACGGATGCTCGGCAATGTCGCCGTCGACGGCGTGGTCGGCATGGTGCCGTTCGCAGGCGACGCCTTCGACGTCATGTTCCGCGCCAACATGCGCAACGTCCGCCTGCTGCGCCGCTGGTTGGACAAGCAGGGCCGCTGATTTCAGAGAGCCAAAACGCGAAAAGCGCGATAGCCGTCTGGCTACCGCGCTTCGCACCCCATCGGTGGATGGAAAATCGTTACGCCGCGTCGGCGTCGGTGTTCGCAGCCGGTTCCGGCTTGCGGCGGCGCGGCAGCGGGAAGGCTTCGCTCTCATAGAGCGAGCGGATGCCGTTCTGGTCGAAGCGCGCTTCCTCGACCTGCAGATAGGCGCCGTTCAGCGAGTCCGTCGGCAACTGCTCCATGGCGAACTGCACGGCCTCTGCCGCAGTGCCGAAGCGACGATAGGTGAAGCCGGCACGCTTCTTCTTGCGGATGGCAGCGGGGAAGAGCTCGGCGGAGGTGTTGAAGTTGAACGGACGCAGTGGACGCATGGTCAAAGACCTCGTGATCTTTCTTTGGCTTCAGGCGCGATGGGGGTGGAGGGCTGTCGCCGCGACCTGGCGGCACGCCGTCATTTTCGACCCCTAATATAGGCCGTTTTGACAGAAATGCGACCCCTGCGAACGGAGATGATGAATCCGCGCATGGCAGCCCCGCAGAGGTTATAATTATAGATATATCAATGGCTTATATGGGTTAAAGCTTGCCCAGAAGCAGCAGCACGATCAGCACCACGAGAATGACGCCGCCGATCCCCATGCCGGAATGGCCCATGCCATAGCCATAGCCCCCGAAACGGCCCGACATGCCGCCCAGGAGATAGATGATCACCAGGATGATAAGGATGGTTCCAAGCGTCATGGCATCCTCCCTGACGGCCGCCGGAATGCGCCACTCGGCCGCACCGTCAGGAGAGAAAAGCACATCTTGGCACCGGGTTCCACGCCGGAACCCCGGTTTGGCTGCCTATTTGGGCTGCAGCTTCAGCGCCGCGGAATTGATGCAGTAGCGCAGGCCCGTCGGTCCCGGTCCGTCGGGGAAGACATGGCCGAGATGGCCGCTGCATTTGGCGCACAGCACCTCGGTGCGGATCATGCCGTGGCTGATGTCGTGCTCTTCGTCGATATGGCTCTCGACCGCGGGCGCGGTGAAGCTCGGCCAGCCGCAGCCGGAGTCGAATTTGGCGTCGGATTCGAACAGCGCATTGCCGCAGCCGGCGCAGACATAGGTGCCGGCGCGGTGGTCGTGCTCATACTCGCCCGAGAACGGACGCTCGGTCGCCTTCTCCCGCAGCACGGCGTACTGCATCGGCGACAATTCGCGCCGCCACTGCTCCTCGCTTTTGATGACCTTGTCGGAAGTCGTCTTGGTGTCGGACATGGGTCTCCTATCGCGCGTTAGTTGGTGGCCTTGCTGGCGCTGACCAGCGTCGGCTTCTCAATATAGTTCTCCGCGAACAGCTTCTTCAGGTTCTCGACCTTCGGAATGTCGTTGTAGGCGATATAGGGCTGGTTCGGGTGCAGCGTCAGATAGTCCTGATGATAGGCCTCGGCGGGATAGAATGCCTCCAGCGCGCCGATCGTCGTCACGATCGGCTTCTTGTAGACCTTGGCGCCGTTGAGCTGCGCGATATAGGCATCCGCGACCTTCTTCTGCTCGTCGGAGGTCGTGAAGATCGCCGAGCGATATTGCGTGCCGACGTCCGGCCCCTGGCGGTTGAGCTGGGTCGGGTCGTGCACGACCGAGAAGAAGATCTGCAAAATCTTCCCGTAGGAAATCTTCTTCGGATCGTATTTGACCTCGACCGCTTCGGCGTGGCCGGTCCGGCCGCTCGACACGGTGTTGTAATCGGCGGTCGCCTTGGTTCCGCCGGCATAGCCGGAGACCGCGTTGACGACGCCTGCGGTGTGTTGGAACACGCCCTGCACGCCCCAGAAGCAGCCGCCCGCGAGCACCGCGGTCTGGATGCCGCTGCTGCTCCCCGCATCCACGGCCGGGACGGGGATGACGACGGCTTCTTCTGCTGCCCGGGAGGGCGTCGCGAAGGCAAGCGCCAGCGCGGCGGTGGCGGCGAGCAGGGAGGGGACATGGAAGGACGTTTTGCGCATGGCGGATCCTCTTGCGAGATTGGCGACAGTCTAGGGCGGGGCGGACCGGGCGAACAGCCCGGACGGCGGCGTTTTCCGTTGACCAAGATACGGGCGGGGCGGGCGATTGTTACGCTTTGGCGGACACGAAGGCGTGAAAAACGGCCTGATGGCGCGACGGAAGGCTTGGCGCGGCGCCCGGATCGGCCCTAATGAACCCCCGTGTTTCATCGCTGACTCAGGGATTGAGTGGCGCCGGAGCCTGATTGCAAAACATGTTGCGCGTCGTTTCCCTGACCCTTTTCGTGCTGTTGTCATATTTGCCGACTGCGTCCGCTGAGCCTCCGCCCGGCGACGATCTCACGATATGCCGTGACAGGCAGTTGGACATGCAGCTCCGCGCCCAGGCTTGTGACACCCTGCTCAATGCCGACCGTGTCACCGGCAAGGACAAGGCGGTCGCGCTCTCCGTGCGCGGCAATACCCTGATCAACAAGCGCGACCTCGATCGCGCGATCGAGGTCCTGTCCCAGGCCGTCGATCTCGATCCCGATTATGTCATCGCGCTCAACCTCCGCGGCCTCGCCCGCGAGCGCAAGGGCCTCGATGATCTCGCGATGGCCGATTACAACCTCGCGATCCAGAAGCGCCCGACCTTCGGTGTGCCCTACAACAACCGCGGCGTCATCCAGGTGCGCCACGGCGCGCTGCAGAGCGCGCTCGACGATTTCAACCTGTCGATCAAATACGCGCCGAAATTCCTGCTCGGCTACACCAATCGCGCCCGCGTGCGCACGCTGCTGAAGGACTATGACGGCGCGCTTTCGGATTTTGCCGCGGCCGAGAAGATCGATCCGAATGCGCAACAGATTTTCTCCAATCGCTGCACCACCTACGGCCTGATGGGCAGGTTCGACGCCGCGCTGGCCGACTGCAATGGCTTGATCGAGAAACTGCCAAAATACCAGTACGCGCTCACCAACCGCGGCGACGTCTATCTGCTCAAGGGCGATGTCGAGGCGGCGCTCAGGGATTACAACGCCGTCCTCCAGCTCAACCCGAACAATGTGCGCGCCTATGCCGGCCGCGGCCAGGTCTACGAGCGCAAGAAGGATCTCGCGCAGGCGCGCGCCGATTATCGGTCCGCCGCCTATGCGCTGACGCCGTTCGACGAATACGACGTTGCCCGCGCCCGCGCCAAGGCGCAGGAGCGGCTGGCCGCGCTCGCGCCGCAGGGGCCGGGGGCGTCAGCGACCGCGCGTCGCGTCGCGCTGGTGGTCGGCAATGGCGCCTATCGCAACGTCCAGGCGCTCGACAATCCGCCGCGCGACGCCAAGCTGATCGCCGGCGTGCTGCGCGACGTCGGTTTCCAGACCGTGGTGGCGACGACCGATCTCACGCGCGACAAGTTCTTCGAGACGCTGCAGACCTTTGCCAAGGAAGCGGAGAAGGCGGACTGGGCGGTGGTCTATTACGCCGGCCACGGTTTTGAGATCGGCGGCGTCAACTATCTCGTCCCGATCGACGCAAAACTCGCCGCCGACAAGGACGCCGAGAGCCAGGCGGTCGCGCTGGAGCAGGTGATCGCGGCCGTCGGCGCTGCGCGAAAACTGCGGCTCGTGATTCTGGATGCGTGCCGCGACAATCCGTTCGCGCCGACCATGCAGCGGACGCTGTCGCTGAAACTCGTCGACAAGGGCTTTTCCAACATCGAGCCCGGCGCCGGCTTCATGGTGGTCTACGCCGCCAAGCACGGCGAGACCGCGATGGATGGCGACGGCGGCGCCGACAGCCCGTTCGCCACCGCGCTCGCCCGCGAAATGAAGGAGCCGAAGGTCGAGATCCGAAAACTCTTCGACATCGTCCGTGACGACGTCTGGGCCGCCACCAAGCACGGCCAGCAGCCGTTTACGTACGGCTCCCCGCCGGGGCGGGAGGATTTTTATTTTGTGGCGGGGAAGTAGCGCAACAAATTCGGTTTCGTAGGGTGGGTTAGCAGAACGGATTGCGCGAAGCGCAACCCGTTCGGCGTAACCCACCACTTCTGTCGACACGGAAACCAAAGAGGTGGGTTACGCCCAGCGAGTTGCGCTTCGCGCAATCGCATCGCTAACCCACCCTACGATCAAACCACGATACTCAACCGTTTCGCCGCCCGCGTGATGCCCGTGTACAGCCACCGCGCTCTCGATTCCCCAAACGCAAAACTCTCGTCGAACAGCACGACGTCGTCCCATTGCGAGCCCTGGGATTTGTGCACGGTCAGCACATAGCCATAGTCGAACTCGTCATAGGGTTTGCGCTGCTCCCAGGCGATCGCCTCGATGCCGCCTTCGAAGCAATCGGCGCGCACGGAGACTTTCGTCACCTTGTGGCCGAACTCCTCGTCCGGCGACAGCCGCATCGAGAGAATGCGCGATTTCGAACGCGACGTGTTGCGCGACTTCACGCGCCACAGGCCGCCGTTGAACAGGCCCTTCTTGCGGTTGTTGCGCAGGCAGACCAGCTTGTCGCCGGCGACCGGAAAGGGGTCCTCGATGTTCTGGCGCTGGCGCATCCGCATGTTATAGGCGCGGCGCGTGTTGTTGCGGCCGACCAGCATCTGGTCGGCGCTCATGACGCGATCCGGATCGAGTTCTTTCCGCGACACCACCTCGCTCTCGCCGTAACGGCCGATGTCGAGCTCGCGGCCCTCGCGGATGTCCATCGACATCCGCACGATCGGATCGTCCTGCGCCTGGCGGTGCACCTCGGTCAGCATCGCGTCAGGCTCGGTGTTGGTGAAGAAGCCGCCGCCCTGGATCGGAGGTAGCTGCGCGGGATCGCCGAGCACCAGCAAGGGGCAATCGAACGACATCAGGTCGCGCCCCAGCTCGGCATCGACCATCGAGCATTCGTCGATCACGATCAGTTTGGCTTTCGACGCGGGTGCGTCGTCCCAGAGCTCAAAGCTCGGCTGCTCCTCGCCGGATTCGCGGGCGCGGTAGATCAGCGAGTGGATGGTGGAGGCGTTGTCGCAGCCCTTGTTGCGCATCACGAGCGCGGCCTTGCCGGTGAAGGCCGCGAACTTCACATCGCCGTCGACGCCGTCGGCGATGTGCCGCGCCAGCGTGGTCTTGCCGGTCCCGGCAAAGCCGAACAGGCGAAAGATCGGCGGCGTGCCGTTGCGGCCGGGCTTGGCCTTGAGCCAATCGGCAACGGCCTTGAGCGCGGCATCCTGATGCGGGGTGAAAGTGGCCATGTCTGTCTTGAGGAGAGGCGAAACGAGGCGATTCGCGCTTCCCCCAAAACTAACCATTCCCCCCGTCCGTTCAAGCGGGCGGGGCCTCCGGCCGGCTACTGCCAGCCGGGAACGCTGCGCATGTCGGGCAGCTTGTGAGCGATGCCCTTGTGGCAGTCGATGCAGGTCTTTTCGCCCGTGAACAGGAAGCGCTGATGTGCCACCGAGGCGCGCGGCGACTGTTTTGTGATGTCCATGGAATCGGCACTGTGGCAGTTGCGGCATTCCAGCGAATCATTGGCCTTGAAGCGGGCCCATTCATGCGCCGCCAGCTCCAGCCGGTGATCCAGAAATTTCTCCCTTGTGTCGATGGTGCCGAAAATCTTGCCCCAGACCTCCTTGGAGGCCTGCATCTTGCGCGCGATCTTGTCGGTCCAGTTGTGCGGGACGTGGCAGTCCGGGCAGGTTGCCCGCACGCCGGAACGGTTGCTGAAATGGATGGTCGATCTCAGCTCGGCGTAGACATTGTCCTTCATCTCGTGACAGCCGGTGCAGAACTTTTCGGTATTGGTCAATTCCAGCGCGGTGTTGAAGCCGCCCCAGAAGATCACGCCGGCCACGAAACCCGCGAGCACCAGCGTGCCGAGCGCGAAGACCGAGCTCGGCCGCCGCAGCACGCCCCAGAGTTCGAGCAAGAAGTCCCAGCTCCGCGCGATGAAGCCGCGCTTGGCTTCTTCTTTGGGCCCGTCCGCGGTCGTCGTCATCGCTTGCCACCGGGGCTTGCACGCGACAGCAGCGTGTCGATGTCGACAAAGTCGTTGCTGACAGGCGGGCCAACGACGTTCTGCGGCACATGGCACTCCGTGCAGAAGAAGCGCCGGGGTGAGACTGAGGCCAGGAACTGGCCGTCACGGTCCATGAAGTGGGTGATCGAGACCATCGGCGCTTGCGACTCCGCCGTGCGCGCCCGTGCGTGGCATGTGAGGCACTTGTTGCCGTTCAGGTCGATCTGATAGCCGTCGATCGAATGCGGGATCACCGGCGGCTGCTCCGGATAGTTGCGCGGCTCCTTCTCCGCGGTATTGCGCATCGGCGTCATCGGCGCAGCCGGACCTTCCTCGTTGAGCGGGCTCACGCCGCGCAGCGGGGAGTTGAGCGTCTGCGCGGTGAGCGCGCCCGTGCCCGCGGCAATCGCGAGCGCCAGCATGGCAATGCCAAATCGCTTCATCATGGCGGTCACACCTTCTCGATGCGCACGGCGCATTTCTTGAAGTCGGTTTGCAGCGAGATCGGATCGGTGGCGTCCAGTGTCACCTTGTTGATCAGCTTTGATTCGTCGAACCATGGCACGAAGACGAGGCCCTTTGGCGGCCGGTCGCGGCCGCGCGTCTCGACGCGGGCGCGGATGAAGCCGCGGCGCGAGATCACCTTCACCTCGTCGCCGCGCCGGATTTTTGCATCCTGCGCATCGTCCGGATGCATGAAGCAGACGGCTTCGGGGAAGGCCTTGTAGAGCTCGGGCACGCGGCGCGTCATGGTGCCGGAATGCCAGTGCTCCAGCACGCGGCCGGTCGAGAGCCAGAACGGATAGTCCGTGTCCGGTGCTTCAGCCGCCGGCTCGAAGGGCAGCGCGAAGATGCGCGCCTTGCCGTCGGCATGGCCGTAGAACTGCACCTCGGTGCCCTTCTTCACATAGGGGTCTGAGCCCTCGCGGAAGCGCCACTTGGTCTCCTGGCCGTTGACCACCGGCCAGCGCAGGCCGCGCTCGCGGTGATAGGTCTCGAACGGCGCGAGGTCGTGGCCATGGCCGCGTCCGAACTGGGCATATTCCTCGAACAGGCCCTTGTGGACGTAGAAGCCGAACGCCTTGGATTCCTCGTTGCCGTAGCCGGCTTCGATTTCCGAGGTCGGGAATTTGTCGACCTGGCCGTTCTTGTAGAGCACGTCGAACAGCGTCTTGCCGCGAACCTCGGGCTTTTTGGCGATCAGCTCCTCCGGCCACACCTCCTCGATCTTGAAGCGCTTCGAGAATTCCATGAGCTGCCAGAGGTCGGATTTGGCTTCGCCCGGCGCGGTGACGAGCTGGTGCCAGAACTGCGTGCGCCGCTCGGCATTGCCATAGGCGCCTTCCTTCTCGACCCACATCGCGGTCGGCAGGACGAGGTCTGCGGCCAGTGCCGTTACGGTCGGGTAGGCGTCCGACACCACGATGAAATTATCGGGGTTGCGGAAGCCCGGATAGGTCTCCTCGTTGGCGTTGGGACCGGCCTGCAGGTTGTTGTTGACCTGCACCCAATAGGCGTTGATCAGGCCGTCCTTCAGCATCCGGCTCTGCAGCACGGCATGCGCGCCGTTCTTGTCGGGAATGGTGCCTTCGGGCAACTGCCAGATCTTTTCGGTGATATCGCGGTGCGCCTTGTTGGTGACGACCATGTCGGCCGGCAGGCGATGCGAGAAGGTGCCGACCTCGCGCGCCGTGCCGCAGGCCGAGGGCTGACCGGTCAGCGAGAACGGGCTGTTGCCGGGCTCGCAGATCTTACCCGTCAGCAGATGGATGTTGTAGACGAGGTTGTTGCACCAGACGCCGCGGGTGTGCTGGTTGAACCCCATGGTCCAGAACGAGACGACCTTGGTCTTCGGATCGGCATAGAGCTCGGCCAGCGCCTCGAGCCGGTTGAGCGGCACGCCGGACATCTGGGCGGCCTTCTCCAGCGTGTAGTCCGAGACGAATTTGGCGTACTCGTCGAAGGTCATGTCGGTGGAGTCGTTGGCTTTCGCAGCACCCGTCGCCTTCTTCTGCAGCGGATGTTCGGGCCGCAGGCCATAACCAATGTCGGTCTGGCCGCGCTTGAACACGGTATGGGCTGCGACGAACTCCTTGTTGACCCGGCCGGTCTTGATGATGTGGTTCGCGATGGCGTTGAGGATGTAGAGGTCGGTCTGCGGCACGAACACCATGCCGATATCGGCGAGGTCGAACGAGCGGTGCTCGAAGGTCGAGAGCACGGCGACGCGGACATGCGGCGCGGAGAGGCGGCGGTCGGTGAGGCGCGTCCACAGGATGGGGTGCATCTCCGCCATGTTGGAGCCCCACAGCACGAAGGCGTCGGCCGCCTCGATGTCGTCATAGCAGCCCGGCGGCTCGTCGATGCCGAAGGTGCGCATCATGCCGGCGACGGCGGAGGCCATGCAGTGCCGTGCATTGGGATCGATGTTGTTGGTGCGGAAGCCGGCCTTGTAGAGCTTTGAGGCGGCATAACCTTCCCAGATCGTCCACTGGCCGGAGCCGAACATGGCGACGCCGTTCGGGCCGCGCTTCTTGATCGCGGCCTTCCATTTCTCGGCCATGATGTCGAAGGCTTCGTCCCAGGACACCGGCGTGAACTCGCCGTTCTTGTCGTACTTGCCGTTCGTCTTGCGCAGCATCGGCTGCGTCAGCCGATCATGGCCGTACATGATCTTGGACAGGAAGTAGCCCTTGACGCAGTTGAGGCCGCGATTGACCTCGGACTTGGTGTCGCCGTGGGTGGCGACGACGCGGTTGTCCTTGGTGGCGACCATCACGGAGCAGCCGGTGCCGCAGAAGCGGCAGGCGGCCTTGTCCCATTTCAGTTCGCTGGCATCGCGCTCGGCGACGAGGTTGGCGGCAAGCGCGGGCACCGGCATGCCGGCTGCGGCCGCCGCGATCGCGGCGGCCTCCAGCTTCAGCATCTGGCGGCGGTCGAGTTTGGGTGTGGTCATCAATATTCTCCCCGCGCCTCAGGCTTCGATGGCGTGAAAAACCAGCGCCGCCGAATAGACGTTGGGCAGCGACTGGATGGTGTTGAGGGTGGTGCCGAGGGAGCCCACATCGTCGGTTTCGACCACGACCACGAGCTTGCCTCTGATGTCGCGGCCGTGGATCTCGCAGCCGGCGAGCGCGGTGATGTCGGTTTCGACCTCAGTGAGGCGATCGGGGCGGGCCTGCACCAGAATGCTGGCGATCTCGCCGCCGGGCGGCGGCACGATGCGGTCGGCGGTGAGCACCCGGCCGGTGATCAGCGCACGGCGGTTGAGCTTGGCTTTGCTCAGTGAGGCCTGGGCCATATGCCTGCCTTTCTCTGCTGGATTTTCAATGCGGGGTTGGAGGCGGGCCGGGGGGACCCGCGAACATCTGGTAGATCCAGACGGCGAGCCCGTAGCTGCCGACGGTTCCGACCGCCAGCGCGGGCATCACGACCGCCGTCAGGAACAGGAAGGCAAAAATCTCCATGCGCCGCCGGCGCAAACGCCCAGTCGTGTCGTCGCCAGGGGCCGACATATTCGGTCTCTCTGAAAGTAATTTGGGAATCGGGACGGCGTCCGGGCCGTTGCCTTGATGCACCCTAGGAACCGGTGGCATCTGCGCCTTGATTTGGATCAATGCGCGCGCTTGCGGACACTTCGCCGCACAGCCGGGGTTAGGGGTGTGTTGATTGTGCAGGACGCGCGAATCGGCTTCCGCGCGGCGGAATTGCACTGCGGTAGACAGCGCCGCCTCGCTCACTAAAATGCAAGCAACAAGAATAATCGAAAGCTTGGGAGAGGCGTCATGAAGTTCGGCATCTTCTATGAGCTCCAATTGCCGCGGCCCTGGGTCGCCGGCGACGAGCTCGCCCTCTACCAGAACGCGCTCTCGCAGATGGAGCTGGCCGACAGGTTCGGCTACGATCACGCCTGGGTGGTCGAGCATCACTTCCTCGAGGAATATTCGCACTCGCCGTCACCGGAATCGTTCCTGGCCGCCGCGAGCCAGCGCACCAGGAACATCCGGCTCGGCCACGGCATCCTTCAGCTCACGACCAATCATCCGGCTCGCGTCGCCGAGCGCGTCGCGGTGCTCGATCTGCTCAGTAACGGCCGCTGCGAATTCGGCATGGGTGAGAGCGCCTCGATCACCGAGCTGACGCCATTCGGCCGCGACATGGAGACCAAGAAGGAGGTCTTTGAGGAGGCCGTGAGCGCGATCTTCCCGATGTTCAAGGACGCGGGAAGCGAGCATCACGGCAAATACTTTGACATCCCCTTGCGCAACGTCGTGCCAAAGCCGGTGCAAAAACCGCATCCGCCGCTGTGGCTGGCCTGCTCGCAACTGCCGACCATCGAGCGCGCCGGCCGCTACGGTTTTGGTGCGCTCGGCTTCCAGTTCGTCAGCGCCGATGCCGCGCATGCCTGGGTGCACGCCTATTACAACGCCATGACCAAGCGGCTGAACAAATTGGCCGACTACGAGATCAACCCCAACATGGCGCTGGTGTCGTTCTTCATGTGCGCCAAGACCGACGAGGAGGCCCGCGCCCGCGCCGACGGCGCCACCTTCTTCCAGTTCGCGCTGCGCTTCTACGGCGCCTCGCAGAACCGCCAACGTCCCGCACCCTACACCGTCAACATGTGGGACGAGTACAACAAGTGGAAGCGCGACAACCCCGAGGCACAGGAGGCCGCGCTGCGCGGCGGCCTGATCGGCTCGCCCGAGACGATCCGCAGGAAGCTGCGGCGATTCCAGAGCTCGCATATCGACCAGGTGATTTTGCTGAACCAGGCCGGCAAGAACAGCCACGAGCACATCTGTGAATCGCTCGAGCTGTTCGGCCGCGAGGTGATGCCGGAATTCCAGAACGATCCGGCGCAAGCGGCCTGGAAGCAGAGCGTGATGAGCGGCGAGATCAAGCTGGAAGAGATCGACACCGACGCCTTCACCGACCGCTACGGCAAGCTCGCGATCAACGTCGCCCCGGCGAAGGCGGCGGCGGGGTAGGGCGGGTAGCCTTCCGGCACGTGGCCGCTTCCGCACCGTCATGGCCGGGCTTGTGGCATGACGCGGAGTTTGAACTAGGCTGCGCCCATTGCCATGAGCTGCTTTAATGACGGTGGAGCCAATTTCATGAGTGATGCGACGTCACAGGTCCACTTTTTCTACAATCGTCATCCCATCTCCTGCGACATCATCCTTGCAAAGCTGCGCGCGAGCCGCGGCCATCTCGATGGCTTGCGTCCCGAAGACCTGTTTCCCCATGACCAGGATCATTATGGCGGCCTCAAAGCGACGGATGAACTGGCGCGAGGCGCGCAGATCGAGCGCGGATCGCGCGTCGCAGATTTCTGTGCCGGACTTGGCGGCACGGTGCGTTACCTCGCACATAAATATGGCGCCGACGTCACCGGCATCGAATTGACACCGGCGCGCGTTTTGGGCGCACAGGAGCTGACCCGGCGCGTCGGCCTTCACGATGCTGCGCGGATTGTCGAGGGCAATGTGATGGACGTGCCGCTTCCCGATGCGAGCGTCGACGCCGTCATCAGCCAGGAAGCATTTTGCCACGTTCCGGATGTCAAGAGAGCGGTGGCTGAGGCTTTTCGAATCTTGAGGGCAGATGGCCAATTGGCGTTCACGGACTGGATCGCCAATCAGCCGCTGTCGGCCCCCGATGCGCAATTGATGTGGGACGGCATGGCCATCCAGCCGCTGCGCTCGATCCCAGACTATTGCAGCCTGGTTGAAAGCGCTGGCTTCACGGTGATTTCCGCAACGGATCTGACGGACGAATGGGGCCCCATTCTGAAGGAGCGGCTCGCGATGTATCAGCGGCTGCGTGAAGAAGCCCGGCAGGCCGGCACCCCCATGGGGCACGATGCCTTCCACGAGTCCTACATCCGGTTTGTCGAGCTCATCCAGGAGCGCAAGATGGGCGGCGTCAGGATCGTCGCTGCGAAGTAGCACGCGCCCTGGAGAAGCTCGGTTGGCTAAGGCAAACGAAAATCCCTGGGGAGCCTGCCTTGAGCGCCGGGCGTCGATATCGACCGAGGCGCCGATCCTCTTCGTGCCGCAGTCATTCCGTCCCCCCAGGACGCATTGACAGCCGCAATGCCCAATCGCAATCTCGCCCCAGGCGTCTTTGGCGCAGCCTGCATCGACCGCGCCGGGACAATTCTCAGGGAGTTCCGACAGTGAACAGATCAATCCTGCTCGCCGGCGTCTGCGCCGCGGTGCTCGCGGTGGCCTCGCCCGTATCAGCCAAAACCCTGGTGTTCTGCTCGGAAGGCAGCCCGGAGAACTTCTATCCCGGCGTCAACACGACCGGCACGTCATTCGACGGCAATGAGCCGATCTACAACCGCATCGTCGAGTTCGAGCGCGGCGGCACGAAAGTGGTGCCGGGTCTCGCCGAGAAATGGACGATCTCGCCTGACGGCACCACCTACACCTTCAACCTGCGCAAGGGCGTGAAGTGGCACGCGGCGTCGAAATCGTTCAAGCCGACGCGGGAGTTCAATGCCGACGACGTCATGTTCTCGATCGAGCGGCAATGGAAGGACGACAATCCGTATTTCAAGGTGACGAGCCCGAACCATTCCTATTTCGGCGACATGGGGATGCCGAAATTGTTGAAGTCGGTCGAGAAGGTCGACGATTACACCATCAAGATCACGCTCAACCAGCCGGAAGCGCCTTTCCTCGCCGATCTCGCGATGCCCTATGCGGCCATCCAGTCGAAGGAATATGCGGACGCCATGCTGAAGGCGGGCACGCCCGAGAAGATCGACCAGGATCCGATCGGCACCGGCCCGTTCTATCTGGTGCAGTACCAGAAGGACGCCGTGATCCGGTACAAGGCCTTCCCCGAATTCTGGGGCGGCAAGGCCAAGATCGACGACCTTGTCTACTCGATCACCCCGGACGCATCCGTTCGCTGGGCCAAGCTGCAAAAGGGCGAATGCGACGTGATGCCCTATCCGAACCCGGCCGACATCGACGCGATCAGGAAAGACCCGAACGTCACGATTTTGGAGCAGCCTGGCCTCAACGTCGGCTATCTCGCATTCCAGACGCAGAAGAAGCCCTTCGACGACGTGCGCGTGCGCAAGGCCATCAGCATGGCGATCGACAAGAAGGCGATCATCGACGCCGTCTATCTGTCGACCGGCATCGCGGCCAAGAATCCGATCCCGCCGACCATGTGGTCGTACAACGACAGCATCAAGGACGATCCCTACGATCCGGAGCAGGCCAAGAAGCTTCTGGCCGAGGCCGGATATGCGAACGGCCTGGAAACCGATCTTTGGGCCATGCCGGTGCAGCGGCCCTACAATCCGAACGCCAAGCGCATTGCCGAACTGATGCAGGCCGACCTCGCCAAGATCGGCGTCAAGGCCGAGATCAAGTCGTTTGAATGGGGCGAATACCGCAAGCGGATGCAGACCGGCGAGCATCAGATGGGCATGCTGGGCTGGACCGGCGACAACGGCGACCCCGACAACTTCCTGCACACATTGCTGGGCTGCGCCTCGGCGCAGACGAACTCGGGCTCGAACATCGCCAAATTCTGCTACAAGCCGTTCGACGATCTGGTCGTGAAGGCCAAGTCCGTCAGCGACCAGGCCGAGCGGACCAAGCTGTACGAGCAGGCGCAGGTGATCTTCAAGGAGCAGGCGCCGTGGTTTACCATCGCGCACGCGGTGCAGTTGAAGCCCGTCACCAAGAGAGTTGTCGACTTCAAGCTGTCGCCGTTCGGACGCCACAATTTCTATGGCGTCGACGTCAAGGAATAGCAGGAGACCAGGGCGGAGTGGCCTAGCGTTGCTCCGCCCGTTTTTCTTTACCCTTTCCTTATCCGGGGGAGGGTGGCAGGGAACGGCATGCTCCGGTTCATCTTTACCCGGCTCAGTCTCGTGGTTCCGACCTTCATCGGCATCACGTTGCTTGTCTTCGTGCTGATCCGCCTCATCCCCGGCGATCCCATCGAGACGATGGCGGGCGAACGCGGCATCGATCCTGTCAGGCACGAGCAATTGCGCAAGGAGTACGGCTTCGATCAGCCGGTGCTGGTGCAATATGGCCTCTATCTGTCGCGGCTGGTGCATGGCGACCTCGGTCGCTCGATCGTCACCCATGAGCCGGTGATTTCCGAATTCGGGACCTTATTCCCGGCGACCATCGAGTTGTCGGTCTGCGCGATCCTGTTTGCGTTATGCCTGGGCTTGCCGGCCGGCATCATCGCTGCCGTCCGGCGCAACTCGATCTTCGATCATGGCGTGATGGGAATCTCGCTCACCGGATATTCGATGCCGATCTTCTGGTGGGGATTGCTGCTGATCCTGCTGTTTTCCGTGCAGCTTGGCTGGACGCCGGTGTCGGGCCGGATCGCGGTGCAATACTTCATCGAACCGGTGACCGGCTTCCTGCTGGTCGATGCACTGCTGGCCGGTGATTTCGGCGCGTTTCGTTCGGCGCTGTCGCATCTCGTGCTGCCCATGATCGTGCTCGGCACGGTGCCGCTCGCCGTCATCGCGCGCATGACGCGGTCCGCCATGCTGGAGGTCTTGGGGGAAGATTACATCCGCACCGCCCGCGCCAAGGGGTTGCCGCATTGGCGGGTGATCGCGATCCATGCCCTGCGCAACGCGCTGATCCCGGTGGTGACGGTGATCGGGCTCCAGGTCGGCGTGCTCTTCACCGGCGCGATCCTCACCGAGACCATCTTCTCCTGGCCGGGCGTCGGCAAATGGCTGATCGAGGGCATCAACCGCCGCGACTATCCGGTACTGCAGGGCGGCACGCTCCTGATCGGCGCGATCGTCATGATCGTCAATCTGCTGGTTGACGTCGCCTATGGTCTGATCAACCCCCGCATCCGGCACACGCGATGACCGCCGAAGTCCTCAACACTCCCGTCATGTCGCAGCCGGGCGCGCCACCGCATCCGCTGTCGCAGTTCTGGTCCGACTTCAAGGCCAATTTCGGCGCCGTGGCAGGCCTCGTCGTGATCGTGGTCCTGGTTCTGCTCGCGCTCTTGGCCGATATCGTCGCGCCGCATTCCCCGATCCTCACCAACAACACCGTCTTTCTCAAGCCGCCGTTCTGGCAGCAGGGCGGATCGATCGCTTATCCGCTCGGCACCGATGCGATCGGCCGCGATATTCTGTCCCGCCTCATCCATGGCGCACGGCTGTCGCTTCTGATCGGCATCGCGGTGGTGTCGTTGTCGGTGGTGACGGGGACGATCCTCGGTCTGGTCGCGGGTTTTTTCCGCGGCGTGATCGAGATCGCGATCATGCGGCTGATGGACATCACGCTGACGCTGCCGAGCCTTTTGCTCGCCATCGTGATCGTTGCGATCCTCGGGCCGGGGCTGATGAATGCGATGCTGGCGGTCGCGATCGTGCTGCTGCCGCACTATGTGCGGATTGCGCGCGCCGCTGTGATCAGCGAAGTGTCGAAGGACTACGTCACTGCGGCAAAAGTCGCAGGCGCCGGCCGGCTTCGGTTGATGTTCAAGGAGGTGTTGCCGAATTGCGCCGCGCCCCTGATCGTTCAGGCGACGCTCGGCATTTCGACCGCGATCCTGGACGCGGCCGCGCTCGGCTTTCTCGGTCTCGGTGCGCAACCGCCGCTGCCGGAATGGGGCACCATGCTGGCGGATGCGCGCGAATTCGTGCTGCGGGCCTGGTGGGTCGTCACGCTTCCGGGCCTGGCGATCCTCGTGACCGTGCTGGCCTTCAACCTCCTGGGCGACGGATTGCGCGATGCGCTCGATCCCAAGCTCAAACGATAGCGTCGAGAAGTCGATCCGATGCCGCTGCTCGAGATCAGGAATCTGTCGGTCGAGTTTCCATCCCAGAACGGGATGGTGCGCGCCGTGGATGGCGTCGATATCACCCTCGACAAAGGCGAGGTGCTGGGGATCGTCGGCGAATCCGGCTCCGGCAAGAGCGTCGGCATGCTGGCCCTGATGGGGCTGGTGCCCTATCCGGGGCGCGTCCGGGCCGACAAGCTGCTGTTCGAGGGACGGGATCTGCAGACCTTGTCCGACCGCGAGCGGCGCGCGCTCACCGGCAAGGACGTCGCGATGATCTTCCAGGAGCCGACGACATCGCTCAATCCGTCTTTCACGATCGGCTATCAGCTGACCGAGACGTTGCACGTCCATGAAGCGATGGATCGCAAGGCGGCGCGGCGCCGCGTGATCGAGCTTTTGGAGCAGGTCGGCATCCCCGCGCCGGAGAGCCGGCTGTCGGCCTATCCGCACCAGCTTTCGGGCGGCATGAACCAGCGCGTCATGATCGCGATGGCGATCGCCTGCAATCCAAAGCTCCTGATCGCGGATGAGCCCACGACGGCGCTCGATGTCACCATCCAGGCGCAGATCCTCGACCTTCTGTTGTCCCTGCAACGGGATCGCGGCATGGCGCTGATCCTCATCACGCACAATATGGGCGTGGTCTCCGATACCACCGAGCGCGTCGCCGTGATGTATGCGGGCCAGATCATGGAGCAGCGCCCGACGCAGAGTCTGTTTGCCTCGCCGCAGCATCCCTATACGGCCGCGCTGCTGGCGGCACGCCCGGAGGCCAGCGATGGCGGACGGCTCGCCACCATTCCCGGCGTCGTGCCGGGACTGCACGACCGGCCGCCGGGGTGCCTGTTCAGTCCCCGTTGCCTCTATGCGACGCCGCTGGCCGACAGGGTGCGTCCCGATCTGCGCCCCTGGATGGATGGCCTGATCCGTTGTCATTATCCGCTCGGCGATCCCTCCCGGGATGAACGCATCGCGGCCGATGGCAGCAGCGCGCCGACGCTCAAGCGCGAGACCGCGTCATGACCGCGCTCGTCACCGCCACCGATCTCAAGCGCAGCTACGAGGTCAAGCAGGGCTGGCTCCGCCCACCGGCGCAGCTGCAGGCCGTGGGCGGCGTCTCGTTCGCGCTCGAAGCCGGCAAGACGCTGGCGGTGGTCGGCGAATCCGGTTGCGGCAAGTCGACGCTCGCAAGGCTTGTGACGCTGATCGAGAAGCCGAGCGCCGGCGCGCTGATGCTCGACGGCGTCGATGCGGTCAATCCTCCGGCCGGCGCCGTGAAGACGTTGCGCCGCACCGTGCAGATCGTGTTTCAAAACCCCTATGGGTCGCTCAACCCCCGCAAGCGCGTCGGCGCCATCCTCGAAGAGCCGCTGATCATCAACACAACGCTGTCGAAGCAGGAGCGGCGGGCGCAGGCACTCGACATGATGGCGAAGGTCGGGCTGCGGCCGGAGCAATATGGCCGCTATCCGCATATGTTCTCGGGCGGCCAGCGTCAGCGCATCGCCATCGCGCGCGCCTTGATGTTGCGGCCAAAACTGCTGGTTGCCGATGAGCCGGTGTCGGCGCTCGACATGTCGGTGCAGGCGCAGGTTCTCAACCTCCTGGTCGATCTGCAGCGCGAGCTGGGGCTGGCTTATCTCTTCATCTCGCACGATCTCGGCGTGGTCCGTCACATCGCAGATGACGTGATGATCATGTATCTGGGGATCGCAGTGGAGCATGGGCCGAAAGAGCGCATCTTTGCGCGGCCGTTGCATCCCTATACCCAGGCCTTGCTGGGGGCGACGCCGGGCCTCGGCCGCAATCGCCAGCGGATCGTTCCGAAGGGCGAGCTGCCGTCGCCGCTCGATCCGCCAAAGGGCTGCGTGTTCTCGACCCGCTGCCCCTATGTGACGGATCTCTGCCGCACGCAGCGTCCGCTCCTGCGCCCGCTCGACGGCCGCCTCGTCGCCTGCCACTACGCCGAACGTTTTTTGGAAACGCAGGCGGCTTAGTGTGGCTTTAATGCCCCTGTCCCTAACGCTTGGGACAGACGGCGGCTGCGGAGTCCGCTAATCTCGCCCCAAAGGAAACGAAAATACCCAGGGAGCCCGCCTTGAGTACCGCGCCGCGCATCGACATCGACCCGGCCTCGTTCTGGAGCGATCCCTATCCGATGCTGGCAAAAATGCGGAAGGAGGCGCCGATCGCCTTCGTGCCGCAGCTCGGCTCGACGCTGCTGACCAGCCGCGACGACATCTCGATCTCCGAGAAGCAGATCGACGTGTTCTCCTCGCACCAGCCCGAGGGCCTCATGAACAAGCTCATGGGCCACAACATGATGCGCAAGGATGGCGAGGCGCACCAGGTCGAGCGGCGCGCGTTCTTTCCGGCGGTGTCGCCGAAGACGGTGAAGGCGCATTGGACCGCGCAGTTTCAGGCCCATGCCGACCGCATCCTGGATGCGATCGCGCCGGGAAGCCGTATCGACTTCATGCGCGACTTTGCGCTGCCGTTTTCCGGCGAATGCCTGAAGTCGATCACCGGCCTCACCAATATCGGCTTTGGCGACATGGATACGTGGTCGCAGGGCATGATCAACGGCATTGCCAATTACACCGGCGATCCCGAGGTCGAAGCGCGCTGCCATGCGGCGACCGCGGGCATCGACGCCGCGATCGACGACATTTTGCCGGTGATGCGCAAGAAGCCCGACCAGAGCCTGCTTGGCGTTCTCCTTGCCTCCGGCATGCCGATGGAGAGCGTGCGTGCGAATGTGAAACTTGCGATCTCCGGCGGCCAGAACGAGCCGCGCAAGGCGATCGCCGGCACGGTGTGGGCGCTGTTGACCCATCCCGAGCAGCTTGCCCTCGTGCGCAGCGGCGAGGTGTCCTGGCTGCAGGCGTTCGAGGAATATGCCCGCTGGATCTCGCCGATCGGCATGTCGCCGCGGCGCATCGCAAAACCCTGGACCATCCGCGACGTCGCCTTCGAGGCCAATGAGCGCGTGTTCCTGATGTTCGGTTCCGCCAACCGCGACGAGAAGCATTTCGAGCGCGCCGACCAGTTCGACGTACGCCGCGACGTCACAAAAAGCGTCGCTTTCGGCGCCGGCCCGCACTTTTGTGCAGGCGCTGCGGCCTCGCGCGCGATGATCGCCGACGTCGCGCTGCCGACGGTGTTTGCGAGGGCAACGCGTCTGGAGCTTGCCGAGGACGAGCCGGTGCGGATCGGCGGCTGGGCCTTCCGCGGCCTGCAGAATCTGCCGGTCAAGTGGCTGCAATAGCTGCATCGGGCCATGCCCGACGGGTCAAGCAAAGTTCGGAAAAATGGCATTTGGTCACGCGGCCGTGATCTACTGTGCATGGGGTTGTTTTCGGCGCAATTGTCGGCCGGTCGTCCGGACTGGCGTTTTTGCGCCCATCGCTCTAGAAGCGCTCGGAGAGCTTCCCCGCCGGGAAGCCGTGGAGCCGGACGATGAAGCGTGTCGCGACCTGGGCCTTCTACGCCATCGGCGCGCTGGCGATCGCCTATCTGGCGGCCTACGCCTATACGCTATTCACCGGCAACCCGATCGTGCCCGGCGACCCCATCCATATCTTCCGCAAGCCGGATGCACCGAGCTATTCGTGAGACATGCTCCGCTTTTGTAGGGTGGGTTAGCGGCGCGGCTGCGCGAAGCGCAGTCGGCTGAGCGTAACCCACCACTTCTATCGATGCGGAAACCCAAAGCGGTGGGTTACGCCAGCGGACCGCGCTTCGCGCGGCCGCATGCTAACCCACCCTACGAAGCTACGAAGTTTAGCTCCTCAAAATCGCCAGCGCCAGCGCCTGCGCGCGAGGCACGATGCTGTCGATCTCCATGTATTCTTCCGGCGTGTGCGCGAGGCCGCCGACCGGACCGACGCCGCAGATGGTGGGCGTGCCGACCGCGGCGGTGAAGCCGGAATCGGCGCAGCCGCCCGAGAACTCGCCTTGCAGCGTCGTCAGCCCGACCCGGTGCGCGGCGCCCTGATAGGTCTCGAACAGCGCCTTCGACGCCGCGCTCTGGACCGCGGGCACGAACTCACCCTTGATGGTCAGCGTCGCCGATGTGCCCGGAACGTAGGATGTCGCGACGATCTTCTCGATCGCCGCCATGATCGTCTCGCGCTGGGACGGCTCGACATAGCGGAAGTCGATCTGGCCCTCGGCCAGCGGCGCCGTGGTGTTGACGGACTGGCCGCCCGAGATGAGCCCGACGTTGAGGGTGATGCCCTGCTCGATATCGGTCAGTGCGTGGATCTGGACGATCTTGTGCGCGAGCTCGCCGATGGCGCTGATGCCTGCGGCAAAGTTGGCGCCGGAATGCGCGGCCTTGCCGGTCACCGTGCAATGCATGAAGACGCCGCCCTTGCGACCCGTCACCACGTTGCCGGTCGGTCGCCCCGGCTCGGAATTGAACACGCAGCGCGCAGCGCGTCCCTCGCGCTCGATCACCGGGCGCGACGAGGGCGAGGCGATCTCCTCATCCGAGGTGATCAGCACCTTGATTGGATGCGGGCTGCCGCCGAAGCGCTTGAAGGCAGCGGCGACGAACACATTCATGACCAGGCCCGACTTCATGTCGGAGACCCCGGGCCCATAGGCGCGGCCGTCCCTGATGGTGAACGGCCGCCGCTCGGCCTCGCCCTTGGAGAACACCGTGTCGCGATGGCCCATGAGCAGGATCGGCTCTTCATTGCTGCCGGGCTTTGCCACGACAGCGTGGATCGCATCGCCAAAGCTGTCATGGCCCTCGCGCCAGGTTGAAATGTCGTGCTCGGCAAAATGCTTCTCGAAGCGCGCCCCGACCGCGTCCACACCGGCCTTGTCATACGATCCGGAATCGATGTTCACGACGTCGCGCAGCAGGTCGATCATCGCCTGCTTCTGCGACGCCAGCCATTCCGTGATTTGGGTCTCGAGCATCATCACCTCAATTGTCTGTATTGCTGTCCTTATAAGCCCGCTCCTGGCTCGGACCTAGTCGAGGAATGCAGCTCTGCTATAGTCAACGGAGCTGCCAACAGGACGTGCCGAAGTCCGCAAGCCCGGAATTGCAACGGCAGCCCGCATGCCGTCGGCAGGCCATGCCTTGCTCTCGACGAGAGCGTCTTTTTCAAAATCTGATTGCTGTAACCTGAACGGAGAGAACCATGCCGTTGTTCATCTCGTACGTCTCCTATTCAAATGCCGGCATCAAGGGAATGGTCGACAAGCCGGCCGATCGCACGGCGGTCATCGGCGCGATGGTCGAGAAGGCCGGCGGAAGGCTGCAGGGCGCCTTCATGACCACGGGCCAGCACGATGCGCTCATCGTCACCGAGCTTCCTGACGGCGCCGATGCGGTCGCCATCGGAATGGCCGCCGCTGCAAGCGGCGCCATTGCCAAGATCGAGACCGTGCGCGCCTGGAAGATGAGTGATTTCCCGACCATCGCGGAAAAGGCCGCCAAGCTCGCAGCCTCCTATGTCCCGCCGGGCAAGTAGGCCGTTCGGACGGAGCAAATGATCAAGCAAAATGGCCCGGAGCGTTTGCTCCGGGCCATTTCGTTGAGCGGTGTCGTCAACGTCTCATCAGCAGTACGGTCGCCTTCATCCCATCGCGGGCATGCGAGGGTACTCACCGGGGACGCCGGCGGGCGGGATCGGAATGCCGCCGTCGGCGTATTCATTGAGCTTGTTGCGCAGGGTGCGGATCGAGATGCCGAGGATGTTGGCGGCATGCGTCCGGTTGCCCAGGCAATGCTTCAGCGTCTCCAGGATCAGGTCGCGCTCGACGTCGGCGACGGTGCGGCCGACGAGCGCCCGCGTCACCTGCTCGGCGGCGAAGGTCGCGTGCGCCACGGCGGGTGCGGTCTTGGCGAGGTCGAGGCGGTCGCCGTCAGGCGTGATGATGGCGTCGGGTCCGATCTCGTCGCCCTGCGCCATCAGCACTGCGCGGTGCATGGTGTTCTCGAGCTCGCGGACGTTGCCCTGCCAGCGGTTGGCGGTGAGCACCTGTCGAGCGTCGGCCGAGATCGGGCGCAGCGGCACGCCGTTGGCGTCGGCGTATTTCTTCACGAAGTGCTGGGCGAGCTCCAAAATGTCGGCGGGGCGGTCGCGCAGCGGCGGGATCTTGAGGTTCACGACGTTGAGGCGGAACAGCAGATCCTCGCGGAACGTGCCTTCGCGCACGGCGTCTGCGAGGTTGCGGTTCGAGGTCGCGATAATGCGGATGTCGACCGGCACCGGCTTGGTGCCGCCGACGCGGTCGATGACGCGCTCCTGGATGGCGCGCAACAGCTTCGATTGCAGGCGGACATCCATCTCGGAGATTTCGTCGAGCAGCAGCGTGCCGCCGGTCGCTTCCTCGAACTTGCCGATGCGACGGGCGACCGCGCCGGTGAAGGCGCCCTTCTCATGGCCGAACAGCTCGGACTCCAGGAGATGCTCGGGGATCGCGGCGCAGTTGATGGAGATGAAGGGGCGTTTTGCGCGGGCCGAGCGGGTGTGGACGTAGCGCGCCAGCACCTCCTTGCCGGTGCCGGATTCGCCGGTGATCATGACAGAGGCGTCGGAGCCTGCGATCTGCTGTGCGAGCTTGATGACCTTCGCCATCGCCTCGTCGCGATAGACCAACTCGCGGGAATCGTTGGCGACCGCGGCGAGCACGGCGGCGATCAGCTCGGGGTCCGGCGGCAGCGGGATGTATTCCTTGGCGCCGGCATGGATGGCGGCGACCGCGGCGCGGGCGTCGTTGGTGATGCCGCAGGCGACGATCGGGGCGTGGATGTGCTCGGCTTCCAGCCGCATCACGAGATCGCGGATATCAAGCGCAACGTCGACCAGCAGCAGGTCGGCGCCCTTGCCGCCGCGCAGCACCCGCAATGCCTGCTCGGTGTCCTCGGCGTGGGTCACGGTGGCGCCGTTCTCCATCGCGATCTTGGTGGCGGTGGTGAGCTGGCCCTTCAATGTGCCAACGATGAGAAGCCGCATTTGAGTCTCCTGTCCGTCTGTTCGCGCTGCCGCGCCTTACTTCTGCGCTAGCCGCGTTCCGTCTTGATGATTTCCGTCATGGTCACGCCGAGCTTGTCCTCGACCAGAACCACCTCGCCGCGGGCGACGAGACGGTTGTTGACGTAGATGTCGATGGCTTCGCCGACGCGCCGGTCGAGCTCGAGCACGGTGCCGGGCCCGAGCTTCAACAGCTCGCCGACATCCATCTTGGACCGGCCGAGCACCGCCGAAACCTGCACCGGCACGTCGAAGACGGCCTCGAGGTCTGCGGCTACGCGTGCCGCATATTCGTCCTCGTTGTAGCCGATGTCGCCGGGGTTGGTCGGCGGCGCCGGGCCGTTGAGATCGGGAAGCGGGACCTGCCCGTCAGTGTCGCTCATGTCTTATCCCTCACATCCTCTGCGCCGCGCCGTCGCCGGAGGCCGCGATGTAGCGGCCGACCAGCTCGCCGATCTTGGCCTCGATCGCACCGCGTTCCAGCACGACGCCGCCGTCGGCCCATTCGATCCGGCAGTCGCCGGTCGCGATCTCCGGTTCGGCCAGGATCACCAGCCGCCCCTCGAAACCACTCTGCTTGGCAAGCCGCTCGATGGTCTCGCGCGCGCTGTCGTAGAGCACGTCGTTGATGCGCACGACCAGATGCGGCGTCGCGACGAGGTGCGAGAAGCAGTCCTTGACCAGCGCGACGATCTCGGCGAGCGGCTCGCGGGCAACCAACTCGCTGCAAAGCTTCCGCGCCACGGCGATCGCGACGTCGACCGCTTCGGTCTCCATCCTCATCTCGACGCTGGCAAAGCGCGATGCGATGCCCTGCACCGAAATCCTGATTTCTTCCATCGCGAGCGCGACGCGGCGGTCGCTTTCGGCCTTGGCCTCGCGCTGGCCGGTTTCGACGCCGGCCAGCGCGAG
>NZ_PPPT01000036.1 GCF_006483445.1 Bradyrhizobium guangdongense | reverse complement strand
CGAGCAGGCCGCCGAGACCATGGCGATCGTGACGGAGGCGGCCGCCGCACGCCGCGGGAAGCCGATCGAGAAGGAGAAGCTGGAGGCCATGAAGGCGCAGATCGTCGGCGTGTTCGACGGCCAGATGGACGTGTTCTCCACCAGCGCCCGCGTGCTCGACGACGGTGTGATCGATCCGCGCGACACCCGTGCGCTCCTCTCCGAGGTGCTCTCGATCTGCCGTGAAGGCGATACGCGCACACCCCAGCGCATGCAGTTTTCGGTGGCCCGCCCATGAGGAACGGATCAGTGCAGCGTCAAGCGTTCTTCAAGGTTTTGGTCGCCAACCGCGGCGAGATCGCATTGCGCGTGATGCGCAGTGCGCGCCGCCTCGGCCTCGGCGTCGTCGCCGTCTATTCCGATGCGGATCGCGATTCCCTTCATGTACGGCAGGCCGATCAGGCCGTGCGTATCGGCGAGGCCTTGCCCGCGCAGTCCTATCTGAATATCCCCGCGATCATCGCTGCAGCCAAGGCGAGCGGAGCGGATGCCGTGCATCCCGGCTACGGCTTCCTCGCCGAGAACGAAGACTTTGCGCAGGCCTGCAAGGATGCCGGCCTCGTCTTCATCGGCCCGTCGCCCCAGGCGATTCTGGCGATGGGCAACAAGGCCGGCGCCAAGGACATCATGAAGAAGGCCGGCGTGCCCTGCGTCCCCGGCTATCAGGGCGCCGACCAGGGCGACGAGGTCATGCTCGCGGAGGCCAAGAAGATCGGCTTCCCCGTGATGATCAAGGCGGTCGCCGGCGGCGGCGGCCGCGGCATGCGGCTCGTGGCTGACACGGCGTCGTTCCCGGATGCGTTGCGCAGTGCGCGCTCCGAGGCCAAGGCCGCGTTCGGCGACGGCAGCGTCATCCTCGAACGTGCGATCCAGAATCCCCGCCACATCGAGATCCAGGTGTTTGGCGACGCGCACGGGAACGCCATCCATCTCGGCGAGCGCGATTGCTCGGTGCAGCGCCGACACCAGAAGCTGATCGAAGAGGCGCCGTCGCCCGCAGTGACGTCGGAGCTGCGCGCGAAGATGGGCGAGGTGGCGGTCGCTGCCGTCAAGGCGTTGCGCTACGAGGGCGCCGGCACGCTGGAATTCCTGCTCGATGAACGCGGCGAGTTCTACTTCATGGAGATGAACACCCGTCTCCAGGTCGAGCATCCCGTGACCGAAGCCATCACCGGTCTCGATCTCGTTGAATTGCAATTGCGCATCGCGCGCGGCGAGCCGTTGCCCGTCAAGCAGCAGGACATCCGTTTCTCAGGCCACGCCATCGAGGTGCGGCTGTGCTCGGAAGACGCCGCGCATGATTTCATGCCGCAGTCCGGCCGCATGGTGCGCTGGCAGGTGCCTGATGACATCCGCGTCGAGCACGCGCTGCAATCGGGCTCGGAAATCCCGCCGTTCTACGATTCGATGATCGCCAAGGTGATCAGCCATGGCGCGAGCCGTGAGGAGGCGCGGGGACGTTTAATCGTCGGCCTGGAGCAACTCGTCGCCTTTGGCGTCACGACCAACCAGGCGTTCTTGATGTCGTGCCTGCGTCATCCCGGTTTTGCCAGGGGCGAGGCGACCACGGCCTTCATCGGCGCGCACCGCGACGAACTGCTGGCGTCGCGTAAGGACAGCGCGTCCGATGCAGCGCTTGCAGGCCTGCTCCTCTACGTCACCAATCCGCACGCCCCGTCATGGCGCAGCGGTCGCAGCCTTGCCGCGACCTTCCCGCTGCCCGTGAAGATCGAGATCGGCGGTCATGCGCACGAGCTCGACGTCAGGCGCGAGCGCGACGGCAGCTATGTCGTTGCAGCCGGCGAACAGACGCACATGTTCGAGATCGACCAGCTCGTTTCCGATGCAATTCGCTTCCGCCACGCCGGCGTGATGGACACCGCCAAATTCTATCGCGATGGCGACAGACTGTACGTCCAGCATCGTGGCTTGCCGCTCGCGGCAACCGATCTCACGCTCGCCGCGCCGAAGCTAGCTGCCGCCAATGGCGGCGACGGCAAGGTGCGTGCTGCGATGAACGGCCGCGTCGTCGCCGTTCTCGTCAGGCCGGGCGACCGCGTTACTGCGGGACAGCCTGTCATGACGCTGGAGGCGATGAAGATGGAGCACGTCCACAAGGCCGGCATCGACGGCGTCATCGCGGCGATCGACGTCGCCGAGGGCGAGCAGGTGACCACGGGCAGGATCGTGGTGGAGATCGGGGCCGATCAAGCGACGAGTTAGATAGCGCATCGACGGTCCGGCGGGCGAAGAAGTGGCGGGTCGATCCCCGTCTCGTCAATAATTCATAGTAATTTCAATGCGATGCCGTCCTCGCGTGGGTGACGCAACATAAAACTTGAGCGTTGCTCAATCTTCGGATACAAATTGTGAGCAATGCTCAAGATGTGGGGAAGGCCCCATTTTGCGCGCAGATGAACCCGAGAGGTCGATGCCATGCTCCCAGCTCCGTCCCGCCGGCCGTGGCCCGCCGCACCGCAAGCCCGCGAAAACTTTCTGATCTGCGCGCTCTTCATCCTGACCTCGGTAGCGCTCTTCGCGCCCGCGCTCCCCGCATCCGCGTGGCACGTGGCGCATTTCGTCGACACCCGCACCTGGATGGGCCTGCCCAATGCGGGCGACGTGCTCAGCAATCTCCCGTTCCTCGCGATGGGTGTCTGGGGCCTCGCGCGGCTGCGTGCCCGCCGTGATGCGCATGCCGGTGCAATCTGCTTCTTTGTGGGACTGATCCTGACCTGCATCGGGTCGAGCTACTATCATCTGGCCCCTGACGCGCCGGAGCGGCTGGTGGCCGACCGTCTCGGCATGGCGGTGGTGTTCGCGGGCTTTCTGGGCATCGCGGCCGGCGAGCGCATCAGCGCGCGTGCAGGTCAGGCGGTGGTGGTGCTGGTCGCCGCTGCGGGCTTGCTCGCGGCGTGGGTGGCACGCGAGAACCTCACGCCATGGGCGGTCGTGCAGTTCGGCGGCCTGGCGCTCGCCGTGGGACTGGCGCTGACGCGACCTGTGCCTCGTGCGCTTGGCGTGCCGCTGGGCGGCATGCTCGTCTTCTATGTGCTGGCAAAACTTTTCGAGCTGGGTGACGTCACCGTATTCGAAGCGACTGGGCACATCGTCTCGGGCCACACCCTCAAGCATCTCGGTGCAGCGCTGGCCGCCTGGCCGGTGATCCGGGCGTTGGGGCCTGTTCGGGATATCAAATCGATGCCCCGAAGAACGACAGCCGCTACTGGCTCCGCCCCGTCCCCTCATTCAGCAGGCACGCGACCTGGTGCCCGCCGCCGGCATCCACCAGCGCCGGCCGTTCCGTCTTGCAGCGATCCATCGCAAAGCGGCAGCGCGTATGAAACGCGCAGCCGGAAGGCGGGTTGACGGGGCTCGGCACGTCGCCATCGACCAGCGGTGCCAGTCGCTTGGTGTGCGGATTGGCGACCGGCACCGAGGCGAGCAGCGCCTGCGTGTAGGGGTGGCGCGGATTCCTGAACAGCTCGTCCTTGTCAGAAATCTCGACGATGCGGCCGAGATACATCACGGCGACGCGGTGGCTGATATGGGCAACCACGGCGAGATCATGTGCGATGAACAGATAGGAGAAGCCGTATTGCCGCTGCAGGTCGATCAGCAAATTGATCACCTGCGCCTGGATCGAGACGTCGAGCGCGGAGACCGGCTCGTCGCAGACGATCAGCTCCGGCCCGAGCGCGAGCGCGCGAGCGATGCAGATGCGCTGGCGCTGACCGCCGGAGAATTGATGCGGAAAATTGCGCATCTGGTCGGGCCGCAATCCGACTTGCTCGAACAGCTTTGCGACGCGCGTCTCCAGATCCTTGCCGGTCGCAATCCCGTGCACCATGATCGGCTCACCGACGATGTCGCCCGCGGTCATGCGCGGATTGAGCGAGGCAAAGGGATCCTGGAACACGATCTGCATCGAGCGGCGGTGCGGGCGCAGCTCGGTCTTGGAGAGACGGGTGATGTCCTCGCCGCGCAAGCGGATCTGGCCCGAGGTCGGCTCGACCAGCCGCAGCACGCTGCGCGCCACCGTCGACTTGCCGCAGCCGGATTCGCCGACCAGGCCGAGCGTCTCGCCCGGCGCCAGCGCGAAGCTGACGCCGTCGACCGCATGCACCGTGCCGACCTGCCGCCGCAACACGCCGGCGCGCACCGGATAATGCTTGATGAGGTCGGTGACCTCCAACAGCGCTTCCGTCATGCCACGGCCTCCGCGACATCGGCCGCGCGCCAGCAGGCGGCGAGGTGGCCGCCGCCGAGATCTTCGAGCGGCGGATATTCGCCCTCGCAGCGCTTGATCGCGAGCGTGCAGCGCGGTGCAAAGGCGCAGCCCTTCGGCAGGCGCACCAGCGAAGGCACCGTGCCGGGAATTTCGTTCAGCCGCGCCTGCGCCGCGACGCCGGGTGCGGGCACCGCCGGGATCGAGGCCATCAGGCCGCGGGTGTAGGGATGTTTTGGATCGGCGAATAGCTGCTCGACCGTCGCCTCCTCGACCTTTCGTCCGGCATACATCACGATCACGCGCTGCGCCGTTTGCGCGACCACGCCGAGATCGTGCGTGATCAGCACGAGGCCGGTGCCGAGCTCCTTCTGGAGATCGAGGATCAGCGCCAGAATCTGCGCCTGGATGGTGACGTCCAGCGCGGTGGTCGGTTCATCCGCGATCAGCAGCACGGGGCGGCAGGCCAGCGCCATCGCGATCATCGCGCGCTGGCGCATGCCGCCCGAAAGCTGGTGCGGATATTCCCGCGCGCGCCGCGCCGGCTCCGGAATGCGCACCAGGCGCAGCATCTCGACCGCGATGGCCTGCGCCTCCTTGGCCGACAGCTTCCGGTGCAGCCGCACGGCTTCCGTAATCTGGTCGCCGATCCGCATTACCGGATTGAGCGAGGTCATCGGCTCCTGAAAGATCATGGAGATGCGGTTGCCTCTGATGGCGCGCATCTGCGCCTCGTCCAGCGCGAGCAAATCGGTGCCTTCCAGCGTCACGGAGCCGCCGACGATACGGCCGGGTGGATCGGGCACGAGCCGCATCAGCGAGAGCGCGGTCACGCTCTTGCCGCAGCCGGATTCGCCGACGATCGCCAGCGTCTCGCCGCGCTTGACGCTGAACGAGACGTCGTCCACCGCCTTGAACAGGCCGGAATTGGTGAAGAACACCGTTTTCAGGTTCTTCACTTCGAGCACGATATCGTCGCTCTCAGCCATCAGCCGCGCTGCCGGGGATCGAGGATGTCGCGCAAGGCGTCGCCGAACAAATTGGTGCCGAACACTGCGAGGCTGATCGCAATCCCCGGGAAGATCACCAGCCACGGCGCGGTGCGGACATATTCGGCGGCCGATTCCGAGAGCATGCGACCCCAGGACGGATACGGCTCGGGAATGCCGAGGCCGAGGAACGACAGCGAAGCTTCGGTCAAAATCGTCGAGCCGAGCTGCGCCGTGGCGAGCACGATCAACGGCGCCAGCGTGTTGGGCAGAACGTGGCGCAGCGCAATCCGCACCTCGCTCATGCCGATCGATTTCGCGGCTTCCACGAACGGCTGCTCGCGCAGCGCCAGCGTGTTGGCGCGGATCACGCGCGCGACCGTCGGGATCAGGGGAATGGCGATCGCAATGATCACGTTCGGCAGGGACGGCCCGAGCGCCGCCGTCATCACCAGCGCGAGCACCAGCAGCGGCAACGCCTGGAGGACGTCGGAGACGCGCTGGAACACGAGGTCGACCCAGCCGGAGAGATAACCGGAGGTGAGGCCCACGATGACGCCGATGGAGGCACCGAGCGTGGTCGACCCGATGCCGACCGCGAGCGAGATCCGCGCGCCGTGAATGATGCGGCTGAACACGTCGCGGCCGAAAGAGTCGGTGCCCATCCAGTGCGCCATGCTCGGGCGGGCCAGCGCATGCGCGGCATCGACCGAGAGGGGATCGAAGCGGGCGAGGAAGTCGGCGAAGATGGCCGTGAACACGAACAGGATCATGATGACGAGGCCGGCGGCGCCCAGCACGTGCCGCTGCGCCAGAAACAGCACGCGCCGCCAGCCGCCGGTCGCATTGGCGCCGGCGCGTCTCAGTTCAACATCAAAGTCGATCGCGGCCATATGCTTACCTTCCCCCTCGCCCCGCTTGCGGGGAGAGGGTCGGGGTGAGGGGGGCTCTCCCCGGGGGCGGTGACAGTTGGACTCGCGGAGAGTCCCCCTCACCCGAAATTCCCGCTTCGCGCGAATTTCGGCCTCTCCCCGCAAGCGGGGAGAGGCGAAGAGATCCGTATCGGCCTGCAATCTGCATCATTCCATCAATCCGTGAAGCGGATGCGCGGGTCGAATACCGCGTAGAGCATGTCGACGGTGAAATTCGCGAACACGACGACCACGGCGATGAACATCACGAGGTTCTGCACGATTGGGTAGTCGCGCCAGCGGATCGCCTCGACCAGGAAGCGGGCAACACCGGGAATGTTGAACACGGTCTCGGTGACGATCAGGCCGCCGATCAGGAACGCCGCCTCGATGCCGATGACGGTGATGACGGGCAAGATCGCGTTCTTCAGGGCGTGGTTATAGTTCACCGACGCATCCGAGGCGCCTTTGGCCCGCGCGGTACGGATGTAGTCCTGCCGCAGCACCTCGAGCATCGAGGAGCGCGTGATGCGCATGGTCAGCGCCGAGCTGCGGAAGCCGACCACGGCGGCCGGCACCGCGTAGGTCGCAAACGCCTCCAGCCAGGTTTGCGGGTTAGGGTTGAAGATCGGCATCTGGCCGAACATCGCAACCGATGCGGTGAGGATGAGCAGGCCAAGCCAGAACGAGGGCAGCGACAATCCGCTGAGGCTGATGACGCGCAGCACATAGTCGAGCCGCGTACCCTGCTTCACCGCGCTGATGACGCCGAGGGGAATGCCGATCGACGCCGAGAACAGCAGCGCCAGCCCGGCCAGCCGCGCCGTGATCGGGATCCGCGGCAGGATCTCCTGCAGCGCCGGCTTCTCCGAGACGTAGGAGTAGCCGAAATCACCGCGCAGGAAGCCGCTGATCCAGTGCCAGTACTGCACCATCAGCGGCTGGTCGATGCCGAGCTCCTTTTCGAGATTGGCCTTGTCGGCGGGATCGACATAGCCGGCCGCCGCGAACAGGATGTCGACGATGTTGCCGGGAACGACACGCAACAGGAAGAAGATGACGATCGAGATCCCGAACAGGGTCACGAGCATCAGGAACAGGCGCCGCACCAGATAGGCAAACATCCTTCGCCCTCCCGCGAGCCCTAGTCTTTAGCCTGACGCGCTACTTGTCCAGCCACACATCCTCGTAACGGAAGCCATTATAGGAGCTGTTCGACATGATCGTGATACCCTTGACATAGGGCTGCCAGCACGTGCCGGCCCGGGCGTGGAAGATGATGGGCCGGGCGACGTCCTCCTGGAGCTTCTTGTCGATGTCCCAGACCAGCTTCTTGCGCTTGCCCGCGTCGGTCTCCTGGGACTGCGCGTCGAACAGCTTTTCGATCTCCTTGTTGCAGTAATTGGTGTAGTTGCGCTCCGAGCCGCAGGAATAGTTCTCGTAGAAGGACTGGTCGGGATCGTCGACGGCATTGCCGGTCAGGTTGAGGCCGAGCATGTAGTCCTTGCGTGCCACCTTCGGGAACCAGTTCGCGGTCTCCACCACGTCGAGCTCGCCGTCGATATAGATGCTCTTGAGCTGGTCGATCAGGATCACGGCGGGATCGCGATACTCCGCGAGGTTGCGCGTCGAAACCTTCACCGCGAGATGCTTGTCCGGACCATAGCCCGCCTTTTGCATCAGCTTCTTCGCCTCTTCGCGGTTCTTGTTCACGTCGGGACCGTAGCCGGGAATGCTTTCCAGCATGTCCTTCGGCATGCCCCAGAGCCCCTGCGGTGGCGGCAGCATGGTGCCGCCGACGTCGCCCTGGCCCTCAAACATGATCTGGATGAAAGATTTGCGGTCGAGCGCCATCGCCATGGCGCGGCGGATGTCGATATTGTCGAACGGCGCGGCGCTCGAATTGACGATGATGTTGGTGGAGACGTTGGTCGGCTCGACCACGCAGGTCGCGTTCGGCGCCTGCGACTTCAGGTCCTTCAGCAGCGGGATCGTGATGTGCGTCGGGAACGTCATGTCGAACTTGCCAGCGACGAAGGCGAGGATCGCGGTCGAGCGGTTGGTGATGATCGTGTACTCGATGCCGTCGAGATAGGGCCGGCCCTTCTTCCAATAGTCGGGATTGCGGACCAGCTTGATCGATTCATTGGCCTTGAACTCGACGAACTTGAACGGACCGGTGCCGATCGGGTTGGTGCGCATGTCGCCGGGCGAGACGTGGCAGGGATAGACCGGCGTGTAGCCCGAAGCGAGCAATGCCAGCAGCGAGGGCTGCGGTCGCTTCAAATTGAAGGAGACCTCGAGATCGCCGTTGGTCGAGATGTCGTTGACCTCGTTGTACCAGGCTTTTCGCGGGTTCTGCCTGAACTTCTGCTGCGATTTGCCCATCAGCATGTCGAAGGTGCACTTCACGTCGGCCGAGGTGAACGGCTTGCCGTCGTGCCATTTGATGCCCTGGCGCAGCTTGAAGGTCAGCGTCTTGTTGTCGTTGACCCAGGTCCAGCTCTCCGCCAGCTCGGGCCTCAGCGCGTCGGGGCTGTTCTGCGCGACGTGCTGGTCGTAGATGACGAGATTGTTGAACACCCCCATGAACGGCACGTTGATCGAATAGGTCGCGCCTTCATGGATCGAGGCATTGCCCGGGCTGTCGCGGTGATACATCCGCAGGATCCCGCCCTGCTTGGGCTCGCCTGCAAAAGTGGTGGTGGGATCCGCCAGCAACGATAGCGCCGCCAAAATGGCGAGCGCCTGCACGCTCCGCATGCTCATCCTCCCTCTGTGTCGGCCTTTGCGGCCTGTTTGGGGTGACGATAGCCATGCGGACCGGGGCAGGCAACCGGCAAGTCCCATTGCCGTCTTGGTAATTCGGATGACGGAAGGCCGCAGGCGGTCGCGTTTCACCGAAAGGCCGCACGCGGCCGTCTTTCATAATGTGAGAGTGGCGGGGCAGTCGGCCATAAACTCCGCTGTCGTCCCGGGGCGCGAAGCGAGCCCGGGACCCATAGCCACAGGGAGATGTTGTGGTGCGAAGTGGTAACCACGAGCCTTCGCCAAACCACTCACTGTGGCTATGGATTCCGGGCTCGCGCGGCGCGCGCCCCGGAATGACGACCTGAGGTGTGGCGCGCTTGTCCGGGACGACGGAGATTACACCTGTAGCGTGTCGCCGCCCTTCAGGTGCAGCATCTCGCGAGCCTCGTCGGACGACGCGACCTCCAGCCCGAGGCCTTCGATGATCTTGCGGGCGAGCCGCACCTGCTCGGCGTTCGAGGAGGCCATGCGGCCGGGCGCGGCCCACAGGGAGTCCTCCAGCCCGACGCGGATGTTGCCGCCCATGGCGGCCGCCATCGCGGCGATCGGCAGTTGATGCCGGCCGGCACCGAGCACCGACCAGATGAACTTGTCGCCGAACAGCCGTTCTGCGGTGCGCTTCATGTGCAGCACGTCTTCCGAATGCGGTCCGATGCCGCCCTGCAGGCCGAACACGGTCTGTACGAACAGCGGCGGCTTTACGAGGCCCTGCTGCAGGAAATAGTCGAGGTTGTAGAGATGTGCGGTGTCGTAGCATTCGAACTCGAACCGGGTTCCGCTCTCCGCCAGCGTCTTCAGCACGAACTCGATGTCCTGAAACGTGTTGCGGAACACAATGTCCTTGTTCTCGACATGCTTGCGCTCCCATTCATGCTTGAAGGTCTTGAAGCGGTTGAGCATGCCGAAGAAGCCAAAGTTCATCGAGCCCATGTTGAGCGAGGCGACCTCCGGCTTGTAGACCGCTGCGGGGCGCACCCGCTCGTCCACCGTCATGGTCGGCGAGCCGCCGGTGGTGAGGTTGATCACCGCGTTGGAGCGCTGCTTGATGATCTTGAGGAACGGCGCAAACGCCTCGGGCGACTGATCGGGCTGTCCGGTTTCGGGGTTGCGCGCGTGCAGGTGCACGATGGCGGCACCGGCCTCCGCCGCGTCAATGGCCGCATCCGCGATCTCCTGCGGCGTTACGGGGAGTGCCGGCGACATCGAAGGCGTGTGGATCGCACCGGTCACGGCGCATGTGATGATGACTTTGCGGGCCATGGTTTGCACTCCGGCGTGGCTCTGATCTAACGTCACGCTTAGCATTTCGAATCGGACGGAGCCATCATGGATCTCGACATCAAAGGGTTGCGCGTGCTGGTGACCGCGGGCGCCAACGGCATCGGTCTTGCAATCGCCCGCCGCTTTGCCGGCGAGGGCGCAAAAGTGCATGTCTGCGACGTCGACGAGATGGCGCTTTCGGCGCTCGCCAGGAGCGATGCTGCGCTGACGCGCTCGCAATGCGACGTGTCGGATCGTGCTGCCGTGCAGAAGATGTTCGACGAGGCGCAGCGCCAGCTTGGCGGGCTCGACGTGCTCGTCAACAATGCCGGCATCGCCGGGCCGACCTCGAAGGTCGAGGAGATGAATCCCGAGGATTGGGATCGCTGCCTCGACATTTGCCTCACCGGCCAGTTCAACTGCACGCGGCTCGCGGTGCCCCTGCTGCGCGAAAGCCAGAACGCCTCGATCGTCAACATCTCCTCGGCCGCGGGCAAGGTCGGCTTTGCCATGCGCACGCCCTACGCCGCCGCCAAATGGGGTGTGATCGGTCTGACGAAATCGCTGGCGATCGAGCTCGGCCCCGACAACATCCGCGTCAACGCCATTCTGCCCGGCCTCGTCGCCGGCGACCGCCAGCGCCGCGTGCTGGAGGCGAAAGCGCAGCAGCGCGGCATCTCCTACGCCGAGATGGAGCGCATCGCGTTCTCCTATACCTCGATCAAGGACTACGTGACACCGGAGCAGATCGCCGACCAGATCCTCTTCATGTGCAGCCCCCGCGGCCGCACGATCTCGGGGCAGGCGATCTCGATTTGCGGCGATACGCAGATGTTGGGGTAGCTTCAGGAGTCCGCAACATTTTCAGTCGTCGTCCCGGACAAGCGCGCCCCAAGCGCGCGCCGATCCGGGACCCATAACCCCAGGGAGAAGTTGTCGCACGAACTGGCAACCACGAGTCTTCGCCAAACTCAATCCTGTGGCTATGGGTCCCGGATCTGCGCTTACGCTTGTCCGGGACGACACTGAGTGTGTGGCACGCGCTTGCGCAATTCATGCAAGGGGAAAACCCCTCACACAATCCGCGACGTCTTGTTCCCCCAATAGCGATCCCGCAGCAACCGCTTGTACAGTTTCCCCGTCGGCAGCCGCGGCAACTCCTTCTCGAAATCGACCGAGCGCGGCACCTTCTGCCGTGACAATGACGCTCCGCAGAACGCGATCAGCTCCTCCGCGAGCGCGGGTCCCGGCACCACGCCCGGCATCGGCTGCACCACGGCCTTCACCTCTTCACCCAAGTCCGCATTGGGCACGCCGAACACGGCGGCGTCGGCGACCTTGGGATGGGTGATCAAGAGGTTCTCGCATTCCTGCGGATAGATGTTCACGCCGCCCGAGATGATCATGAAGGTGGCGCGGTCGGTGAGGTAGAGGAAGCGGTCGTTGTCGACATAGCCGACGTCGCCGACCGTGCTCATGCTGCCGTCGGCCGAGCGCGCCTCCTTGGTCTTTTCGGGGTCGTTGAAATATTCGAACGGGGTGGCCGTCTTGAACCACACCGTGCCCGGCGTGCCGACCGGGCATTCCTGCATGTTCTCGTCGAGGATATGGAGGTCGCCGAGCAGCACCTTGCCGACGGTGCCGCGATGGGCGAGCCATTCCGCGCTGTCGCAGGCGGTGAAGCCGAGCCCTTCGGTGGCGCCGTAATATTCGTGGATGATCGGGCCCCACCATTTGATCATGTCCTCCTTCACCAGCGCCGGGCAGGGGGCCGCGGCGTGGATCGCGATCTCGAGTGACGAGAGGTCGTAACGCTTGCGCACCTCCTCCGGCAGCTTCAGCATCCGCGAAAACATCGTCGGCACGAGCTGGGTGTGGGTGATGCCCCATTTTTCGACGAGTTGGAGATAACGCTCCGGGTCAAAACTCTCCATGATGATCACGGTGCCGCCCATGCGGATCGTGAGGTTCACGGCTGCCTGTGGCGCCGAGTGATAGAGCGGGGCCGGTGACAGGTAGACCATGCCCTCGCGGTAGTGCCAGAGTTTGGTCAGGAAATCGAACAGCGGCAGATTGTGCTTTGGCGGCTCCTCCGGCAGCGGGCGCAGAATGCCCTTCGGACGACCCGTCGTGCCCGACGAATAGAGCATGGCCGTGCCGAGCCATTCGTCCGCGATCGGCGTCTTCGGCATATCCTTGGTAGCATCCTGCAAGCCGACGATGCGGTCGCTCTCGCCGGGACCATCGGCAACGATGCAGAGCTTGACGTCGGGACAAGCGTGGAGCGCCTCGCGCGCGATGTCGAGTTTGGCGACCGACGTGATCAGGATTTTGGACTGGCTGTTGGTCAGGAGATAGGCGAGCTCGCCCGCGGTCAGGAACGAGTTGATGCAGGTGTAATAGAGCCCACTCCGTTCGCCCGCGCCGCAGGCTTCGAGATAGCGCGAATTGTTCTCCATGAAGATCGAGACATGATCGAGCCGCTTCAAGCCGTGCTTGCGAAAGAGATGCGCGAGCCGGTTGCTGCGCGCATTCAGCTCGCGATAGGTTACGGCCTCGCCCGTGCCGGCCATGATGAAGGCGGGTTGCAGCGGGCGTAGACGGGCGTGCGTTCCGGTGTACATCAGTCCTCCAGATTGGAATCAGGCGGCGAGAAGCAGGATTTCGCGCACCTGCGCAGGAGATTCGATCTTGCGCGGATTGCGCGGCACCCAGGGCGTGCGCATCGCCTGAGCGGCGATGGCGTCGAAATGCTCTGATGAAACGCCAACGTCGGCGAGGCTGCGCGGCATGCCGAGCCCGCGGATGAAGGCGTCGAGCACGTCGGCGGCCTGGAGGCTCGGATAGCCCATTGCGGCCGAGACGATCGCCTGGCGATCGGCATTGTCAGATGCGTTCCAGCGCATCACCGCAGGCAGCATCACGCAGGAGGTGTAGCCATGCGGCACGTCGAAGGCCGAGCCTAGCACGTAGCCGATGCCATGGCTCGCGCCCATCGGCACGCCGGCCGACAGCGCGCCCATCGACAGCCAGGTGCCGATCTGTGCGTCCATTCGCGCGTCGAGATCGGCCGGGTTGGCCTTCACCCGCGGCAGCGCGTCGGCGAGCATCGCGAGCCCCTTGACCGACTGTGCATCGGCAAAGGGATGCGTCTCGCGCGAGCAGATCGCTTCCACGCAATGATCCACCGCGCGGATGCCAGTCGAAAGGAACAGCCATTCCGGCGTGTGCACGGTAATGGCGGGATCGAGGATCGTCACCCGCGGCACCGTCAACGGATGCCGCAGCATCTCCTTGACGTTGCTTTTCCGGTTGGTAACGCCGGCAATGGAGCTGAATTCGCCGCCGGCGATCGTGGTGGGCACGCTGATCTGCCGGACGGTCGGTGCGGCCATCTCGGGCGCGATACCTTTGTGAACCCGGATCTTTTCGATGCCCTCAACGGTGTCGATGCCGTTGGCGAGGCAGAGTTGCACCGCCTTGGCGCCGTCGGTGATGGAACCGCCGCCGACGGTGACGATGATGTCGGCGCGCGCCTCGCGCGCCGCATTGGCGGCTGCGATGACCGCCTCGCGCGGTGTATGGGCCGGCATCGCGTCGAACAGACCGGCGCAGCGCAAGCCCAGGGCCTGCTTGATCTTTTGGATTTCGTCGGTCTGCCGGTGCAGCGTCCCGGAGACCATCAGGAAGGCGCGGTTCGCCCGCAGCCGGTCCATCTGCTCGACGATCGCGCTGGCGGCGGAATGGCCGAACACGACCTCGTCGATCGCGCCGTAAACGACACGTCCTTGGTACAAAACTGTCCTCCCGGGACATCATTCTTGTTGTTCTTGCACCAATCTAGCCGAGCCGGTGCCCTCCGTCATGCGTGAACACGCTGGCCAAAATAGCCGCAGATTCGCCGTGTCCGCCCCTTTGACGGCTACTGTGCATGGGGTTGTTTTCGCCCGTTTTGGACGAGCCCCCGACCGGCCAAACATTGCGCACCTGGCCGTCTTGAAGGGGTCATCGACGAGACCCATCTTGTGCCGTCTGCGGGTAAACGGCTACCCTGTTAGGTAATCGTCGCCACCAAGGAAGGGGGCCAAGAAGATGAGCGAGCTGAGCAAGCCGAAACCACAGGTGTACCCAGCTCGAGCGCAGATCGCCTCGCCTCCCGTCCTCGCCATCCTTGCCCTGACCGTCGCAGGTGTCCTCGCTGGCTGCGACAGGCCGGCCCAGCAGGCGGCCGCGCCGCCCCCGCCAGCGGTGACCGTCGCCCAGCCCACAAAACGCACCGTGACCGATTGGGACGAGTTCACCGGCCGTTTCGAGGCGGTCGAGGAGGTGCAGGTGCGTCCCCGGGTCGGCGGCTTCGTCAACTCCGTCGAGTTCCAGGACGGCGCGATCGTGCGCACCGGCGACCTGCTCTACGTCATCGACCCCCGCCCCTTCGAGGCCGCGGCCCAGCAGGCCGATGGCCAGTTGTCGGACGCGCGCGCCAAGGTGGAGCTTGCCAAGCGCGAGCTCGATCGAGCCCTGAACCTGGTCCAGACCAACGCCGTCTCGGAACAGGTCGTCGACCAGCGCCGCCAGGCCCTGCAGGCCGCCCACGCCGCAGAGATGCAGGCCGAGGGCGCGCTGAAGGTAGCCAAGCTCAACATCGAGTTCACCCATGTGCAAGCGCCGATCACGGGCCGCGTCAGCCGTCACCTCGTCAGCCCCGGCAATCTCGTGCAGGGCAGCGACAGCGGCGGCTCGACGCTGCTGACCTCGATCGTCACGCTGGATCCGATCTACATCTATTTCGACATGGACGAGGCGACCTATCAGAGGAATTCGCGGCTCTGGTTCGAGGGCAAGCGGCCGAGCTCGCGCGATACGCCGAATCCGGTGCAGGTGACGCTCGCCGGCGAGACGAAACCGTCGCATGACGGCACCATCAACTTTCTCGACAATCGTCTCGACGCCTCGACCGGCACGCTGCGCAGCCGCGCGGTCATCCCCAACAAGGATCTCTCCATCCTGCCCGGCCAGTTCGGCCGCGTACGGCTGATCGGCAGCTCGCCTTATGAAGCGTTGTTGATCCCGGACACCGCCGTTGCGACCGACCAGTCCCGCAAGATCGTCTTCGTGGTCAAGCCCGACGACACCGTCGAGGCAAAGCCCGTAACCCTCGGACCGCTTGACGACGGGCTGCGCGTCATCCGCGAAGGGCTGAAAGCCGATGACCGCGTGATCGTGGACGGCATCCAGCGTGCCCGCGTCGGCGCCAAGGTCACGCCACACACGGCCCAGGCGCCGGCCGGTGGCAAGTCATGAATCTCGGCCGCCTCTCCATCAACCAGCCCATCCTGGCGATGGTGCTGTCGATCGTGCTCCTGATCGTGGGCGCGCTCGCCTACACCACGCTGCCGATCTCCGAATATCCGCAAGTGGTGCCGCCGACCGTCGTCGTCACCACGCAATATCCCGGCGCCTCCGCGCAGACCGTATCGGACACGGTCGCGGCGCCCATCGAGCAGGAGATCAACGGCGTCGAGGACATGCTGTATCTCTACAGTCAGGCGACCTCGAACGGTCAGTTGACCATCACGGTCACCTTCAAGCTTGGCACCGATCTCGACAAGGCCCAGGTACTGGTTCAGAACCGCGTCGCGATCGCGCAGCCGCGTCTCCCTGAGGAAGTGCAGCGTAACGGCGTCACCACGCGCAAGAACTCGCCCGACATTTTGATGGTCGTGTTCATGCTGTCGCCCGACGACACTTTTGACCAGCTCTACATCTCCAACTACGCGCTGCTCCAGGTGCGCGACCAGCTCCTGCGGCTCGACGGCGTCGGCGACATCCAGATCTTTGGCGCCCGCGATTATTCGATGCGGCTCTGGCTCGACCCCGATCGCATCGCCAATCTCGGAATGACATCGGCCGAAGTGCTGGCGGCGATCCGGTCGCAGAATGTGCAGATCGCGGGCGGTCAGATCGGCGAGCCGCCGATCGCAGACCGCGCCTTCCAGCCGAACCTCACTTTCACCGGCCGGCTGAAAGACCAGAAGCAGTTCGAGGAAATCCTGATCAAGGCCGGCGCCGACGGCCGCACGGTGCGGCTGCGCGACGTTGCCCGCATCGAGCTGGGCGCGCTCGCCTACAGCACCAATTCTTTCCTGCTGCGGAAATCCGCCGTCGCCATGCTGGTCACGCAGCGGCCCGGCTCGAACGCGCTCGCCACAGCCAAGAACATCACCGACACCATGACCCGGCTGAAGGCGAGCTTTCCGAAAGGCCTCGACTACAACATCGGCTACAACCCGACCGAGTTCATCGCGCAATCCGTCCACGAGCTGATCAAGACGATCTACGAGGCCATGATCCTCGTCGTCATCGTGGTGCTCGTGTTCCTGCAGGGCTGGCGTCCGGCGATCATCCCGATCATCGCGATCCCGGTGTCGCTGGTCGGCACCTTTGCGGTGATGGCGGCGCTCGGCTTCTCCATTAACAATCTCACGCTGTTCGGCCTCGTGCTCGCCGTCGGCATCGTGGTCGATGATGCCATTGTGGTGGTGGAGAATGTCGAACGGCATCTCGAGCGCGGCCTGAGCCGGCGTGACGCCGCGCTGAAGACCATGGAAGAGGTCGGCGGTGCGCTGGTTTCGATTGCGCTGGTGTTGTGTGCGGTGTTCGTGCCGACCGCGTTCATCGGCGGCATCTCCGGGCAGTTTTTCCAGCAGTTCGCCGTCACGATCGCGGTCGCGACCGCGATTTCCTGCTTCTGCTCGCTGACGCTGTCGCCGGCGCTGGCCTCGCAGATCCTGGTCCCGCACGAGGAGAAGCGGCCGCCTGCGCGCTGGAATATCGTCGCGCGCGGCTGGGGCGCCTTTACCGGCGTCTTCAACCGCACCTTCGACCTGCTGGCGCATGGTTATGCAGGCGTCGCCAATTTCGTGATCCGGCATTCGGTCGTGATGCTCCTGTTCTATGTCGCGCTGATCGGCAGCGCCGGCTGGCTGATCGTGACCACGCCGCAAGGTTTCATTCCGGCGCAGGATCGCGGCTACGTCATCGTCTCCGTGCAACTGCCCGGCGCAGCCTCGCTGGCGCGCACCACCGAAATCGTGCGCGAGATCGAGCGGATCGCGCTCGATACGCCCGGCATCATCCGCGTCGCCGCCTTCGCCGGCTTCTCCGGCGCAACGCGCACCCAGGCCGGCAACGCCGCGGCGCTGTTCCCCGTTTTCGATGAGCCGGAGGTGCGCCTGAAGAAGGGGCTCTCGGCCAACGTCATCACCGGCGAGCTGCGCAAGCGCCTGTCTGCGATTCAGGGCGCTTTCATCATCGTGATCCCACCGCCCGCTGTGCCCGGCATCGGTACCGGCGGCGGCTTCACCATCCGCGTCCAGGACCGACAGGGCCGCGGTGCGCAGATGCTCGCGGCGGCGACCGACGAGCTCGTGACGGCCGCGCGCAAATCGCCGAGCCTCACCTCGGTATTCTCGCCGTTCACGGCGAACACGCCGCAGGTTTTCGTCGACATCGATCGCACCAAGGCACAGAAGCTCGGCGTGCCCATCGCCAACATCAACGAGACCATCCAAACCTATTTCGGCTCGACCTACGTCAACGACTTCAACCTGTTCGGCCGCACCTATCACGTCACCGCGCAGGCCGACCTGCCGTTCCGCAAAGAGACCAGCGACCTGTCGCGGCTGCGCACGCGCAATGCCAGCGGCGACATGGTGATGCTCGGCAGCGTGGTCGATTTCCGCGACATGTCCGGCCCCGACCGTGTCGCACGCTACAACCTCTATCCGGCGTCCGAGCTGCAGGGCGAGCCGACGCCGGGCACGAGCTCGACCACCGCGCTCGACGCGATCAAGAAGCTTGCCGACGATACACTGCCGAGCGGCTTCACGTTCGAATGGACCGACCTGTCCTACCAGCAGGTCACCGGCGGCAACGCCGGCCTGCTCGTATTCCCGATCTGCGTGCTGTTCGTCTATCTCGTGCTCGCTGCGCAATATGGCAGCTGGACCTTGCCCTTCGCGGTCATCCTGATCGTGCCGATGTGCCTGCTCGCCGCCACCATCGGCGTGCGTCTGATGGGGCAGGACGTCAACATCCTCACCCAGATCGGTTTTGTCGTGCTTGTGGGCCTTGCCGCCAAGAACGCGATCCTGATCGTCGAGTTCGCCCGCGACATCGAGCTCGAGGGCAAGCCGCGCCTGGAGGCCGTCATCGAGGCCTGTCGCTTGCGGCTGCGGCCGATCCTGATGACGTCCTTCGCCTTCATCCTCGGCGTGCTGCCGCTGGTGATCTCGACCGGCTCGGGCTCGGAGATGCGGCAGGCCGTCGGCGTCGCCGTATTCTTCGGCATGATCGGTGTCACGCTGTTTGGCCTCGTCTTCACGCCGATCTTCTACGTCGTCGTCCGCAATCTCGCGGAGGGGCGGAACACGAAGAAGGCCGAAACCACAGCGTGATGTTCCCCGATGTCGTCCTGGCGAAAGCCAGGACCCATTACCCCAGGAGCGGTTGTGTTGCGAAGCTGGCAACCACGAGTCTTCGCCAAACTTCTCCCTGGCGTAATGGGTCCTGGATCTGCGCTTCGCTTGTCCAGGACGACAGTATTCTATTGGTGCGCCTCCCATACTAACGGCTTACGCGAAATGGTTGGGCATGCGCGGGGTTCTTCACTAGTATCCGCGCGATTTCAAAACAGAAAACTGCTGGGAGACAACATATGAAATCAGCACTTTTGGCGGCCGTTGGCGTGAGCGCACTGCTGCTGTCGGCGCCTGCGCTCGCACAAGGCGTCAAGATCGGCATCCTCAACGACCAGTCCGGCGTCTACGCCGATTACGGCGGCAAATGGTCGGTCGAGGCCGCCAAGATGGCGATCGAGGATTTTGGCGGCGAGGTGCTCGGCCAGAAGATCGAGCTCGTCACCGCCGACCACCAGAACAAGCCGGATCTCGCTGTTTCGATCGCGCGGCGCTGGTATGACGTCGAGAACGTCGACATGATCACTGAGCTGACGACATCCTCCGTCGCGCTCGCGATCCATGAGCTGTCCAAGGAAAAGAAGAAGATCGACATCGTCGTGGGTGCCGCGACCTCGCGTCTCACCGGCGACGCCTGCCAGCCCTACGGCTTCCACTGGGCCTATGACACCCATGCGCTCGGCGTCGGCACCGGCGGCGCGCTGACCAAGGCGGGCGGCGACACCTGGTTCTTCCTGACCGCCGACTACGCGTTCGGCTACGCGCTGGAGAAGGACACCAGCGACATCGTGCACGCCAATGGCGGCAAGGTGGTCGGCTCGGTGCGCGTGCCGCTCAACTCGTCGGACTTCTCTTCCTTCCTGCTGCAGGCGCAGAGCTCGAAGGCGAAGATCGTCGGCCTCGCCAATGCCGGCCTCGACACCACCAACTCGATCAAGCAGGCGGCCGAGTTCGGCATCGTCTCGGGCGGCCAGAAGCTGGCCGGCCTCCTGATGACGCTCGCCGAGGTCAATGGTCTCGGCCTGCAGGCAGCCCAAGGCCTCGTGTTGACCGAGGGCTTCTACTGGGATCTCAACGACACTACCCGCGCATTTGGCGAGCGCTATCTGAAGCGCACCGGCCGGATGCCGAGCATGATCCACGCCGGCACCTATTCGTCGACGCTGAGCTATCTGAAGGCCGTCAAGGCCGCCGGAACTAAGGATACCGAGGCGGTTGCCAAGAAGCTGAAGGAGCTGCCGGTCGACGACGCCTTCGCCAAGGGCAAGGTGCTGGAGAACGGCCGCATGGTCCACGACATGTATCTGTTCGAGGTCAAGAAGCCCTCGGAGTCGAAGAAGCCCTGGGACTATTACAAGCTGCTCGCGACCGTGCCGGGCGACCAGGCGTTCTTCTCCGCCAAGGACAGCGGCTGCCCGGCGACGAAGTGAGCTTGCTTCGTCCCGACTGGGAGAGCTGATTTAGACGTCGTCCCGGCGCTGCGCCGGGACGATTTTCGTTAACGGCCCCGTTTCGTTAACGGTCCTGGGGTGGCGCATAGCAGCAATGACCCCATATATCCCCGAAACGGCTCCAAAAGGCTGAAATCGTGGGCTCTGCAGTCTGCCCGGGGATGGCGCTTTGGCCGTTCTTGGCGTAAAGCGTCCGCATCACATTCCAGCACGTATGGCTATGCCGTCTGCCTTGCAGGCGGCCCTGGGTCATTTGACCTGACGTCCTGCGCCTGAACCAAACCAAGGCTTTTCTCGTGTCATTCCCGACCACAAGTGCGCCGCTCGCCCGAGCTCTGGCCGAGCGCAACTACGACCGTCCGACGCCCGTTCAGCTTGCCGTCCTCGCCGACGATGCCGTCGACCGTGACCTTCTGGTCTCGGCGCAAACCGGCTCTGGCAAGACCGTCGCTTACGGCCTCGCCATGGCAAAGGATCTGCTCGGCGATGCCGCGCAGTTCGAGCGTGCCGCCGCACCGCTGGCCCTTATCGTCGCGCCGACCCGCGAACTCGCCTTGCAGGTCCAGCGCGAACTTGCGTGGCTCTATGGACACGCCGGTGGTCGCGTCGTCTCTTGTGTCGGCGGCATGGACCCCCGCCGCGAGCAACGCGAGCTTGCCGCGGGCGCGCACATCGTCGTCGGGACGCCCGGCCGTTTGTGCGATCACTTGCGGCGCAATCGCCTCGACATCTCGGAATTGAAGGTGGTCGTCCTCGACGAAGCCGACGAGATGCTCAATCTCGGCTTCCGCGAGGACCTGGAGTTCATCCTCGAGACCACGCCGGAGACGCGCCGCTCGCTGCTGTTCTCGGCGACGTTTCCGCGCGGTATCGTCGCGCTGGCGAAACAATACCAGCAGCACGCGTTTCGCATCGAGGTCGCCGGTGACGAGGGCGGACACGCCGATATCGAATACCGTGCGGTCAGGGTCGCCCCCGGTGATGTCGAGCACGCCGTCGTCAACGTGCTGCGCTTTTTCGAATCGCCGAGCGCGCTGGTGTTCTGCAACACGCGGGATGCCGTCAGGCATCTCCAGGCCGCACTCTTGGAGCGTGGCTTTTCTGTCGTCGCGCTGTCGGGCGAATTGACCCAGAATGAGCGTACCCAGGCGCTGCAGTCCCTGCGCGACGGACGCTCGCGCGTGTGCGTGGCGACCGACGTCGCCGCGCGCGGCATCGATCTGCCGAGCCTCGATCTCGTCATTCACGCCGACCTGCCGAATGATGCGGAGGTGTTGCAACATCGTTCCGGCCGCACCGGCCGCGCAGGCCGCAAGGGTGTCAGCGTCCTCCTGGTGCCGCCGGCGCGCCGGCGGCGTGCCGAACTGTTGCTCAACCTGTCCGGCACCGATGCCATCTGGGGCACGGCGCCGCAGGCGGATGACATCCGCAAGCTCGACCACGAACGTATGTTGAAGGATGCTCTGTTCACGGAGGAGACGACCCCTGAAGACCTGGCACTGGCGCAGGCATTGCTGGCAGAGCGGTCTCCCGAGGATATCGCCGCAGCATTGGCGCGGCTCTATCGCGCGCGGCTTCCGTCGCCCGAGGACATCATCGACCCCGGCGAGGATCGTGGCCGGTCGCGTGAGGGGCGCGAGAAGAATGCTCGATCCGCGCGCGACGATGATCGTCCGGCCGCTCCGCGGTCGAAGTCCGGAAAACCGTCTGCGCGTCACGGCATGGCGGAGCCGAGCGTCTGGTTCCGCGCCGCGATCGGCAAACGGAAGAATGCCGAAGCGCGCTGGCTGCTGCCGATGATCTGCCGTCGCGGCGGCATCGACAAGCGCGACATCGGCGCCATCAAAATCTTGGACACCACCACCGAGTTCGAAATCTCCGAGCGGGTCGCAGATGCCTTCGCCGTCAAGGTCCGGCGTCCCGACAAGGAAGACAACATCCGCATCGAGCCGCTGGCAAATGCACCGCAAGCGCAGGCGCCTTCAGAGAAGCGCTCGTACGAGCCCCGGCGCGAGGCCCGCGAGGGCGATCACGGTGAGCGACGTGAGCACCATTCGCGTGATGCTGTCGACTCGAAGCACCGCGGCAAGCACAGCGATGACAGGTCGAAATTTGGCGGCGAGCCGGGCTTTGCGAAGAAAAAGAAAGACAAGAACAAGCCCGGCCATTCCGAGCACCCGCGCGGTGTAACCGAGTGGTCTGCCAAGGCCGGGTCTGGAAAAAAGTCGAAGAAGAAGCGTCGCGGCTGATTAGCTTGCCTCAGTGCACCAGCCGCCACGCCACCGCGCCCAGCGCGCCGATCCATAGCACAAGGCTCGCGATACCCTGAATCGCAAAGCCCGGGCTGCGCTTGGCGGCTTCCTTCGAATAGCCGATGACGTAGACGATGCGGCCGATGATCCAGACCGCGCCGATCCCGGCGGCAATCGCGTCGCTGATATAGATCGCGAACAGCCAGAGCGACGGCAAGAAGATCGGCATCCACTCCAGCGTGTTCATCTGGATCCGGAAGGCGCGATCGAAATCAGGATGCCCCGCCATCGCCGGCACCTTGACGCCCGTCGCCGCGCGCGACCGCGCGACGTTGATGCTGGTGTAGAAATAGAGCGCGACGGCAAGCAGCGTGACGAGGGCGGTGAGGTGATACATCGCTGGATCCTTTGACGAAGTCGCGGGTTCAATAGCCCGTCAATTCGAGATAGCCAACGCCATTATGCGTGCCGGCAAAACTGATCGGCCCTTCCCAATAGGAGAACCCTGTTCCCATCCAGGCTTTTGCATTGAGCGGCTTGCAGGCAATCGAGAAGGATTTTGACGGGATTGCGATCTGCCATTCGACCGGCAGCTTGCGTCCCGCAACCTCTGCCGTGGCTTTCGGTGTCATCTGGATGTCGCGGCCGGTGATTTGTTCCGTCCGGCCGTCGGCCGCAATCCAGTTGCCAAAGGGATAATCCTGTCCGTCTTTCTGCCGGAGCCGATACAGCATCAGCTTGTCGCCGGAGGCGAGATGCAGCGATAGCCAGTCCCAGCCAGTCTGGTCTGAAGCAAGGGGCTGGCTGCTCCATTCGCGGTCCATCCAGGCTTGCCCAGACACATCAACCGTCTTGTCGTCGATCCTCAGCGTTCCCTGCGCACGGAAGAACGGCTGACTGTAGTAGTAAGATGCCTGGCCGCGTTCCGATTTGCGGCTGAAGCCGGCATCGCCCTGCAGCACCACTGTGCGGTCGGCTTGAAGCGTCAGCGCGTAGCTGAAATCGGCACTCGAAGCCTTCAGCACCACCGGCGCCAGCGTGCGATCGTCCGTGGCGTCCGTTCCCTTCATCTCCCAGGCGTCGATCCAGGCCGCAAACGGCTTTGCCGCAACACCGGCCTGCCCGATGCCGCCGCGCGCAAAAAGCTCGCCGAACCGATGCGTGTCGGCGCGGGTCACGGCCGCGTGCGCCATCCAGATCTGTTGATTGGCCCAGCCCTCGCGTTGCGGGCCGCTCGCCGCCGCCTGACGAAACAGCGTCCATTGCAGTCCGCACGGGGCGCCCGCGGCGTCGACGAGGTTCGCAGTCAGGTACCACCATTCGATGCGGAAATCCGGATGCGGGCCGTGATCGGCGGGAAAGGAAAATGCCCTTCCCGGCACGACCGGCGCAAAGCCGTTGGCGCTCTCGCCAAGTCCGGCATAGCCTTGCGCGAATGCGTAACGCGGCAAGGCAAGCGCAGCGAGGCTGCCCGCAAAGGCACGGCGCGACAGGCCATTAGCGCTCATTGGCAAACACCTTCACGAGAGTCGCCGGCTGCATCCGCGCGAGCCGCAACACCGGCAGCAGTGCCGCGAGCAGGGAGGCCAGAAGCGCGACCGCCACGAGCTCCACCAATTGCTGCGGGAAGACATGGAACGGCAGCCGCCAGCCAAACGCTTTCACGTTCACGATCGCGAGCAGGCACCACGCCACGAGCAGTCCCAGCGGTAGCGCGAGCAGTGCGGTGAACAGGGCGACCGACAGCGTCTTGGTCAGCTCGATCGCGGCGAGCTTCGGTCGCGTGATGCCGATCGCCCAGAGCGGTGCAAGCTGCGGCAGGCGCGAATTGGCGAGCGTCAACAGGCTGGTCAGGAGCGCGATGCCGGCGACGCCGAGCGTGAAGGCATTGAGGGCCGAGGTGACGGCAAAGGTGCGGTTGAAAATGCGGATCGACTCCGCCTTCACCGTCGCCTGGTCGGCGACGCTGCGATCGTCGAGCGCGAACTGCTTCTGGAGCGCCGCGATCAGCCCGGGAATCCTGTCCCGGGGCACGATTAAGCCCATCCGCGTCTGCGGCGTTTGCGGGAAGTGACGCAACAGCGCTGCGACATTGACGGTGAGCTGCCCCTTGGGATTGCCATAGTCGGCATAGATGCCGGCGATATCGAGTTCCCAATTGCCGCCTGGCGTTGCGATCTCGACGACGTCGCCGACGCGCACGTTCAACCGCCGGCTAAGTTGTTCGCTGATGAAAGCGGCATTGCCCGGCACGAGCTGGGTCCAGGCTTTTGGCGCAGTTTCGAGCAGAGGCCAGCGCTCGCGATAGAGCGCGTGATCGGGCAGCCCGAGCAGTTCCACCGGCTGCCCCGCGACTTGCGTCTCCGCGCGTCCGCCCGATAGCACCGCCTGAACCTCGCTCCGCTCGCGCAACCAGTTGCGGATCGCAACCGCCTTCGCATTGTCGGGCGCACTGACATAGACGTCGGCCGCGAGCCTTCCATTGAGCCAGCCAAGGAAGGTGCGGCTGAAGGATTCAACCATGGTGGAGACGCCGACATTGACGGCGAGCGCGAGCAGCAGGGCCATCAGCGCGAGTGACAGCCCGGAAAGCTGTTGCCGGCTGTCGGCCCAGAACCACAGCGCGAGCGGGGAACGCGCGCCGCGCTGTCCCGTGCGCAGGATGATTTCGAGGAACGCCGGCAGGATCAGCGCTGCGCCGAGCATCAGCGCCGCCAGCACGCCAAAACCTGCGATCAGCGAATCGCCGTAGCGCAGCAGCAACGCCGCCACCGCGAATACGGCAAGCGCAGCCGTGCCTTGCAAGATCAGCCAGCGGTGCTGCGCCTGTTGCCAGGCTTGCGGCTGCGCGGTGGCAAGCAGCGGCAGCCTGATGGCCTTCAGCAGGCTGGTCGCGGCCGCGATCAGCGCGCCCAAAATGCTGATGCCGATGCCGGCGAGCCACCATTCTCCACGCAGCGTGAGCTGCCCCGGAATCTGTGCGCCATAAAGTCCGCGCAGCGACGCCGCGACGTCGGGCAGCAGCGCTGCCGCGATGAAATAGCCGCAAACGAGCCCGACCAGCCCCGCGACGAAAGCCAGCGCCACCAGCTCGACCACCAGCACCGTGTTCAGCAGGCGCGCCGAAGCGCCGCAGGCTCGTAACGTGCGCAGCATCGGCAGCCGCTGCTCGAAGGCGAGTCCGACCGCTGAATTGACGATGAAGAGGCCGACGAAGAACGACAGCAGGCCGAAAGCGGTGAGGTTGAGGTGAAAGCTGTCGGTGAGCCGTTCGAGCTCGGTCTCCGCGTTCGGTTCGACCAGTTGCAACTGGTCGCCGACGACGCTGGCGAGCGGAGCGGGTTTGCCTCTGGCTTTTCCGATCAGGAGCCGCGAGATCTGGTCCGGCTTGCCCAGCAGGCGTTGCGCGGCGCCGATATCGACCACCAGCACGTCTGATACGAGCTGCTGCTGCATACGCAGCGGTGGCAGTTTTGCGCCGTTGCTGATCGCCGGCGTTGCGCCTTCGACCTGCTGGAGATCGCCCAGCGTCTCGCGCGCAACCAGCGTCTGGCCCGGCGGGCCGACGAAAGCCGCGAGATCGTTGCGGCCGAGGCTCGGTGCATTGCCGACGTCGACCGGCAGTGTCACCGGCTCGATGCCGAGCAGGCGGATCGATCGTCCGTTGATCTGGACGCGGCCTTCCAGCATCGGCGAGACCGGCCATCCGGCGCGCCGCAGCTTGACGAATAGCTCCTGCGGGAAGGTGGCAGCGTCTGATGCAACCAGCATCGCCGTGCGCGTGCCGCCAAAAGTCGCCGCGGCGCGGTCATAGGCATTGCGCGCCTGCTGGTTGATCGCCTGCACGCCGCTCCACAGCGCGGTCGCTGAAATCAGGCCGATCAGCAGCGTCGCAAGCTGCATTGGATGTCGCCGCCAATGGCTCAGCAGCACGGCCAGGATCCACAGCGCGCGCCTCACGAGACGCGCCCCGCATGCAGGGTGACGTGGCGATCGAGGGTAGCTGCGAGATGCAGGCTGTGCGTCACCATCAGAAAGCCGCAGCCGGTGCGTGCCACGAGGTCGCGTGTCAGCGCCAGCACATTTTCGGCAGTGTCTTCGTCGAGGTTGCCGGTCGGCTCGTCCGCAAGCAGCAGTGTCGGCTTGATCGCGAGCGCCCGCCCGATCGCGACGCGCTGCTGCTGGCCGCCGGAGAGCTGCTCGGGGTAGCGCTTCAGCAGGTTTGCAAGTCCGAGCCGCTCGACCAGCTCTGCGTGCCAGGCCGCATCATGCCGGCCGGCGATTCGCGCCTGGAAGGCGAGATTGTCGTCGACCGACAGGCTGGGGATCAGATTGTACTGCTGGAACACCAGCCCGAGCCGGTCGCGCCGCAGCGCCGCGCGGCCAGCGTCCGATAGGACGGTGATCTCGGTGCCCTCGAGCGCGATGGTGCCGCCATCGGCGGCGTCCAGCCCCGCGATCAGGTGCAGCAGCGTGCTCTTGCCGCTGCCGGATTCTCCCGTCAGCGCGACGCGCTCGCCGGCTTTGATGTCGAGATCGACGCCGCGCAGCACATGGACCGGCTCGCCGGCGGAGGTGAAGGTCTTTGAGAGGTTCTTGATATCGAGCACGATGAATGGCGTCTGACGGAATTTACCCTCGTGCTGCGTAGCACACTTGCTGGGGAAATGCCGGGGTTGCGTTGCCACCAAGCCCGTTGCTAGCATCCTTCCCGGCCAGATCGAAAAAGTGCCAAAAAAGACAAGACGGGGAGAGATATGAGCGCTCAAGCAACGCCTGCGACGTCAGGCAAGGAAACGCCGAAGGGCGCCTGGACCATCACGTTTCTCCTGTTCCTGTTCATGTTGGTGAATTTCGCCGACAAGATCGTCGTGGGTCTCGCCGGCGTGCCGATCATGACCGACCTGAAGCTCGAGCCGGAGCAGTTCGGCCTGCTCGGCTCATCTTTCTTCTTCCTGTTCTCGATCTCGGCCATCGTCGTCGGCTTCATCGTCAACAAGGTGCCGACGCGCTGGGTGCTGCTGGTTCTCGCCATTATCTGGGCCGTGGCGCAGTTTCCGATGGTCGGCACCGTCAGCTTCACGACGCTCTTGATTTGCCGCATCATCCTCGGCGCGGGTGAGGGGCCGGCGTTCTCGGTTGCGGCGCATGCGATCTACAAATGGTTTCCCGACGAGAAGCGCACGCTGCCGACCGCGATTCTGTCGCAAGGTTCGGCCTTCGGCGTCATCCTCGCCGTACCGGCACTGAACTGGATTATCGTCAACCATTCCTGGCACTACGCGTTCGGTGCGCTCGGCGTCGTCGGCCTGATCTGGGTCTCGGCCTGGCTCGCGCTCGGCAAGGAGGGGCCGCTGGAAAGCAACCACCCTTCCATGGTGGCCGAGCCGAAGATTCCGTATCTCCATCTCCTGACCTCGCGCACCTTCATCGGCTGCTGCGCGGCGACCTTCGGCGCCTATTGGGCGCTGTCGCTCGGACTCACCTGGTTCACGCCGTTCATCATCAAGGGGCTCGGCTTCTCGCAAAAGGACGCCGGTTGGATCTCGGTGCTGCCCTGGGTGTTCGGCGCCACCATCGTGATTCTGGCAGGATGGATATCGCAGGTGATGATGGCGCGCGGTTCCACCACCCGCGTCGCCCGTGGCGTGCTCGGATCGGTGCCGCTGGTGCTCGGCGGTTGCATCCTCGCCATGATGCCCTATGCCAACAGCCCCGGTTTGCAGATCGCGTTCCTGGTCGTCGGCTCCGGCCTGTGCGGCGCGATCTATGTCGTGTGCCCGCCGATGCTCGGTGAGTTCACGCCGGTGTCGCAGCGCGGCGCCGTGATCGCGATCTACGGCGCGATCTACACGCTCGCCGGCATGATCGCGCCCTCCGTGATGGGCAGCGTGATCCAGCGCGCCGGCTCGACGCACGACGGCTACATGACCGGCTTCACCATCAACGCCGTAGTCATGGTCGCGTCAGGCCTGCTCGGATTGCTGCTGCTGTGGCCGAACACGGAAAAGGCGCGGCTGGCGCGCAGTGTGCCGGCGCAGGCGGATGCGCTGAAGAGAGCCGTATTGCCGACGTAAGTCGTTTGGTGGGGTAAGACGCGCCAAAACTATTACTGTCGTCCCGGACAAGCGCACCCCTGGCGGCGAAAGCCGTCCAGTAGCGCGCGCAGATCCGAGACCCATAACCACAGGAAGCGGTTGTTGCGCGAGCTGCCAATTGCCAGTCTTCGCCAAACGACAGCCAGTGGTTATGGGCCGGCAACGAGCTAGACCGTCGCCGCCCGCTCCCGCCGCTCCGTCAACAGCGACAGCACCACCGTCGCGACCATGAACACGACCGACGCGCCAAACACCCAGTGCGGCGCGTTGCGGTCCATGATCCAGCCGAACAGCAGCGGGCTGACGATGCCGCCGAGATTGAAGCCGGTCGAGACGATCCCGAAGGCGCGGCCTGCCGCGCCTGCGGGCGCGGCGTTGCGCACCAGCATGTCGCGCGAAGGTGCGATCACGCCGGAGAGGAAGCCCGCCAGCGTCATGGCAGCGGTGAGCACCCAGCCGGGCAGCGTGGTCGTCGCGATCAAAAGCACGATCGCTGCATTCGCGCCAAAGCAGAGCGCGGCGAGCTGGCCGTGGCGTTCGGTACGGTCGGCGAGAAAGCCGCCCGCGAGCACGCCGACGGCGCTTGCCGACAGGAACGCCGTCAGCGCGATGTTGGCCGCGGAGTAGGTGGCGCCATAGCCGCCCATCAGCGCGACGACACCAAAATTGCTGATGCCGGCGACCGACAGGCTCAGCAGCATGAACAGCGCCGTCAGCATCATCAGCGCCGGCGTGATCACCGCCTGCTTCGGAGCGTCCTCGGCGCCCGGCTTCTTCTTGTGCGCGCCGGCGTCGGGAATGCTCATGGCCACGAGCAGCAGCGCGATCAGCACGCCGATCGCGCCCGACGCGATCAGAGCGCCCGCACCGCCGCCGATCGCGACGAAGGCCGCGACGATCGCAGGCGCCACGGCGCCACCGAAATAGCCGGCAAAGGTGTGGATGGAGAAGGCGCGGCCCATCCGCGCCTCGTCCATGTGCTCGGCGAGGATCGCGTAGTCGGCGGGATGGTAGACACTGTTGGCGAGCCCGAGCAGCACGGCGCAGGCGACCAGCGAGGCGTAGCTCAGATGCAGGCCGAGCAGCATGAGCGCGAGCCCACCCAGCACCAGCCCACCCAGCAGGATCTTGCGTGCGCCAAAATGATCGACGAGATAGCCGGTCGGTGCCTGCGTCAGGCCCGAGACCACCGCGAATACAGTGAGCGCAAAGCCGAGCTCGATATAACCGACGCCAAGCTGGACTTTCAGGAACGGGAACAGCATCGGCAGGACCAGCAGATGGAAATGGCTGACCCAATGCGCGATCGAGATTCCGGTCAGGGTGCGCAGCGTGCTGTCCGCCTTGCCTTGCTGCGGTGCGGCGAGAACGTCGGCCATCAGTTCCGTTTCACTCCCGAATGGAGGCGCAAATTATCGGGGGAAGCGGTTATTTGTCCATGAATGTGGGCGCATGGCAGGTAGTGCGGACGACAAGGCAGGCACCCGTCTCACAACGGCTCGTCATCGGTCCCGTAGCGATCCCGCTTGGGAGTGGCGATGTCGCCGTCTTCGTAGTCGTCGTCGGTATCGCTCGGTGGGGGCGGCGGCTTCATGGTCTTGTCGTCTGCCTTCTTAACGTCGGCCACCTTCGGCGACGGGTCCTTTTTGCCGGCCATGGCATTCCTCGAATGGTGATGCTTTGTAACTCACCTTAGCCGGAAATCGCGCGATTTCCTTGACCTTTCTCAAGGCGGCCGGCTTGCGCCGGCCGCCTCTTGTGACGATCATTCAGAACGTCGCGCCGGCCTTCAGCAGATAGGTGCGCCCGGGCAGCGGATAGGCGCTGAAGCGGCCGTTGGTGAAGGTGCTTGCGATCGCGTAGTCGTAATAGAGCGCGTTCAGTACATTGTTGACGCTGAACGACCAGAAGAAGCGCTCGTGCCGACCGGAGAGTTTCAGGTCGATCGTGGCGTCGGCCGGGATCACCCTTTGCGTATTGGCCTGGTCGTTATCCATGCGTCGCTCGGTCCAGAACCGCGCCGTCGCATCGAGCACGACAAAATTCTGCCAGATGTTCCAGGTCAGGCCCGCAGTCGCGGTATAGCGCGAGACCAGCGGCACGTCGTTGCCAGCCCAAATGCCTTCGCGGAAGATCGCCCGCGTATAGGCCATGCCCGAGCGCAGCAGCAGGGAATCGTTGACGCGGTAGGAGAGGCTGGTCTCCGAGCCGTAACGCCGGGTCGGATCCAGATTGGTATTGTAGAACAGCACCGGACTGAAATGGATCTCGTTGGTGAGGTCCATCAGGTAGACGCTGGTCTGCATCTGCAAGCCGCCGCCCTTGATGCGAAGTCCGCTTTCGACGTCCTTCGACGTCTGCGTGTTCAACTGGAAGGTCTGCGGGATCGCCGCAAAGGTGAACGGGTCGAACGACGGTCCGGACGATACCCGCTCATCGACGTCGGGCGTGCGGAAAGCGCGCGCGGCGCGGCCGAACAGAGTGAAGACGTCATTGAGCCGGTGCTCGGCGCCGAGATGCAGTGCGTATTGCGTCTCGTTGCTGTTGAGCGGCAACGCGCCGATATCGGCGCCGAATATCGCGGTGTTGAAGGGTGCCGTCGCGTCGAACCCGTCGCGCGCCGACAGATTGATGTTCTGCACGCGCGCGCCGTAGGAAATATCGGTGGTCGGCGCAATCCCGACGGTGTGCTGGAAATAGCCGGCAACCGTCTGCTGGCGGAGGTCATAGGTATGCCATGGTGCGAGGCCCTGGCCGGCACCGCGCTTCTGCTCGAAGCTCGCATCGTAATAGTCGACGCCGGTGAGCAGCGTCGACGGTAGGCCGAACAGCATGCTCTTGATGCTGAGCCGCGGCGTGATCGACCAGGTCTGCAGATGCGCATCCACATATGTCGAGGTGAAGAAGTCCGGCACTGGTGTCGGGCTGGAGAAGAACGCGCCCTGCTGCTTCTTGTCGCGCACGCCGCCGTCGACGATCAAATCGACGCCGTTCACCAGCGTCTTGGTGAAGCCGGCCGTCGCGCTCGCGCCCTGCTGATTGGCATAGTCGAACGGCGTAGCTGCGCCGCGCCGATCGGTCGTGACCAGATCGACGCCGATGGAGGGATCCACCAGCCGTCCGCCGGGCAGTCGGAGCTCCTGATTGTCGCCGCTCACGTTGAAGAACGCGGTGAATCCGGGAGAGGTGTAGTTGAGGTTCCCGACGCCGTTCTCCTGAACATATTGATTGTTCGCGCGATAGCCGTCGGTCTTGACGGCATTGCCGTAGAACGAGGTCGACCAGTTGCCGAAATTGAGCGCGGTCGAGACCGCGCCCTGTCGGGTGTTGAACGAGCCAAAGCCGCTCTCGATGCGCATCGACACCGGCGGGCCGCCGACGCCGGTCTTGGTGACGATGTTGATCGTGCCGCCGACCGCGTTATCGCCATAGAGCACCGCGCCGGAATTGCCGCGGGTGATCTCGATGCGCTCGATCGAATTGAGCGGAATGGTGGAGAGGTCCACCTGCGCCATGTCGATGTCGTTGAGCCTGCGCCCGTTGATCAGAACCAGCGTATTGGCGCTGGCGAACGCGCCAAAACCGCGCAGGTCGACGGTGGTTTTTGCGGCAACGGGGCCGCCATAGAGCGTCGTGAGCTGGGCGCCCGGCGTCTGCGTCGCGATGATCTCGGCGAGCGACTGTGCCGGGGAATGCGCAATGTCGGCGGCCGTGATCACGGTGGTGGCGGCACCGACGATGCCGCCGGATTGCGCGGCGCTACCGGTGGCGGACGCGCCGCCACTACCGGTCGACGCGCCGCTGGCCGTGCCGTCGCCCTGCGACGGCGTGGACGGCGCGCGCCGCGGTGAGCTGGCGCCGGAATCGCCGGTCGCGCGCGCCCGCGTCTGGTTCTGGTCGCCAGGCCTGGCGACCTCGACGGGAGGCAATTGTTCGGCGACGACCTGGGCGCGGGCGGCGGTTACGCTGAGAACGAGGAAACTGGAGGCGAGCAGAAGCGAACTTTGTCGCCTTGCGGCTCTCGGAACGGACAACATCGGTGGACCTCGGCATGACGTCAGTGGCACGTCACAGCGAACGAGGTCTCACCGGTTGCGCTTCCCGCGTTCCGATAAGGCCAATGTCCGTACACCCCGACCGACATCATCGCGTGTGACCACGGCTGACGGCAGGTCTCCTGGCTTGCGGGTCGTTACCCTTCATCGCCTTCCCAGGAACCGAGGACCCCAGTGGCTTTTTGACGAAGAATTCGCCGCTTACAGTTGCGGGGGCAGCCGCGGCATAGGGAAAAAATCCCGCACCGCATTCCCATTTCGTCCCCGAAGGGAACCGTCTCGTTCATCTAGGAGGCAGCCGAAACAGGAGTCAATCCGCCTCCCTTCGATAAAGGCCGGTACGTGGTTTGTTCGCAACGCGCTTGTGCCCGGTTCCAGTCGATGTATGAGCATCGTCGAGATGGATGATCAGAGCGCTCAGATCGTGATTCAGGGGGCCGGCACCGATGCTGGCCGGCGCATGGGTGTGACGGCCGGGCTGATCGCGCTGGTCGTGCTGCTGGCGCTGATCTCGCTCGGGATCGGTGCGGTCAGGCTGTCGCCGCTGTCAGTCGTCGAGGCGCTGTTCGGCGGCGGCAGCGACGTGGCGCAGGTGATCGTGCGCGAGATCCGCCTGCCGCGTACGATCCTGGCGCTTGCGATTGGTGGCATCCTCGGGCTATCCGGTGCGGCGCTGCAGGGCCTGTTGCGCAACCCGCTGGCTTCGCCGTCGTTGTTCGGCGCGCCGCAATCAGCCGCCTTCGGTGCGGTGCTGATCATTGCGCTGGGGCTGGCCGACGTGCGCTCCTACGCGCTGCCCGTCGCGGCGATCATCGCGGCATTCGCCTCGGTGTTCGCGCTACTCGCCGTTGCCGGCCGCAACGCGGGGCTGTTGATCCTGATCCTCGCCGGGCTCGCGATCTCCGCGCTCGCGGGGGCCGCGACTGCGCTGGTGATGAACCTCTCCAAAAATGCCTTCATCGTGCTCGAGATCGCGTTCTGGTTGCTGGGTTCGCTGGAGGACCGCAGCTTTCGTCATGTCGCGCTGGCGCTGCCGTTCATCCTGGTTGGCGGCGCGATGCTGCTCAGCCAGCGCAGCGCGTTTCGCGCGCTTAGCCTGGGTGAAGAGGCGGCACAAAGCCTCGGCATCGATGTCGACCGGCTGAGGCTCCTGGTCATCTCGGGCGTCGCGCTCGGGGTTGGCGGTGCGGTCGCGGTCTCCGGCACCATCGGCTTCATCGGCTTGGTCGCGCCGCATCTGATGCGGCCGCTGATCGGGCATGATCCGTCGCGGCTGCTCGTGCCGAGTGCACTCGCGGGCAGTGCGCTGCTGCTTGCCTCCGACATCGCGGTGCGGATCATTCCTTCCACGTCGGATATCAAGGTCGGCGTGTTGACCTCGATCATCGGCGTTCCCTTCTTCCTCTATCTCATCGTGCGCGAGCGCCGCGCGCTCAGCGGAGGCGTCGCATGAGTGACGCCTTCCTCACCGCGCAGGGCGTCAATGTCAGCCTCGGCGGCCGCGCCGTGCTGCAAAATATTTCGTTGTCGCTGTCATCAGGCCATCTCGTCGCGCTGGTCGGCCCGAACGGTGCCGGCAAGACCACGCTGCTCCGCGCGCTTGCAGGCCTCATTCCCGCGAGTGGCAGCATCGACATCGGTGGCCGGGCGCTCGCCTCGCTGTCGTTGCGTGAGCGTGCAAGACGCTTCGCCTATCTGCCGCAGGGCCACATCGTGCACTGGCCGTTGGCCTCGCGCGATATCGTCGCGCTCGGCCGCTATCCGCATGGCGCGACCGATCCGGGCAGGCTGTCGCCGCGCGATGCCGACGCGGTCGCGCGCGCCATGCAGGCTGCCGACGTCGTGCAGTTCGCCGATCGCCGCGCCACCGAGCTCTCAGGCGGTGAGCGCAGCCGTGTCGCGCTGGCACGTGTGCTGGCGACCGAGGCGCCTGCCATCCTCGCGGACGAACCGACCTCGTCGCTCGATCCGCGCCATCAGCTCGACGTCATGCAGACCCTGCGCAAGGCCGCCAATGCCGGTGTGCTGGTGATCGTCGTAACGCACGATCTTGGTCTCGCGGCGCGTTTCGCCGATCGCGTGCTGGTGATGTCGAGCGGAAAGCTGGCGTCGCAGGGCAAACCCGCCGAAGCGCTGTCTGAGCAGGTGCTGGCCGACGTCTTCCGCATCACGGCCTATCGCGCCGAGCATGAGCGGGAGGCCGTGATCGTACCATGGGCGGACGTCTGACGATGCGGTCCGCGGCACCGGTCATCGCGGCAATCCTCCTGACGGCATGCCCCGCGTGCGCGGCACAGCCCCGCATCGCGTCGATGAATGTCTGCACCGACCAGCTCCTGCTCTCGCTCGCCGATCCCGGCCAGATCGTGGGCTTGAGCCGCTACGCACGCGACGACTGGCAATCCTGGCGCGCGGCCGAGGCGCAAAAATTTCCGGTGCTGTCGGGCGGCGCCGAGGACATCCTCGTGCTCAAGCCCGATGTCGTGGTGGCGAGCTTGTTCGACAAGCGAGCCACACGCGAGCTGCTGCAGGCGAACGGTGTGCAACTCGCCGAGTTCTCGGTGCCGAGGACCATGGACGAGGTGAAGGCGCAGATTGTACGGATGGGCGAGATCACGGGTCAGGCCGAGCGCGCCAATGCCGAGGTCGGGCGCATCGATGCGGCCATTCAGCGCGCGCGAGAGACGCTCGGACAGCGCAACGGTCGCGTGCTGCCGCTGTCGCGCCGCGGCTGGGTTGCCGGCCGTGACAGCCTGCTCGGCGTGCTCTTGCGCGAGGCGGGCTTGCGCAATGCGGCCGACGAGCTCGGCATCGGCGATGGCGCCTTCATCTCGCTGGAAGGCATCTTGGCGTTGAAGCCGGACGTTTTGCTGCTGTCGGAAGCGGGCGACCGCGCCGAGGACGAAGGCCGCGCCTTCCTGCTCCATCCGGCGCTGGCGCGCTTCTATCCACCCGACCAGCTCATCGTGATCCCGGACCGGCTCACGGTGTGCGGCGGCGTGATGCTGGCGGAGGCGCTTGATCTGCTGGTGAGCGAGATGAAGCGGATCGGAAAGTGACGGCGAAGCCGTCATTCCGGGACGATGCGAAGCATCGAACCCGGAATCTCG